>NZ_JASCAS010000002.1:0-296241 GCF_029967615.1 Aeromonas sp. V90_14 | reverse complement strand
GAGCGCTTGCATGGCATGCAAGAGGTCCGCGGTTCGATCCCGCGTAGCTCCACCATCTTTCGTAACGAAAGTAGAAAAGGCCACCGCACTGCGGTGGCCTTTTTGTTTTGCGCTCCGTTCACCGGTCGTGCCGGCTGGCCAATAAAAAGCCCGCATCGCTGCGGGCTTTTGGTTTGATGGCGGGTCATCAGCCGTGGCGACGACGCCAGGCCAGCGGCAGCAGCGCCAGCAGCAGGGCGCCCATGGCACCGCCACCGCCGTTGCTCTCCTCTTTCAGCTTGAGGTCGACGATGATGGGGTCGTGGTCGGAGGCGCTGAACGGGTTGTCAGACTTGATCATGTCGCCGCTGAAGTCACGGCCGTACTCGAACAGGTTGCTCTCGAACGAGTTGATGTGCCAGTCGGCGACCGCCACTACCTTGCTGGCCAGCGCCGGGTTGGCGAGGGCATAGTCCAGGGTGCCGAGTTCGGCCTCGTAGCTGTAGGAGATGGCCTTCTCCTTGTTGAACTTGACGTTCATGTCCACCAGGCCGTAGCTCTTGCTCACCTCGCTGCCGGTCTGCTCATAGACCTGAGCGCCGAGGAAGGTCTGGGAGGCGGAGACTATCTTGCGCTGACCGTCGGTCGGCACATAGTCGGTCAGCACCCGGATCGCATCTTCCCTTGCGTAGGAGTTGAAATCCCCCACCAGCAGCACCTGGCCCGGCAGTTTGTTCACCGCCTCGCCCAGCACCTTGGCGGCGCTGACCCGGAACTCGGTGCACTTGCCCTGCAGATGGGCCGGCTCCTTGCCGTCCAGATTCTCCAGGCAGCCGGATCCCTTGGATTTCAGGTGGTTGACCACCAGGGTCAGCGGCTCCTTGCTGCCCTCGACGGTGAAGCTTTGCACCAGAGAGTCACGCTGGGAGGCCTGTTTCTCGACCCCTTTCGCATCCAGGTATTTCTGCACCGGCAGCGTGATGACGCCGGCATCCCCCTGCGGTACCAGCTTGGCGGGTCGGTAGATCATGGCCACCATGATGGCGTCGCCGCCGAAGAAGCGCTCGTTGCCAAGCAGCGCCTTGGGCAGGGTCACGAAGGCGTACTGCTTGCTGGCATCTTTCTGCTGGGCGTTGAGGGCCTGCACCAGGTCGCTGATGGCGGAGTGGCTGTCAAAGCCGTTGTTCTCCATCTCCATCAGGCCGAGCAGGTCGGCATCCATCTCGGTAATGGCGTTGACTATCTTGGTGCGCTGCAGCTGGAAGTCCTCCAGGTTCTTGGCACCGCGGTTGCAGCCCTTGGCGCTGTCCGCATCGGCCTGATCCTTGCACAGCACGTTGAGTGCTCCGCCCACGCTGGAGTGGCTGGTGAAGTAGTTGAGCACGTTGAAGCTGCCGATGCGCAGATCGGTGCCGTCGGCACGGGCCGGGGCGCTCTGGCGGTCGTTGTCGCTGGTGCGCAGCAGATCGCCGGCGGTGATTACCTGATCCTGCGGTACGATCAGCCGGTATTCGTTGTAGCTGTAACCCACCAGCGCATCCAGGTTGACCGGGGCGTCGCCGATGCGCAGGTAACCCTGCTCCGGCTCCCAGGCCGGCAGCCAGGGCAGT
Organism: Aeromonas sp. V90_14; assembly: GCF_029967615.1. Classification (NCBI taxonomy): domain Bacteria; kingdom Pseudomonadati; phylum Pseudomonadota; class Gammaproteobacteria; order Aeromonadales; family Aeromonadaceae; genus Aeromonas; species Aeromonas sp. V90_14. Next base: position 294,652 of record NZ_JASCAS010000002.1, on the reverse strand, counting down.
TTGCCGTCGGCGGCCTTGAAGTCCGATTCGAGGAACACCCGGTTGTTGGCGTTGGCCTTGGCCAGTGCCTTGGCGGCCTTGCTGTCGGCATCGTGCAACTGGGTCGGTTTCATCAGCGGCGCCTGGTGGGAGAGCACCAGGTTGTTGCGCCGGGCGGCGTAGTCATAGCTGAAGTTGCGGCTTATCTTGAGCGCGCTGTCGGCATCGAGCCGTACCCGCATCCCTTCGTGACGCTCCAGCGCCCGGGCCAGGGTCTCGTTTTCCAGTACCCGCAGCGGCACGGCGGCAGGGGCCGTCCCCTGGGCGAGGACTTGCAGGCGCGGGGCGCCGCTGTCAGCGACCGGCTTGAGCTGGGTGTGGTTGTAGTACTCCTCGACCTTGGCCTCCAGGCAGACTTCGGCGCCCGGCTTGATGTCCGGGTACTTGCTGGCGAAGTTCTTGTCGTTGAGGTAGACGAAGATGCCGTCCGAGGTCTGGGGGTTGCCATCGCCCTGCACGTCCTGCAGGTAGAATCCCTTGTTGAGGCTCTCGCCGAGGCCAGAGACCACCGCCTTGACCATGACGCTCTGGGGACTTTCGAACTTGTCGGCGGGAATGAGTGGGCTCTTGTCGCCGCTGCCCTGAATGACCGGGATCGGGGTGAGGGCGCTGTCGGCCGGGCAGCTGAAGCCGGCGGCATAGACGGACGGGGAGGCGAGCGCAAGCCCCACGGCCAGCGACAGCAGGGTACGTGTTCCTTTCATAACTGTTCCTTTTTTATTTTTTGCCAGTGTTTCCATAGCCTTGGCGCATCGGCCAAGGGCGCGCATTGTCACATTTCTGGCATGTCATACCAGTGAGCCAACGCACATTACGGGGATACAAATGAGGGCAATGCCGGTTTTTTTGACTTGGCTAACAGTATGAAATTAATGACAAAACAGTTATTTCGTCACATCAGTGAAAATGTGATCTGGCTGGCATCCACATATTTTTCCTCGAGAATGAAGATTGAGACTCGGCTGGTTGATTCCTATACTCGACTTGTTCCTCACGGAACCCAGGTAAAGGGCAAACCGGTCGAGATGCCGGGACGCAATGCCTCCGGTCTTCAGATCGAGCGATCCAGATAGCGGGGCTTCCCAGGGTGAGGGTGACGTTTGTGGCAGGTCCATTGCCAGTTGTCTGCGCCCATCACGCAGGTTGCGCTTGTCCCTTGCCTTGGTGACCAATGCCAAGACAAAACAAGGAAGATAACAATATGCAACAGACCCTAAGGCCCAGCAGGCTTGTCATGCTGGTGGCTTTGGCTGCCATGCCCGCCTGGGCACAGGCCGCCTATCCCGCCTATCAGGCCGGTACCGCCTACAAGGCCGGCGACATCGTCAGCAACGTCGGCAATCTCTATGAGTGCAAAGAATTTCCCTACTCCGGCTGGTGCGGGGCCTCGCCCTATCACTACGCTCCCGGAGTGGGTGTGGTCTGGGCCGATGCCTGGAAACTCTATGGCGGGGACGTGCCGCCCCCTGCGCTCGGCGTAGCCGTCAGCTCGCCGGCTGCCGGCGCCAGTTTCAACGAGGGGGCGAGCGTCGCGCTGGCGGTGACCCTGAGCGGCCCGGTGACGGCGCTGGTTCGGGTGGAATACCTCATCGACGGCAAGCTGGTGGCCACGGCGAGCGCCTCGCCCTGGAACGGCAGCTGGAGTGCCGCCGGTGTCGGCGCCCACGCCCTCAAGGCTCGGGCACTGGATAAAGATGGCAAGGTGCTGAGCGAGGCGGATTCGAGCTTCAACGTCGCCGCCGTGGTGGCGCCAGAGGCGCCCAAGGTGAGCATCAGCAGCCCGGCCAGCGGCGCCAAGGTGACACTGGGTCGCAGCGTGGCGGTGAGCGGCAACGTCACCGATGCCAACAACGACGTCGCCAGGGTCGAGCTGTTCGTCGATGGCAAGAAGGTGGGTGAAGACACCAGTGCCCCCTGGCAGGTGAACTGGACGCCCCAGAGCAAGGGGCTGGCCGGCCTCAAGCTGGTGGCGACCGACAAGGAGAACCTGAGCGGCGAATCGAGCCAGGTCGACGTACAGGTGGAAGAGGCAGCCCTGCCGCCCACCGGTGGCAACCTCTCCTGCGATATCCGCCAGATCTACCGCCCTGACGGTTACGAGTGCATGGGGGATGATCACGCCCGTCGGGTCATCGGTTATTTCACCTCCTGGCGTACCGGCAAGAACGGCTTGCCCTCCTATCTGGTGAGCGATATCCCCTGGGACAAGATCACCCACATCAACTACGCCTTCGCGGCGGTGGACGAGCAGAGCCACACCATCAAGGTGGACGACTCGGCGACCAAGATGACCTGGGACGGCGTGCCGGGTGCCGAGATGGATCCGGAGTTTGCCTACAAGGGCCACTTCAACCTGCTGTCGAAGTACAAGAAGCAGTATCCGGACGTGAAGACCCTGATCTCGGTGGGGGGCTGGGCCGATACCCGCGGCTTCTATACCGCCACCACCAAGGGTGACTGCTCGGTCAACAATGACGGCATCAACGCCTTTGCCAACTCGGCGGTGAGCTTCATCCGTCAGTACGGCTTTGACGGGGTCGACGTCGACTACGAATACCCCACCTCCATGAAGGATGCGGGTAACCCCAATGACTTCCCGCTCTCCAACCAGTGCCGTGGCAAGCTGTTTGCCAACTACAAGGTGCTGATGCAGACCCTGCGCAGCAAGCTCGACAGCGCCGGCAGCGAGGATGGTCGCAAGTACATGCTGACCATCGCCTCGCCGGCCTCGGCCTATCTGCTGCGCGGCATGGAGAACTTCCAGGTCACTCAGTACCTCGACTACGTCAACCTGATGACCTACGACTTCCACGGCGCCTGGAACAACTTCGTCGGTCACAACGCCGCCCTGTTCGACAACAAGGCGGATGCCGAACTTGCCCACTGGGGTGTCTATACCCAGAGCCAGTTTGGCGGCATCGGCTACCTCAACGCGGCCTGGTCTGCCCACTACTTCCGTGGCGCCCTGGCGGCCGGCAAGATCAACGTGGGCGTGCCTTACTACACCCGTGGCTGGCAAGGGGTCAGCGGTGGCACTCACGGCCTGGCCGGCAAGGCAGCCCTGCCTAGCCAGAGCGATTGTCAGCCGGGTACCGGTGGCAGCACCATCCCGTGTGGCAACGGGGCGGTCGGCATCGACAACATCTGGCATGATCTCGACAAGAACGGCAAGGAGATCGGCGGTGGCGCCGTGCCCATGTGGCATGCCAAGAACCTGGAGAACGCCGCCAGCCTGGGTATCACCACCATGCCGAGCTACGGCCAGGCCTGGGGTCTGGATCCCAACAACCCGGCCCATGTGATGCAGGGCAAGTACGTGCGTTACTACGATGACAAGGCGCAGGCGCCCTGGCTGTGGAACGAAGAGAAGAAGGTGTTCCTCTCCACCGAAGATGAAGAGTCCATGGGCCACAAGCTCGACTACATCATCAAGCGGGGCCTGGGCGGGGTCATGTTCTGGGAGATGGCGGGTGACTACGCCTTCGATCCGGCCAAGAACGAATACGGCATGGGCAGCACGCTGACCACGCTCGCCTACGAGAAGTTCGCCAAGGCAGCCAAGTACAACACCCAGCAGAACGATCTGGCGGCGCCAACCGCCCAGCTGGACATCGCGGTGAGCCTCTCCGGCTTCAAGGAGGGGGATTCCAACTACCCGATCAACCCGACCCTGAAGCTCACCAACAACTCGACCCAGACCATTCCGGGCGGTACTCGCATCGAGTTCCTGGTGCCCACTTCCACCTCCGACACCATCACCGACCAGAGCGGGATGGGGCTGAAAGTGGTGGAGAGCGGCGGCAACCAGAACTCCGACGGCATCGCGGGCGAGAAGGACTTCCACAAGGCGGCCTTTACGCTGCCGACCTGGAAGGCCTGGGCGCCGGGCAGCGACGTGGAAGTGGCGATGACCTACTATCTGCCGGCCGCCGGTGTGCCGAGCGGTATCCGCATCATCAGCGGCACCCAGACCGCGGGCCTCAAGGCCGAGTTCCCGACCCTGCCGGAGGCCGTACTGGGCAGCAGTGGTGGCGGCGAGAACCCGGGCGGCGCCACCTGCAGCAGCCAGAACGTCAACCCGGCCGCCTACAAGGCCTATCCGACCTGGCCGCAGGGGGATCACGCCAACGGCGGTGACCGGATGACCAACAACAAGGCGGTGTGGCAGGCCAACTGGTGGACCAGCAGTGAGCCCAAGGCGGGCGATGGTAGCTGGAAACTGGTGTGCAGCTACTGAGTTGTCCAGGCTGCTGTACCAGCAGCGAGCTCAGAGCGGGCGATGGTAGCTGGAACTGATATGCAGCTACTGATGACCGTTTGAGGGGCAGGCCGGCACTCTGCATGGCCTGTCCTCTCGCAAGGCAATGACCCAATCCGGAGCCCAGGCTCCGGATTTTTTTATGGCGGGGTAATAAAGGCAGAGGCATAAAAAAGACCGCTCCGGGGAGCGGCCAATTGCCACCAAGGCAATCTGCGGGGTGACCCCCTTGTTGTTGACCGGCAGGGCGGGAGCCCGTCCTGCCGGGTGTCATTGCGTGCCATGCCGGGAACAGATGCTCCGGGCTGGTACGCCAGGGTTGCTTATTGGGTGACGGCGCCGCCCTGCTGCTCTTTCAAGAAGCTGATCCAGGGCGACGCGCGGCCACTGACGTTGCCGTTCTGGGCAGCCTGAGTGAAGGCGCTGAGTGCCTCCTTCGGTTTTTGCTGCTCAAAATAGGCGACCCCGGTCAGGAACTTCAGATCTGCCCGCTGCTCGCCGCTGGCATTGGCGGCGGGCTTGGCGGCGAAGGCCACCAGATCCTGGTAGCGCTTGCTCTGGATCATCATGCGCGCCATCTTGAGCTGCAGCTCGGCGTTGGGGGCCAGCTTGTAGGACTTGGCCAGGGTATCGATGGCCGGGTCCAGCTCCTTGGCCTGGTGCCAGTAGTTGGCCAGCGCCTTGTAGTTGGCCGCGTTGCTCTCGATGGTCCCCTCCTTCATCGCCTTCTCCATCACGCGGGCGGCGCGGTGGGGAATGCCGGCGAAGGCCAGGTAGTTGGCCAGACGCTGCAATTCGGCCGCCTCGGTCAGCATGCCGAGGTTGTAGGCCCCCTCCAGCGCCGCCAGCGCCTTGCCATCGTTGCCCGCCTGCATGTGCATGGCGGAGAGCTGGGTCCAGTACTTCTTCTTCTCTGGATAGCGGTCGACCAGCGTGGTCAGCACCTCGGTGGCCGGCTTGTACTGTTTCAGCTCGTAGTGGGCCGCCATCTTCAGCAGATACCAGGACTCCGGCGCCTTGCCGGCGGAGAGCTTGATCGCGTTGTCCACCGCCGGTATGGCTTCCCGATACTGCTTGAGCTGCACATGGGCGTTGGCCAGCGTGATGTAGGCGTGCGGGGTCGGCTTCTCGTCCTTGCCCAGGCTCGCGAACCACTGGTTCATGGTACTGATGGAGGCCTTGAAGTTGCCCTCCGCCATGTAGAGCTGGGCCAGGTTGTAGCGCACCTGCTGGGCCACCGGCTGGGGCAACCCGCCGGTGGCGATGGCGTCGGCGAAGTACTTGGTCGCCTGACCGTACTTCTCCTGCTGTGCCGCCACGAAGCCCAGGGTCTGCAAAATGACCCCCTTGTCGTAGACCCGCTCGCCGGCGCCGGACAGCGCTTCCTGCAGCTTGGCATTGGCCTCGCCGTATTTTTTCTCGGTGATCAGTGCCTGCGCCTTGTTGACCGCGCGGTAGGCGCGATCAGAGAGAGCAGGCTGCTCGGCGGCCCAGCCGGCGGTGCTGAGCAGCACCGCCATGGCGACCGGGGCGAGGATCAGGGTATGTAACTTTTTCATCGCCACCTTCCTTAGTTGACCGCAAACTCGATTTCTTGCTGCATGCGGGTGGCCTGCGGCTTGCCATCGACCATGGCCGGCTTGAACGTCCATTTGGCGATGGTCTTGCGGGCCTCCTTGCCGAGGTCGTAGCTGCGGGGATCCTCTTTGACGATCCGCACGTTGCTGACGGTGCCGCGCTCGGTGACGGTGAACTCCACCAGCACCTTGCCGGAGGCGAGGCCGGCCAGCGCCGCCTTGCGGGGCATCATGGGCTCGAAGGTCGCCAGCGGAATGGCGCCGTTGTTGCCACCCATGCCGCCACCACCACCGCCGGTGCTGTAGGCACCGAGGGCGTTGCCGCCACCGATGTTGACCGGGATGTCGAGTTTGGGCATGTCCATCGGCGAGCTCTCCATCTGCGGCCGATCCGTGCTGGCCACTTCCATCTCGGGAGGGGGAGGGGGCCGGTTCGGGGGCGGCGGCTTGGGCAGCTCGCGTTGTCTCTCTTGCAGGGTCTCCTGAGGCTTGATGCGGATGAAGTCGGTCATGCTGACGTCCTCCTTCTCCACCAACTCCCGGTGATCCGGTGTGATGAGCTTGTTCATTCCCAGAAACAGGAAGAACACCACCACACAGGAGACCGCCAACGATATCAGGTATCTCATGGTGCTCGCTCCGGCATCAGCTGCTCTTGCTCGCCGCGATGGAGATGTTCTGGACACCGGCCATGCGGATCTGATCCATGACCTGGACCACCAGACCTGAACGGGATTCGGTATCGGCCTGGATCACCACGGCGCTCTCCGGGTTTTCGGCCCGCAGCCGCTCGATGTTGGCGCGCACGGCGCCTACTTCGACGATGCGCTTGTCGACCCAGACCTGGCCGTTTTCACGGACCGCGACCATGATGTTCCCCTTCTTCACCGTCTCGGCCGTGCTGGCGCTCGGGCGGTTGATCTCCACGCCGGACTCCTTGACGAACGAGGTGGTGACGATGAAGAAGATCAGCATGATGAACACTATGTCCAGCATGGGGGTCAAATCGATGGCCGCCTCATCAGCACTGCTGTCGCTGTGACGTTTTCTCATGGCAAAAACTCCTTGCTTGTTCTGTGCCCCCGCCAGAGCCGGGCCCGGCGGGGGAGTGCATCCTGCATCAACCGTGTTTCAGGTTGTCTTCCAGCTTCTCGACCGCCAGCTTGGCCTTGTGATCAAGCTGGTTGACAAAAAACAGGCCGGAAAGGGCGGCAATCATGCCTGCCATGGTCGGTACCGTCGCCTTGGAGATCCCCGAGGCCATCGCTCGTGGTGAGCCGGTGCCGGTGATAGCCAGGGTGTCGAACACCTGTACCATGCCGACCACGGTCCCGAGCAGCCCCATCAGCGGGCAGAGGGCGATCAGCACCTTGATGACCGGCATCCCCTTGTCCACCGCCATGGCCACCCGGGAGACCAGCTCGCGCCGGATCTGCTTGGCGGACCAGGAGAGGTGATCGCTGCGGGCCAGCCAGGCGGCCTTGGTCTGCTTCACCTGCTTGGGGTAGACCGCCATGAAGTAGATCCAGCGCTCCAGCAGCAGGGCCCACATCATCAGGGTCAGGAAGAACAGGGCGACCAGTACGTCGCCCCCCAATCCCAGAAACCGGCGGACCGACTCGACTTCTTCAATCAACCAGAACCACATGGGTGACTCCTTACGCTGCGGCTTTGGAGGCGTGCAGACGTTCCTGGTAGCGGGCGACGAAACCGGCGCTCTGCTCTTCCAGCACCTGGATCAGACGACGGCTCTGGGTCTGTACGATGGTGTAGAGGAACAGCATGGGCACGGCGACCACCAGACCCTGCATGGTGGTGACCAGGGCTTCGGAGATACCGCCAGCCATCAGCTTGGGATCGCCGGTACCGAACAGGGTGATGGCCTGGAAGGTGGCGATCATCCCCACTACGGTACCCAGCAGACCCAGCAGCGGTGCGACCGAGGCGATCAGCTTGATGATGCTGATGCCCTTCTCGAACTTGGGCACGTTGCGCAGGATGATCTCGTCGAGCTTGGACTCCAGATCCTCGATGTTGTCGCCACGATGGCTCTGGTAGGCCCCCAGCATCTCGCCGATGGGGTTGCCCTTGATGATCTGATCGGATTTCAGCTGCTTGCGCATGGATCCGCCGATGAGGGAGAGGCGAGCGCCGCAGAACAGCGCCAGCAGGGTGCCGAGCACGCCGAGCACCATGATGACATAGCCCACTTCACCACCCTGGTCGATCCGCTCCTTCAGGGTCGGCGACTGCACCAGCAGGGAGAGGATCACGCCGCGGGACGGGTCGACGAAGATCGGCTTGACGCCGCCACCACCCTGTTCAAACTCGGCGATGGGCTCCAGCACCCCCTTGTCGGGCTGACGGGGCAGCTGTTCGAACTTGCCGGTCTCCGGCACGAAGGTCAGGTACTTGCCTTCGGAGACGGTGTTGAACTCGCCGATCTGGGTGACGGTCTTCTCGGCCTGGTTGCCCTCGCCATAGACCACGGTGGCCGGGATCTGGCTGACCTTGCCACCGTCGACCATGCGGCTGAGGGTGGTGGTCCAGAAGGCGGTCAGGTCATCGCTGGAGGGCAGCTCCTTGCTCTCGGCCAGGCGGGTCAGCAGGGCGGTCTGCTCCGGATGTTCGACCCGGCGGGCAGAGGCGTTGAAGATCCCCTTGAACTCGCCGGCGAACTGGCGCAGCACCCCGAACATCTCGCCCATGTTGCCGGCACGCTGGCGCAGGGTCTCGGTCAGCTCGGTCAGCTGCTTGTCGTTGGCATCGAAGGTGGCCTTGAGCCGCTCACCCTTGGCCGTTTCAGCAGCCAGTTCTGCCTTGGCCTTGGCCAGCAGAGCGGCCTGCTCGTTCTTGTCGGCCAGGAAGCGGGCTTCCCGCTCCTTGTTGAGCTGGGATTCGGTGGTGCTGGCGGCCTTGACCTGATTGAGCAGGGCGTTCAGGTCCACCGGTTTCTCGGCGGCGGTCACCGGCAGGGTGATCAGGGTAGCGCCCGCGATCAGCGAGGCGATGGCAAGTTTGATTCCTTTCATGATGCTTTCTCCGCAGTTTGAACCGGCAGCTTGATGAGGGCGGGGGGCGCCTGCTTCTTGGCGATGCGAAGGCCCTGTTCCACTGCACTGCGATACTCCTGGGGCAACTCTTCCCACTGACGGGTCTTCTTGTTCCACATGCCGGTCTCATTGCCGTCCGGGGACTGGTAGAGCAGGGCGATGCGGCCGACGCGCAGGAACTCGTAGGTCTTCTCGCCGCCATCCTTGGCCAGGCTGGCCTTGTAGGATTCGATGGTGCGGCTGAAGCCCTCCTCGATCTGGTAGGCCTCCAGGATCTTGCGGTATTTCTCGGAGATGGTGACGTCGGCCCGGTTCATCAGGTCGGTCAGGGCCGCGACGCGATCCTCCCGCTCGACCTTCTGGAACGGCAGATCCAGCGCCACGAACTGCTCGAGGGAGTCGATCATCTTGAGCATCAGCGGCACCACTTCGGTGCTGGTCTGATCGATCTGGGCGATCTGGCGCTGCATCGAGGCCAGTTCGCTGCTCTGGGAGTCGACCATCTTGCCCACCTGCTCGTTGTAGGTACGCAGGCTGTCGACCTGACGCAGGGCGGCCTTGTACTGGGCGAGGGCGGATTCAGTAGAGTCTGCGTAGTTGTCGATCTTCTGCTGGGACACTTTGGATGCATTGTCGGTGGCGGCTTGAGCGTCCACTGCCTGGCTGGCAGAGGCGGCGCTCAGATTGAAGCTGGTCAGCAAGGCAGCAGAAACCAGGCTGCCGAGGAGCGCTTTCTTCATTGTAATTGTCCTTGTTTTCATAGGATTACCCTATCTCCGTAACTTCCTTGGACGTTGGGCAAAGCCGGCCCGACCGGGCCGGCTTGGGTTTATATCTCAACGGGAGTTGATTAGAACTTCTGGGTGTAGTCGAGGTAGTAGATACGACCATCGATGCTGTACACATCTTCGTCGTAGGTGAAACCATCGCTCTCAAGAGACGGACCTACGTTGAACATGTTCTTCACACCGACCTGGATCTTGCCGTCCCAGGGGGCATCCACACCGACGTTCAGGTTCCAGGTGGTCTGGGAGGCGATATGACCCACTTCCTCACCGGTATCGGCAATGTAGTCCTGGCTCTGGGAGTCGATGTAGCTGGCGCTCAGGTAGGTGTCCATGTTCCACCACTGCGGCACATTGACCCCGACACCGGAGTTGAAGCGCAGCTGCGGCTTGCCGTTCTGGCCAATCTTGTCTACAACCGGCCCACCGGCATAAAGACCTTCCTTGTATTCCAGGATGTAGGTACCACCGAAGTCATAACGAATGGTTGCCACGTTCAGGTCGTACTTGTAGTCAGCCTTGAAATCCAGGCCGCTGGTGTTCAGTTCACCCAGGTTGACCATGGGAGCGATAGCGCCCTTGATCTTGCCTTGGCTGTTACGAGTGATGTTGCTGGAGCTGCCGTTGTTCAGTTCGTCATAGATGATGGACTGCAGAGAGTTCAGCTGGATGACGTCGGTGATTTTGACCGTGTAGTAGTCCAGTGACAGGTTCAGGTCATCCAGCGGGCTGTAGGCCACGCCGAAGTTCCAAGTGTCTGCGGTCTCTTCCTTCAGCTTTTCGTTTGAAGTCCGCGTGGTATCGTACTGTTTGTTGGGGCAAGCAGCAGCCGAGATACCGTTTGCTTCGCAATAGACATAGTCCTTGGCCCAGTCGGCCGAGAAGGAGTCTGCAGAGTAGAGATCACTCAGACTGGGAGCCCGGAACGAACGAGACCAGGAAGTGCGCAGCATCAGGTTGTCCAGCGGCTGGTAGCGCAGACTGGTCTTGGGTGAGAAGGCACTGCCGAAGTCGCTGTATTTGTCGAAGCGACCGGCGACGTTGAGCTCAATCTGATCTGTGATGGGTACCAGGGACTCGATGTAGGCAGCAGTCACGTCACGAACACCACCAGAGGAGTTACCGGCGGAGCCTATGATGTTGCCAGCTTCCGATTGGGCATCGTATTTGTCGGCATAGACCCAGTCGTTGTATTCGGCACCTGCGTACCAGCTGACCGGCCCTGCCGGCAGTTCTCCCATGTCCCACTGGACACCGGCATACCACTGGTAGAAGTCCATGGTGGAACGGCGGCTGGTGTCGGCGGCCATGGAGGCCGTGGTGGAGGAATCAAATTCACCACCGACAAACTTGCCATCCTCGATAGCCTTTTGGGCGGCAGACTTCAGCACATAGCCAGTGCCGTTTTCCTTGTTGTCGGTCTTGGAGTACATGTAGCCGGCATTCCACTGCATGTCACCAACGCTTTCAGTTGTGATGGTGCCCTCAAAGCCGAGGTTCATACTGCCAGTAGTGTCTGTGACCAAGTTGTCACGGGTACCGACGTTGTTGAAACGGTAGTAGGCGTAAGCAGCTTCGCCCAGTCCTTGGGTTGCCGCGGCATCCAGGCCGTTGTCGGTGAAAAATTGCGCATTCTTCGGGTTGGCAGGATCTATGGCAAAGGCGCCTGCAGCAGGTGCAAAGCGGCTAAAGCTCTCGACCCGGGAACCAATGATCTGGGGTACGAAATCGACGTTGTCATTGATGTGATAGCGGCCATTTACATAGAGGGTGTCACGGCTGCGGGACGCAGTCTTGGCAGCAACCTGGCCGTAGTTGAAGTTACAGCCACCATCAGCGTTTACAAAGGGGTCTTTACAGGTGCCATCAGGATTGGTGGAACCTGCCAGCGGGCCATATGTCCAGATAGGATCGCCATTGCCGTCCAGGCCTGTGATGCCTTCCACGTTGCGACCGTAAACGCTGGGTGATTCGTTGCCTTGTTTGGCTAGGTAGTCACGGTCACGGCTGTAGATGATGTCCTTCTTGTCGTGCTCATAGACAGTCATCAGGGAGCCTTTTTCACCGGTAATACCGGCTACGATGGAACCGCTCTTTTCGTCACCGCCGTCTTCGCTTGGGCTACCAATTCGCCCTTGGAAGGTCAGACCTTCGTAACCCTCTTTCAGCACCACGTTGATGACGCCACCGATGGCGTCAGAACCATAGATGGCTGAGCCGCCATCCAGGTTCACTTCCACCCGCTCAACAGCCGCCATGGGGATGGTGTTGAGGTTGATGGAGGTACCACCCATGGTAGGAGAACCGGCGACGCGCTTGCCGTTGAGCAGCACCAGGGTACGCTCTGAGCCAAGACCGCGCAGACCAACAGTAGACTGGGACTGGAAGGAGCTGCCGGAGGAGGGGGATACGCCGCCGAAGGAGTTGTAGGAGGCCTGTTTCAGGTAATCTGCCACGGTCTGCTGACCGGATTGTTCGATCTTGGCTTTGGTGACAGAGACAACCGGGGTGGCACCTTCCACGTCGACGCGCGAGATACGGGAGCCGGTGACCTTGATCTTCTGGAGTTTTTCGACGTTTTGACCCTCTTCGGCCAAAACAGGGGTGGCTACTACTGCCGCGCTCGCCAAGGCAAACGCTACGGCAGCAGAGAGTCTGCTTTTCCTAAGCATCGCTTATATCCTTCCTGGTTGTTTTTTTGTTTGCTTCCATACCGCCCTCGTTGGAGCGATGCGTAAGGCTTATCAAGCTTTGACGGTTGACGTCAATTGAGGCGGTGTGGATGGGGAAGGGGGGCGCAATAAGCTGACTATGTTTTAATACTTCCGGTTTCGCAGCGGTTTATTCTGACTTGATGATATTTTACGATGTGAAATCGATGTTAAAATGAGTGGTTTCCATTTTATTGATTAATTTTGAACTTATCGATAGGGGGGATGTCTCGCTAGTTTTTATATTGTTAACCAAGACTTTTTTAGCATTATTTTCTGTTTTGGTAGTGTGTTCGGCTGAGGTTCAGATTGCATTGTTGAGCCGGATTTCAGCTTGCCCATATAGAGAAGGGTGATTTAATTCTGTTTTATCATATCTTGTTGTTTTATATAAAAAAGATGTTTTTGTTTGGCTGTTCTTGTAAATTTGATTGAAAATTTAAACGTTATTTAAATTGTTCATGTCGCAGTTTTTTATCTTGAAGTTGGCTTTTTCATAAAAAACTCACAGTAAATTCCACGGTTTGCCAAAGGGGCATGTCATTCCCTTCGTTCTACTTGATTTTTGTTGCAGAGCTTTTACAGTGACCGAGCGGATAGTCTGTCAATAACCGGCTATCCAGTGAGTAATGCCAGGAAGGACAGGCCCGTCACCGGATGTGACTGGCCATAAAAGAACAACAAGGACGAGGTTCCACCATGCTGTCGTATTTCTTACGTCGGATGCTTTTGATCATCCCGACGTTTCTCGGTATCACCCTGCTCGTCTTCACCATCACCCGCTTCGTGCCGGGCGGCCCGGTCGAACGCATGCTGCTGCAAGCACAGGTTTCTCAGAACGAATCGGGCCGCTCCAGCGGCAGCAAGGGGGCGCAGGCGCTCTCCGATGAACAGATCGAGGAGCTCAAGGCCTTTTACGGGCTCGACAAGCCCATGCTGGTCGCCTATTGGGAGTGGCTGCAGAAGCTGGCGGTGCTGGATCTTGGCGAATCGACCCGCTATTACGAGCCGGTGTGGGGCCTTATCAAGGACAGGTTGCCGGTGACCGCCTTCTTCGGGCTGGCGACCTTTCTGCTCAGTTATGCCGTTTCCATTCCGCTCGGGGTGGCCAAGGCGCTCAGGCACAACAGCCGCTTCGATTCGCTCAGCTCCATGTTCATCTACATGGCCTATGCGCTGCCCGCCTACGTGGTGGGCATCTTCCTCATTACAGTGTTCGCGTTCCATCTGGAGTGGCTGCCCATGGGGGGCTTCCCAGGGGACGAGTTCGACGGCATGGAGAGCAGCTGGGATCAGATCCGCACCGTGTTCGCCCATGCCTTGCTGCCGCTCATCGCCTACGCCATCGGTGATTTCGCCATCCTCACCATGACCATGAAGAACAGCCTGATGGAGAACCTGTCGGCGGATTATGTGCGCACCGCCGTGGCCAAGGGGCTGCCGTTTCGCAAGGCGGTGACCGATCATGCCATGCGCAACAGCCTGATCCCCATCGCCAGTCACCTGGGGTCGGTGCTCACCGTCTTCTTCGGCGGCTCCTTTCTCATCGAGACCATCTTCAACATCGACGGCATCGGTCTGCTCGGTTACGAGGCCATCGTCGAGCGGGATTACCCCACCGTGATGGGCATTCTGGCCATCACTTCCATGCTGATGCTGGTGGGCAATATCGTCTCCGACATCTGCGTTGCCCTGGTAGACCCCCGCGTGCGGTTTGGAGAGTGAGCATGAGTCACCTGTCGCTAGTCATGGCCAGTTTGATGATGCGCCCTATCGTCACCGATATCTGTGTAGCCATCCTGTCGGTCGATCCCCGCGTGCGGTTCGGAGAGTGAACATGAACCCTGTCACCTTAAAAAAACTCAAACGTTTCAAGTCGATCAAGCGCGGTTACTACTCCTTCATCATCTTCACCACCCTGGTGCTGCTCTCCCTGCTGGCGGAGCTCTTGGTCAACAGTCGGGCACTGATGGTGAGCTATCAGGGGGAGCTCTATTTTCCCACCTATGGCGACGTGATCCCGGGTCAGCAGTTCGGGCTCGATTACGAGTACGAGACCAATTATCGCCAGCTCAAAGACAAATTCGCTGCCGATGGCAAGGGGGATTGGGTGGTGTTGCCGCCGGTGCCCTGGAACCCCTATGAGCAGGATTTCAAGCAGGATGCCTACCCACCCTATGCGCCGAGCCTGGCCGAGCGCCACCTGCTTGGCACCGACACCAGCGGCCGCGACGTGCTGGCACGCTTGGTTTACGGTTTTCGCATCGCCATCGGTTTCGCCTTCATCGCGCTGGTGGCCAGCTATGCCATCGGGGTCACCATCGGCTGCATGATGGGCTTTCTTGGCGGGCGGTTTGATCTGGTGCTGCAGCGCTTTATCGAGATCTGGTCCCAGGTGCCGTTTCTCTACGTCATCATGATCCTGGTGTCGCTGGCCAAGCCCAATTTCGGCCTGTTTGTGGCCATCAACGTGCTGTTCGGCTGGATGGGCATCACCTGGTACATGCGCACCCTCACCTACAAGGAGCGGGCGCGGGACTACGTGATGGCGGCGCGGGCCCAGGGGGCCGGCACCGGGCGGATCATCTTCCACCACATTCTGCCCAACACCCTGATGATGATCGTGACCCTGGCGCCGTTTGCCGTAGTGGGCAACATATCCACCCTGACGGCGCTGGACTATCTGGGCTTCGGCCTGGCGCCGCCCACCCCGAGCTGGGGGGAGCTGCTCTCCCAGGGCATCAACAACCTGGATGCCATCTGGATCGTGAGTTCGGTGGTGGCAGCGGTGAGCCTGGTGCTGATCATGGTCTCCTTCATCGGCGAGGCGATCCGCGAGGCGTTCGATCCGCGTAAATTTACCCGTTATCAGTGACCTGGGGCGGGCTTGTGGCCCCGGTTGCTCACCCTTGAATCGACAAGCCCCCAGTGCAGGGGTATGACCTGGAAGTCAAACATGAAAAATAAAATCAAATGGATAGGTGCTCTCTTTGTGCTGGTGAACGGATCCTGGGTGTGGGCGGCCAGCCTGCCTGCAGATCTCAAATGGGAGACCAACGACACCGACCCCGTGTTCGCCTCGCCCAAGGCGCTGCCCGGTGGCAGCATCACCATGTTCGTGGACAGTTTCCCACTGACGTTTCGCACTGTGGGGCCCGACTCCAACGGCGCGTTTCGCTCCTTCATCATGGACAACCAGCTGAGGCTCATCAGCTTCCATCCCAATACCGGCAACCCCATTCCGTCGCTCGCGACCCACTGGGCCATCGCGCCGGACAACCAGACCGTCTACTTCAAGCTGGATCCGCGCGCCAAGTGGTCGGACGGCAAGCCGGTGGTCGCCGATGACTATACCTTCGGCTACGAGATGATGCGCTCCAAGGACATCAAGGGGCCCTGGTTCAACAACTACTACACCACCGAAGTGGTGGCGGTGGAGAAGGTTGACGACCACACCATTCTGGTCAAGGCGGGTACCCGCAAGGCCAAGCTGGACCTGCTCAACACCACCGAGCTGTGGCCGCAGCCCAAGCACTACTACAAGCTGACCCCCAACTGGGTGAAGCAGTACAACTGGGCCGTAGTGCCCACCACCGGCCCTTACGTGATGACCGACGTGAAGAAGGGCAAGTCCATCACCTTCAGCAAGCAGAAGGAGTGGTGGGCAAAGGACGATCGCTACAACCAGCACAGGTTCAACCTCGACACCATCAAGGTGCAGGTGATCCGCGATCACAACATCGCCTTCCGTCACTTCCTGAAAGGGGAGCTCGATACCTTCGAGATGATCCTGCCCAACTGGTGGCATGAAAAAGCGGTCACCCCCGAGTACAAGCAGGGATACGTGCAGAAGGTGATGGCCATGACCGACACCAAGCAGGGCGGGCAGGGGCTGCATCTCAATATCGCCACTCCCAAGCTGGCGGACATCAACGTGCGGCTCGGCATTCAGCATGCCCTCAACATCGACAAGATGATCAAGACGGTGCTGCGCGGCGACTATGACAGAGCCACCACTTTCGGCTCGGGTTTTGGCGAGTTCACCGACATGCAGCTGCCGGAGCGGGCCTACGACATCGCCAAGGCGCGCGACTACTTTGCCAAGGCGGGTTACAGCAAACCGGGGCCGGACGGCATCCTGCAAAACGACAAGGGGGAGCGGCTGACCCTGGCGCTCACCTACACCAGCCAGGAGCACTCCAAGCGACTGACCGTACTCAAAGAAGAGGCCAAGAAGGCGGGGCTGGATCTGGAGCTCAACCTGGTGGATGGCGCCACCGGCTTCAAGGCGATGCTGGAGAAGAAACACGAGGCGGCCTGGATGGGCTGGGCCGGCGGCGGTCTCTATCCGCAGTATTGGGAGTCGTTCCACTCGGCCAACGCCAACAAGCCGCAGACCAACAACCTGTTCAACGTGGCTGACAAAGAGCTCGATGGGCTGATCGACGCCTACAACGTCGAGTTCGACATGGCCAAGCGGGCCGAGCTCTCTCGCCAGATCCAGCAGCGTATCTATGATCTCGCCATCTTCGTGCCCGGGGTGCAGCTCAACTACGTGCGGGCCAGCAGCTGGCGTTACGTGATGCTGCCCGAGGTGCCTGCCACCAAGAACACGCCGGATCTGCTCTACTGGCCCATGGATGGCTACCCTCACAGCAGCGGCGGCCTGCTCTGGCTCGATCCCAAGGTGAAGGAAGAGACCCTGAAGGCCAAGGAGGCAGGGGAGGCGCTGACGCCCATCAACCTGCTCGACAAGACTTATGCACGTCATTGATATGGCGCAGAAGGGAGCAGCAGTCATGCCCAACACACAGGCTCCCCACCCCGGCGCCCACCAGGATCATGGGGGGCAGCTCGGCGTTGATGATGACCAGAGCAAGGCCCCCATTCTGGAGGTGCGCGATCTGGAGGTGGAGTTTGCCGTCGACGACGGCAAGATCAAGGTGCTCGACGGGGTCAGCTTCAAGGTGGCCCCGGGTCAGACGCTGGGGGTGGTCGGTGAGTCCGGCTGTGGCAAGAGCGTCACCTCGCTTGCCATCATGGGGCTGTTGCCCAAGCCCCATGGTCAGGTGGTGGCGGGCTCCATCCGCTTTCAGGGGGAGGAGCTGCTGTCGCTTGCGCCGGATCAGATGTACAAGGTGCGCGGCAACCGCATCTCGATGATCTTTCAGGAGCCGATGACGGCGCTCAACCCGGTGCAGACGGTCGGCGATCAGCTGATGGAGGTGTTCCACCTTCATCGTCCCGATTACAGCAAGGCCCAGCGCAGGGAGGCGGCCATCGCCATGCTGCAGAAGGTGGGGATCCCCGAGCCTGCCCAGCGCTTTGCCGTCTATCCCCACAACCTCTCCGGCGGCATGCGCCAGCGGGTGATGATCGCCATGGCGCTCGCCTGCGAGCCGGCGCTGCTCATCTGCGACGAGCCGACCACGGCGCTCGATGTGACCATTCAGGCCCAGATCCTGGAGTTGATGAAGGAGCTGCAGGCCCAGACCGGCATGGCCATCATCTTCATCACCCATGATCTCGGGGTGGTGGCGGAGCTGTGCGACGAGGTGGTGGTGATGTATGCCGGCCGGGCGGTGGAGCAGGCCGACGTGTTCGAGCTGTTTGACCACCCGCGCCATCCCTATACTCATGGTCTGATGAGCTCGATCCCGCGGCTCGAAGATGAGCCCAAGAGCCTGCTCAAGACCATCAAGGGGCAGGTGCCCGCCCTGCACGAGATGCCGGCCGGATGCCGTTTCTCCAACCGTTGTCCCCATGCCACCGAGATCTGCGTGAGCGCCATTCCGGCCACCGAGCAGCTCGCCGAGCGGCATGGAGTGGCCTGCCACCACTGGAGGGAGCTAGCCGTATGAAGACGCTTTTATCGGTGCGCGACGTGAAGCAGCATTTCCAGCTGGGCGGTGGCTTGTTGCGCAAGAAGTATCACGTCTACGCGGTGGACGGCATCAGCTTCGATCTCAAGCAGGGGGAGACGCTGGGGCTGGTGGGCGAGTCCGGCTGCGGCAAGTCCACCCTGGGGCGCACCCTGCTCAAGCTGTTCGAGCCGACCGCCGGCACCATCACCTTCGAGGGGCGTGACATCACCGACCTCCCGCCCAAAGAGATGCGATCTTTGCGCCAGGAGATGCAGATCGTGTTTCAGGATCCTGCGGAATCCCTCAACAGCCGCCACACGGTGGGGCAGATCCTGGAGGAGCCCTTCGTCATCCACGGCAAGGGCAACGCCGAACAGCGGCGCGTCTGGGTGCAGGAGCTGCTGGAGAAGGTGGGGCTGCCCGGCAGCGCGGTGGATCGCTACCCCCATGAGTTTTCTGGCGGCCAGCGCCAGCGCATCGGCATTGCCCGGGCCATCGCCCTCAAGCCCAAGCTGCTGGTCTGTGACGAGGCGGTGTCGGCGCTGGATGTGTCGGTGCAGTCCCAGATCGTCAACCTGCTGCTCACCCTGCAGCGGGAGATGAACCTCGCCATCATCTTCATCGCCCACGACCTGTCGGTGGTCAAGCACATCTCGGATCGGATTGCAGTCATGTACCTGGGCCGGATCGTCGAGCTGGCCGAGGCCCAGTCGCTCTATCTGGCCCCCCGCCACCCCTATACCCAGGCGCTCATCTCGGCCATTCCGGTGCCGGACCCGCGTCGGCGCAGCCAGCGTATCCTGCTGACGGGGGATGTGCCGTCTCCCATCTCGCCGCCGAGCGGCTGCCACTTTCATCAGCGCTGCCCTTACGCCGGCGAGCTGTGCCGCACCAAGGCGCCGAGCCTGCAGCCGTGTGACGGGGCCGATCATCAGGTGGCCTGCCACACGCCGTTGCCGCTGGCCGAGGTTATCCCCCTGGGAAAGGCGGTATGATGCCGGTGCCCGCATCGCAGCAAGATGGCACGGGAAACAGCGAATAAAAAATGGGGCCTGCGGGCCCCATCTTCATGGTTGGAGTTCAGGTTTGGCCGTGGAACATCTGGCCAGGGCAGGACAGCTCCCCCGCAAGGGGATGGCTGCTGTGTGGGTTGCTGTTTTTTTGTAATTTTACTACTTAAATGTTCGATCACGCTTTCACGAAATTGCCCGCTGGCGGCATCAGGCGCCATAGCGGAAGTAGTAGTTGCGGGTTGCCGGCGCATAGGTATCTTTCTCTACGACGCCTTTCTTGCTGGTTACACCCTTCAGGTGGAACAGGACTGCCAGATTCTCAAACATATATTCACCTCATCGCTCTGTCGTTGTTTTGTTATCTGTGACCTGGGTCACGCTTTAATCCTATGGTCTTCTGTGAGCTGGATCAACTTTTTGTGTTGTAAATTTACATAAATCATAGAAAGGGTTTTCAAATCTAAGGTTGCTTATGGAGACGGTTTCAGCAGGCTCTCAGATTGATACTCGTGGTCTGGTTGACGGGTCTGGATGAGCCACGGATGGGCACAGCAGAGCCGTCCGGCGGTTTCGAGGGGAAACATGCCAAGGGTAGGAGCAGGTAAAAAAATACCCCGCACCTGGCGGGGTATGTGGTGTGGCCGGTCGGCCTTGGCCTGCGGGCTTATTTGGCCGGGATCTGTTCCAGCACGTGAACCAGCAGCTGCCAGAACCGCTCGACCGCCGGGATGTGCACTTTCTCGCCCGGGGCGTGGGCGCCGCGGATGGTCGGGCCGAAGGAGACCATGTCCCACTCCGGGTAGGCGCTCTTGAACAGACCGCACTCGAGGCCGGCGTGGATCACCATGACGTTCGGCATCTCGCCGAACAGGGTCTGGTAGCTGTTGCGTACCAGCGCCATCACCGGGGAGTCCACGTTCGGTGCCCAGCCCGGGTAGGCGCCGGTAAACTCGCAGCTGGCGCCAGCCAGATTGAACAGGGAGCGAGTCATCTGTTCGACACTCTCGCGACCGGAGTCGATGAGGGAGCGGATCAGGCACTGTACGTACACTTCGCCATCCTGGGTCTTGATGACCCCCAGGTTGGTGGAGGTCTCGGTCACGCCCGGGATGGCATCGCTCATGCGGATGACGCCGTTCGGGCAGGCCATCAGGGAGTCCAGCAGGCGGGCCTGCAGGGACTCGCTCATCAGCTGGGCCGGTTTTTCCTGGGATGTGAGCAGCACGGTCAGGTTGGCTTCGGTGGCGGCGAGCTCGCTCTGGTAGATGCCGGTATAACGGTCAACCAGGGCCTTGAATTCGTTGACGCTGGCGGCGGGCACCAGCAGCTTGGCACGGGCCTCGCGCGGGATGGCGTTGCGCAGGGTGCCGCCATGGATCTCGGCCAGACGCACGCCCAGCGGCTCGGCGGCCTTGAGCAGACGCACCAGCAGCTTGTTGGCGTTGCCGCGGCCGCGATGGATGTCGACCCCGGAGTGACCGCCGCGCAGGCCCTTGACCTGCAGCTCGAACCCTTCACCCTCGGTGGCGGCGACCAACTCCAGCGGGAAGCGGATATTGGCATCCACCCCGCCGGCGCAGCCCATGTAGACCTCACCATCCTCTTCGGAGTCGGTGTTGAGCAGGATCTCGCCCTCCAGCCAGCCCGCTTCCAGACCGAAGGCGCCGGTCATGCCGGTCTCTTCGTCGGTGGTCAGCAGCACTTCCAGCGGACCGTGCTTGATGGTCTTGTCGGCCAGCACGGCCAGGCAGCCGGCCATGCCCATGCCGTTGTCGGCGCCCAGGGTGGTGCCGCGGGCGGTGACCCATTCACCGTCGATGTAGGCATCGATGGGATCCTTGGTGAAATCGTGCTGGGTGTCGGCGTTGGCCTGCGGCACCATGTCGATGTGCGCCTGCAGCACCACGGCCTTGCGGTTTTCCATCCCCGGCGTGGCCGGTTTCTTGATGATGATGTTGCCGACGGAATCTTGCTTGACCGCCAGACCTTCCCCTTGTGCCCATTGGACGATCCAGGCGCTCAGCTGGGCTTCGTGCTTGGAAGGGTGGGGGATGGAGCAGATCTGTTCGAAGAAATGCCAAATCAGTTTGGGAGAGAGAGAACTAAGCTGTGCCACGTCGGGACTCCTTACCAGCACGGAAGATGACAGGGCCCCGGTAGCGGGGCGAGCAAGAGGATAACGATAATACAGTCAATCACACAAAAATGTGAGCGATCAGCGCAAATTGCGGGCGGCTTGTGCTGGCAAGCGGGGGAATGGCAGCGTACAGCTCCGGTATGGACGAAACGAACCAGCACAAAAGAAAATTTGTGACTCGCATCACAAAAATATTGAGTTTATGGCGCCGGCTGGTAAATTAACGACCGTGGTTCGCCACCCGTCAGGATGACGATGAATGCCTCCAGGGAACCGAAGCAAAGCAAGTGCGCCTCCATGGAACCGAGTGTCCGTTCAAGGATCTGAACCCGCATTAAGGTACGTAACTTGTTAAGCAATCAGGAGTTTATGATGTCAGGCAGCAATTCAACCTATTGGTTCGCCCAGTCTCTTTATACCCAGGGTTTCAACTATCCGAACCCCTACGCCAGCCGCCGTTAAGGCGGGTTGCCGGCCGGGCTGACAGGCAGATCGAAAACAGCAGGCGAGTGAGGAATCCATCCTCCCCCTGCTATTTTTTTATCTGCTGCTCGGCGAGCGTCGCCCGTGAGAGGGAAAAGAGGGAGTCAGCCGGACTTGCTTCGATTTTTTTCCTGCATTTCGCATACGTTTGCCAGTCAATTTATCCGCAAACGATGGTATCATGCCCGCCCAACAGCCTGTCTGCGGTCCTGCCCCCTCTGTGACATGACCGCCAGCTCTGCCCATCCTGCTTCCATTGCATCTGTTTTCGCTGCCGAGGGTCTTCTCCCGAGGCGGTCGTAGTGCAAGCCGAATTTGGGAAAAAGGGCCGTCAGCATTAACGAAATCACGTGCGTCAGCACGGGTTTTCAAGTCGTAAGTGATTGTTTTTATAACTCGTTGAGATCGATAGCATGCCAAAAAAATTCTACGTATCGTGGGACAACCTGCAACGTGAAGCGCGCCGTCTGGCCCGTCGTCAACTGCCCGTCAGCCAGTGGAAAGGGATCATCGCGGTCAGCCGCGGCGGCTTGGTACCGGCTGCACTGATGGCGCGTGAACTTGGCATCCGCAACGTCGAAACCCTCTGCATCTCCAGCTATGACCACAACAACCAGCGTGATCTGGTGGTGGTGAAGGCCGCCACCACCGCGGGTGACGGCGAAGGCTGGCTGGTGGTGGAAGATCTGGTGGACACTGGCACCACCGCCAAGGCGATCCGTGAGCTCTACCCCAAGGCCAAGTTCATCGCGATCTTCGCCAAGCCGATGGGTGAGCAACTGCTGGATGACTTCGAAGTCGCCATTCCGCAGGACACCTGGATCGAACAGCCGTGGGATATGGCGCTGGAGTTTGCCACGCCGATCTGCGACGAAGAGTAAGCAGCGAATAAGCTTCATAGGGCTCCTATATGGAGCCCTGTT
The DNA here is from genome assembly GCF_029967615.1 of Aeromonas sp. V90_14. Taxonomy (NCBI): domain Bacteria; kingdom Pseudomonadati; phylum Pseudomonadota; class Gammaproteobacteria; order Aeromonadales; family Aeromonadaceae; genus Aeromonas; species Aeromonas sp. V90_14. Next base: position 271,809 of record NZ_JASCAS010000002.1, on the reverse strand, counting down.
TTTTTGTGGTGCAACTGGCTGCCGGGCGGGAAAAGTGGTTAAGATGGAGCCATTGCATGACAGTATGAGTAATAGCTTTGGACTTGAACGACGACCTTAACCTGACCGAGAAGCTCTTTACTCGGGTAAAAAAGGTGCTGGAGACCTCGGAAGTCTCCAACTCCAGCCCGGTCGCGGAGCAGGATGACAATGTCGATGAGACCTTCATCGACGGTTCCATGTCATCGCGCTGGTATCGTCTGCTGCGCCGGCCGACCTGGGCCTGGCAAGGGGCGGACCCGGTCGAGGTGGAGCAGACCCTGGCCTGCATCGCCATGGGAGAGGGCGAGCGTACCCACGAGCGCTTCCTGGATACCATCAAGGGTTATGTGCCCGGCAACTGGGTCTATGAGTGGAGCCAGCTGGCCGGCCGCTACTTCAATCGGGGGCGCGAGCTGGTGGCACAGGGCGAGCGGGCCGCAGCCCTGAAAAGCCTGCTCAAGGCGGTGCGCTACTACTCCATCGCCAGCTATCCCCATCTGAAGAATGACGAGCTGGCGGATCAGGCCCAGCTGCTCGGCAACATGGCCTACCGCGAGGCGGGACGCCTGTTCAAGGTGCCGCTCAAGGAGCTGCAGGTGCCGTTTCGCGGCAAGCACATTCAGGGCTACCTCCATCTGCCGACCACCGACAAGCCGGTGCCCCTGGTCATCGTCAGCGGCGGCATCGATTCGCTGCAGGTCGACTTCCTCAATTTCTATCTCAAGTGCCTGGAGCCCAACGGCATCGGCATGTTGTCGCTCGACATGCCGGGCATCGGCTATGCCGAGCACTGGCCGCTGGTGCAGGACACCAGCCGGCTGCATCAGGCGGTATTGAATCATCTGTCCGAAGTGGCCTGGGTCGATCACCAGCGCATCGCCATGGTGGGCTTTCGCCTGGCGGGCAATGTGGCGGCGCGCCTCGCCTTCATCGAGCCGTTCAAGCTCAGGACCGTGGTCTGCATCGGCGCCGGCGTCAATCAGGTGTTTACCAACCAGGAGATGTTTGCCCGCTGCCCGCGCATGATGCGGGACGGGCTGGCCAACCGGCTGGGGGCCGATGCGGCCCAGTGGGAGTCGCTGCGTACCAAGTGCCAGGTATTTTCACTCAAGACGCAAGGATTGCTGGGGACTCGCACTTCCGTGCCGATATTGAGTATTGGACACAAGAAAGATTTTATTTGTCCCGAGCAGGATGTCCGGGCATTGGCGTCCGCCAGCCGCAACGGCAAGGCGGTGGTGTTCGACAAGCAACCCTTGCTGGAGGTATACGACGAGGCGTTGAAAGAGATGGTCGACTGGCTCAAGAAGCACCTATGTACATGATATAGCGCTAAAATATAACGTCATCCCAGGGTGATGTGGCTTGTTCAACAGGGAGGTTAACATGTCAGAAAGAGTGACCTACAAGCGACTGCTGAGGCAGTTTGCCGCGATTGGCCCCTATTTACGTGAGGACCTGTGTGAAGAGGGGCGTTACCGTTTCGACTGCCTTTCCGTCTGTGTCAGCGCCAAGCCGGCGCCGGACAAACGGGAATTCTGGGGCTGGTGGCTGGTGCTGGAGCAGCAGGATCACAGTTTCAGCTATCACTATCAGGTCGGCTTCTACAACGCCGAAGGGGAGTGGCTCAACAAGCCGCTGCCCAAGAAGCATCAGGCAGAAGTCGAACGTACCCTCAACCACTTCTACAAGCTCATCAGTGACAAGCTGCACCAGCTTGGTTGCCAGCTCGCTCCCGCCGAGCAGGTCACCAACGAGCTGACCGTCACCGCCGCCTGATGACCCGCCGCCCCGCCAGCCATCCATCGGCTGGCGGGGCATTTCTTTGCTGCTTGCTCCGCTTTGCCTGCACCCGCCTCTGCCCTGGTGTTAATTGCCTTGCAGGGCAACAGGGCCGTGGGTATAAAGGGATTCCTTATATTTCAGCCTTTTTGCTCCCATGGAAAACAGAACCATAGTCGTCAAACTGGGCACCAGCGTGCTCACCGGGGGATCTTCCCAGCTCAATCGTGCCCACATGGTCGAGCTGGTCAGACAGTGTGCAGCCTTGCACCGTCACGGCCACAGGGTCGTGGTGGTCACCTCGGGGGCCATTGCGGCCGGCCGTGAGCATCTGGGCCACCCTCCATTGGCGCCAACCCTGCCCAACAAGCAGATGCTGGCGGCCGTCGGCCAGACCCAGCTGATCCGGGTATGGCAGGATCTGTTCAACCTCTATGGGCTGCACATCGGCCAGATGCTGCTGACCCGCGCTGATCTGGAGGACAGGGAGCGTTACCTCAATGCCCGCGACACCCTGCGCACCCTGCTCGATCACCGCATCATCCCGGTCATCAACGAGAACGACGCGGTGGCGACAGCCGAGATCAAGGTGGGGGACAACGACAACCTCTCCGCCCGCGCCGCCATCCTGGCCGATGCGGATCTGCTGATCCTGCTGACCGACCAGAAGGGGCTGTTTACCGCCGATCCCCGTACCAACCCGGATGCCCAGCTCATCGAAGAGGTACAGACCATCGACGACACCCTGCGCAAGCTGGCGGGTGACAGCGTCAGCGGGCTCGGTACCGGCGGTATGGCCACCAAGCTGCAGGCCGCCGACGTGGCGCGCCGCGCCGGCGTCAACGTGGTGATCGCCACCGGCCAGATGCCGGAAGTGGTCGGCCGTCTTGCCAAGGGCGAGCGCATCGGCACTCTGTTCCCGGCGCTGGCGTCGCCGCTGGAAGGGCGCAAGAGCTGGATCCTGGCAGGGCCTCCTCCTCACGGCGAAGTACAGGTGGATCAGGGCGCCGTGGCCGCCATGCAGGAGAAGGGCTCCAGCCTGCTGCCCAAGGGCATAGTGGCGGTGAAGGGAGATTTCGTGCGTGGTGATGTGGTGCGCATTCTCGACCCCAAGGGGGCCGAGCTGGCGCGCGGCATCTGCCGTTACAATCACCTGGAGCTGGACAAGCTGCGCGGCGTCCATTCGGACAACATCGAACAGGTGCTGGGTTACGGCTATGGTGCCGTGGCCATCCACCGCGACGACATGGTGCTGCTGTGAGTCGCCAGCCGCTGCAACGCAAGGGCAGCAGCACATCAAGATAAGGGGGACGCCGCCATCGGGCGGCCCCGCAAGAACCAAAGGGAAGAGAGATGAGTCTGGAGAAAATGGGGCAGGCGGCCCGTGAAGCCGCCTATCAGCTGGCCACTGTCAGCACGGCGCAGAAGAACCGGGCGCTGGCCGCCATCGCCGACGAGCTGGAGGCACGCAGCCACCAGATCCTGGCCGCCAACGAGAAAGACATCGCCGCCGGCCGTGCGGCGGGCTTGTCAGAAGCCATGCTGGATCGGCTGCTGCTCAACCCGGCCCGGCTGGCCGGTATCGTGGCGGACGTGCGCAAGGTGATCTCTCTGGACGATCCGGTCGGGGCCGAAATCGACAGCCGGGTGCTGGAGAACGGCCTGCGCCTCTCCCGCCGCCGGGTGCCCATCGGCGTCATCGGTGTCATCTATGAGGCGCGCCCCAACGTCACCATCGATATCGCCAGCCTCTGCCTCAAGACCGGCAACGCCAGCATACTGCGTGGCGGGCGCGAGACCTTCCACTCCAACCTGGAGCTGGTGCGGGTGATCCAGAGTGCGCTGGCGGCCTCCGGCCTGCCGCGCGATGCGGTGCAATACATCGACAACCCGGATCGGGCGCTGGTGGGCGAGCTGCTGCGCCTCGACCGCTACGTGGACATGATCATCCCCCGCGGCGGCGCCGGGCTGCACAAGATGTGCAAGGAGAACAGCTCCATTCCGGTGATCATCGGCGGTTTTGGCATCAGCCACATCTTTGTGGACGAGAGCGCCGATCTGGCGCGCTCCCTGGCTGTCATCGACAACGCCAAGGTGCAGCGCCCCTCCGCCTGCAATGCCCTCGACAGCCTGCTGGTGCACGAGAAGGTCGCCGCGACCCTGCTGCCGCAGCTGGTGGGTCTGATGAACCAGCGCAAGGTGGCCCTGGTCGCTACCCCCGAAGCCATGCCGCTGCTGGCGGGCGCCGACAGCCTGCGTGCCGCCGGCCCGGAAGACTTCGATACCGAGTGGCTCTCGCTGACTCTGGGGGTCAAGCTGGTGGCGGATGTGAACGAGGCGCTGGCCCATATGCGCGAGCACAACGCCGGTCACTCCGATGCCATCCTCACCAACGATCTGGCCAATGCCGAGCGTTTCGTCAACGGGGCCGGTTCGGCGGCGGTCTATGTCAATGCCTCCACCCGCTTCACCGACGGCGGCCAGTTTGGGCTGGGGGCCGAGGTGGCGGTCTCGACCCAGATGCTGCATGCCCGCGGCCCCATGGGGTTGACCGAACTCACCAGCTACAAGTGGGTGGGATTGGCGGACTATCTGAGTCGCGCCTGACGCCTTTGTGGTCCTGTGTGAAGATGCCGACTCAGGTCGGCATTTTTTTGCTTTTTTCTTGCCTGCTATCAGGGGCTTGCATATAACTATCCAGCGAGGTGTGGCGATATTTTGAGCGCTGCGCTAGCCACAAAAACGGGAGCAGATTCAAGGATGAAGCAAACAGATTGGATGAAGCGCTGGGGCGCGCTCTGGCTGGGGTTGCCGCTGCTGCTGGGGGCACTCTGCTTCAGCAGCAACAGCCACGCCAGCTGGGATCAGGATCTCTACCGCCAGTTGGGGCTGGCCGGCAAGCTCGACAAACAGGTATTTCGCAAGGCCATCAACAGTTACCAGAGCGTGCGCCACAAGCGCAAACCCATTCTCACCATCATCGACTACAGCAAACCCTCGACCATGCGCCGGCTGTTCGTCATCGACGTGAAGCGCCACAAGCTGCTCTACCACACCTGGGTCAGCCATGGCCGCAACTCGGGCGAGCTGGCCGCCAACCAGTTTTCCAACCAGTTCAACTCCATGAAGAGCTCGCTCGGGGTCTATCGCACCGCCGAGACCTATCAGGGCAAGCACGGCTATTCGCTGCGCCTCGACGGTTTGAGCCCGGGCCAGAACAGCAATGCCCGCAAGCGGGCCATCGTGGTGCACGGCGCCGACTATGCCAGCCCGCGCCATCTGCGCAAATATGACAAGCTGGGCCGCAGCTGGGGCTGCCCCGCACTGCCCAAGGAGCAGTCCAGGGCCATCATCGACATCATCAAGGGGGGCAGCGTCATCTACGCCCACGGCTGAGGCCGGCCCGCGAGCCCAAATAGAAAAGGCCAGCGAATGCTGGCCTTTTGCAGTGAGTCTGGCGTGGCGGCTACTTGCGCACCACCAGCACGGGGCAGGGGGCATGGCGCACCACGGACTCGGCCACGCTGCCTACCAGCAGATGGCTGATGCCGGAGCGGCCGTGGCTGCCCATGACCACCAGGTCGGCTTTCTCTTCCTTGGCCTGCACGACGATCTCGTCGGCGGCGCGACCGAAGCGCACCTCGAAAGTGGCCGGAATCGGCAGGCTGGCGATCAGCTCCTTCATCTGGCTCTTGGCCTGACGCTCCATCTCGTGGGTGATCTCGATGGCGGTCATGTGCAGGATCTTGTAGCTGTCGAAGCCGTGCAGTTGATCCACTACATGAACCAGTTTGAGTTCGGCCTTGTGGCTCTGGGCCATGAAGACGGCATAGTCGAGCACGGCCTGTGACATCTGGGAAAAATCGACCGGACAGAGCAGGGTTTTAATGGATGGCATATGAAGGCTCCCCTATGTTGGGTTACTAATGAATCTTATTGTCAATAATACCGATTCAGCGGGCAATAACCCTCGACTCGCTCGCAAAACCGGGAAAAAGAGGTGCGTTGCCGGCAGATCTTCATATCATGGGGAATGGCTTGGGCGCGGCTGCAAATGGCATCGCCTGCGGAGAAACGGTAAGACATGATTCGTTTGTTGCTTTCATTGACGTTGCTGATTTGCTGGCCGGGTCGGGCCGATCCCCTCTATGTCTATTGCGATGACTGGCCGGGCTTCTGCCAGCCGGATGGCAGGGGCGTCTATCTGGACATAGTGCGGGCCATCTATCAGCCCAGCGGTTACCAGGTCATGCCGCGCATCGTGCCCTACAAGCGGGCCCTGGCGGTGATCGCCCAGAAAGGGGGCGACATGGCGATGGGGGTCTATCGGGATGAGGTGAGCGGCGTGCTGCAACCCCGCCATCCCGCCTCGGCCGATGATCTGACGGTGCTGATGCTAAAGAAGTGGCGGCCCCAGTGGCAAGGGGAGCACAGTCTGAGCGGGCAGGGAGTGGTGTGGCTGCGGGGCTGGGCCTTTGACAAGTACATACCTGTCTCCATGCGCTGGCACGAGATCGACAGCCACGACATGGCGCTGCAACTGCTGGCCAAGGAGCGCTATCGTTACTACCTGACCGCCGGGGTGCTCTACTCGGCGGACTCCATTCCCGCCAACATGCAGCGCATCTTCCTGCGCTGGGTCCCGACCTATCCCATCTTTGCCGATACCGAGAAGGGACGCAGCCTGCAACAGCTCTGGGATCAAGGCATGGTCAACCTGGTGCGACACGGCACCCTGGCCGAGATCTACCGGCGCTATCGGCTCTACGACTACTACCGCGATTTCATCGAGCAGCAGGAGCAGAGGCTAGCCCCTGGCAACTAAAGCGCCCTGCGCCGGGGGCTGGTTACCTGTTCAGGAGCTTTTTTGTCAGCGTCTCAGCTGCTTGGCCAGCCGGTCGTAGAGGATCACATTGACCGAGGCCGCCAGGTTCATGCAGCCCTTGGCTGTGGCTACGTAGAGCCTCTGCTGCTTACTTGGCACGCAACTGCTTGGCCAGCCGGTCATAGAGGATCACGTTGACCGAAGCCGCCAGATTCATGCAGCCTTGCGTCGGGACGTAGATAACTTCCTGCACCGCCTTGAAGCGGGCGGGATCCAGGGTACCGTCCTCCGGGCCGAAGATGTAGAAGGCGCGCGCCGGGTGCACATAGTCCGGCAGCGAGGTGGCCCCCTCGATCAGATCCACCAGCACCGGCGTGCAGCCTACCGGCACCATCTCCATCAGATCGTCGACCCCGAGCAGGGGGATCTTCTCCACCATCTGCTTGGTATCGGTGGCGAAGCGGCGCGCCAGCTCGAAGCGGTTGCCGGTGTAGTAGACCTCGTCCGCCCCGTAGCAGCCGGCGGCCCGCATCACGGCCCCCACGTTCTCCGGTGACTTGGGGTTGACCAGCCCGATGCAGCAATAACCTGCGTCGCCGTACGGCGCTGACTTGTCCCCCTGTGGTGGCAGGCATTCGTGGTCTGACTCTCTCATCTCGCTCTCCTCTGTGGCGGCCGCATTATACTCCCGCACCGCCCCTTGCCCAGCCTGGGCATGAACTCCCGCCTGACGGGCCCAACAAGGGGTCGCTTGCACCGTCCCGGCGCAGCCGCTCGGTGCCGATCGCCCTCCAGGCGCACCTTGCATCCTGGCGCGGGGTTTGCAGTCATCCTAGGAGAGAGTAAATGCGGCTTATCCGGACAAAGGCGTCCGTCCCCAGCGGGGGCGGGCGCTTTTTTTATGGGCCATGGCAGCGGTGACCCAGGGATGGGTCGCCGGACGACGAGGAGCAAGGGAATGAACACCACCTGTGCCTATTGTGGAGTGGGCTGCGGCATCCGGCTTAGCCGGGAGGGGAATGGCTGGCAGTTGCAGGGGGATGAGGGGCACCCGGCCAACGCGGGCGCTCTGTGCGTCAAGGGGGCCAGCCTGCTGGAGAGCCTGGATTTCCCCGATCGCCTGCTCTATCCGCGTTGGCTGGGGCAGCGCATCGGCTGGGAGCAGGCCCTGGATACCCTGGCGGAGCGTTTCACCGCCATTCTGGCCGAATCCGGGCCACAGGCCATCGGCATCTACCTGTCGGGCCAGCTCACCACCGAGGATTACTACGTCGCCAACAAGCTGATGAAGGGCTATCTCGGCAGTGCCAACGTGGACACCAACTCCCGGCTCTGCATGTCGTCGGCGGTGGCGGCCCATCAGCGTGCCTTCGGCGAGGATCTGGTGCCTGCCTGCTACGAGGATCTGGAGCTGGCGGATCTGGTGGTGATCACGGGTGCCAACACCGCCTGGACTCACCCCGTGCTGTTTCGTCGCCTGCAGCAGGCGCGGGCACGGCGCCCCGAGCTCAGGCTGGTGGTGCTGGACCCGCGCCGCACCATGACGGCGGAGCAGGGGGACCTGCACCTGGCCCTCAGGCCCGGCAGCGACGTGGCACTGTGGAACGGGCTGTGTCGTTACCTGCTCGATCACGACGGCTGGGACAAGGATTACGTGGCGCGCCATGTGAGCGGCTTCGAGGCGCTGGCAGCGGCGCTGGACGACCCGGCCTGGCAGCTGGAGGCGGTGGCCCAATGTTGCGATCTGGCGCCAGGGGATCTGCTCGGCTTCTACCGGCTGTTTGCCAGCACCCCCAAAACCGTCAGTCTGTTCTGCCAGGGGATCAACCAGTCCAACCAGGGGGTGGACAAGGCCAACGCCATCATCAACGCCCATCTGCTGGGCGGGCGCATCGGCAAGCCGGGGGCGGCCCCCTTCTCCATGACGGGGCAACCCAACGCCATGGGCGGGCGCGAGGTGGGCGGGCTGGCGACCCAGCTGGCGGCCCACATGGGCTTTGGCGAGGCCGAGCGCGATCGGGTGCAGCGTTTCTGGCAGAGCCCGACCATGGTGGGCGGCCCCGGCCACAAGGCGGTCGAGCTGTTCGAGGCGGTGCACCGGGGGGAGATCCGCGCGCTCTGGGTACTCGGCACCAACCCGGCGGTCTCCCTGCCCGACGGCAACCGGGTGCGCGACGCGCTGGCCCGCTGCGAGCTGCTGGTGGTCTCCGAGGTGACCGCCAACACCGACACGGCGCGCCTCGCCCACCTGCTGCTGCCCGCCGCTGCCTGGGGGGAGAAGAGCGGCACCGTCACCAACTCGGAGCGCACCATCAGCCGCCAGCGCGCCTTCCTGCCCCTGCCGGGGGAGGCCAGGCCCGACTGGTGGGCGCTGACCCAGCTGGCTCGCCGGCTCGGCTTCGGCGAAGGGTTTGCCTATGAGCACGAGCACGAGATCTTCTGCGAGCACGCGGCCCTGTCGGGCTTCGAGAATCAGGGGCAACGCCAGTTCGACATCTCGGGGCTGGCCCGCCTCAGCCGCGCCGAGTTCGAGGCGCTGGCGCCCCTGAGCTGGCCGGTCAATACCCGCTGGCCCCAGGGCCGGGCCCGGCTGTTCGAGGACGGGCGCTTCGCCACCCAGGATGGCCGCGCCCGGCTGTTGCCCCTGGCCCAGCTCTTTCCCCCCGAGCCTGTCGCCGCGCCAGAAGCGGTGCGGCCGCTGGCGGGCCTCTCCTTGTTGCTTAACAGCGGTCGGCTGCGGGATCAGTGGCACACCATGACCCGCACCGGCCACGTGCCGCGTCTGCAGGAGGCCGAGCCCTGGCCCAGGGTACGGCTCGGCGCCGCCAGCCTGCTGGCACTGGGGCTCAAGGAGGGGGATCTGGTGTGCCTTCACAACGGGCTGGGGGAGGCGCGGCTGCTGGTGGGGCTGGACGAGGGGCTCAGGGAGGGGGAGGCCTTCCTGCCCATGCACTGGACCGACAGCCAGTGCAGTCTGGGGGCGGTCAATCGCCTCATTGCCGCCGTGGTGGATCCCCTTTCTGGCCAGCCCATGTTCAAGCAGGGGCGGGTGCGGGCCGAGCCGCAGCCGACTCGCTGGCAGGGGCTCTGGCTCGGTCGGCGAGACTGGGGCGAGCCGCTGGACTGGTGGGCCAGGCGCCCGTTGCCGGAGGGCAACTGCACCCTGCTGGCCTCCTGGTCAGAGGCGCCCGAAGCCTTGTGGCAGCGGCTGGCAACCCAGGGGCGCTGGCTGCGACTGCCGCTGGCGTCGGGCTGGCTCGCCGTGGCGCTGGCCGGGGATCGCATCGACGGCCTGCTGCTGGTGGGGGAGCTGCGCCCGGACATCAAGGTCGAGCTGCTGGCAAGTCTGCTCGGCACCCCGCTGCAGGCGGGGGCCCTGAGCCAGACCCTGAACGCGGCCCTGCTGGGGGAGAGCCGGCTGATCTGCTCCTGCCTGCGGGTGTCGGAGCAGCGCATCGTCGACGCCATCGTGCGGCAGGGGGTGAGCGAGCGGGCGGGGCTGCAGGCCCTGCTCGGCTGCGGCAGCAACTGCGGAACCTGCCTGCCAGAGATCGACAAGCTGTTGATCAAACATGTTTTTATCGCCTCAGCCTGAAGGCTTGGGCAACACAAGGAGTGTGCGATGAGCCAAATCAGTCTGGTGGGAGCGGGCCCCGGCCCTCTCGAATTGTTGACCCTGCGCGCCCTGCGACGCATCGAGGCGGCGGAGGTGGTGGTCTATGACCGCCTGGTGGGGGGCGAGATCCTGGCCCGCATTCCCCAGAGAGCGGCCCGCTTCGACGTGGGCAAGCGCTGCGGCGAGCCGAGCCCGACCCAGGATGAGATCAATGCCCTGCTGCTGGCCCTGGCCCGCACCGGCAAGCGGGTGGTGCGGCTCAAGGGGGGGGATCCCCTGGTGTTCGGCCGCGGTGGTGAGGAGGCGCTGCACCTGGCCCGTCACGGTATCGAGGCCGAGCTGGTGCCCGGCATCACGGCGGCCCTGGGCTGTGCCGCCAGCACCTTTATCCCCCTGACCCACAGGGGGCTGGCCCGCTCTCTGACCCTGGTCACCGGCCACCTGATGGACGAGCGGGACTATCAGGGCTGGCAGGGGCTGACCCGGGCCGGCCACACCCTGGTGTTCTACATGGGGCTGGAGCGGGCGGCCCAGATCCGGCAGGGCCTGCTGGCGGCAGGGGCAGTCGGGACGCTGCCGGTGGCGCTGGTGGTGGCCGGGTGCAGCCCCCGCCAGCAGGTCCATGAGACCACGCTGGACGGGCTGGCGCAGGCCGCCCTGGCCCTGCTCGGCCAGAGCCCGGTGCTGATGATCATGGGGGAGGTGGTGCGCCTGCGGGCCGAGCTGCAGGGCCTGCTGGGACAGGCGCTGGATCGGGTGGCCTGAGCCGCCGTTCCCCCTCTACCTCTACTACCTCCAGAGGAATAAAAAGGGGGTAGATTCAAACAGTTGGCGCTCATGTTGCCTCTGTGGTGACAGACCACAGTGGTGGCAGACCAATCGAATGCCGTTGGCAAGGAGCGCCATGACCATTCTCACTTCAGGGGGCCCCGCTGGCCCCGTTTCCCGCCTGCTGATCCACGCCGACGAGCCGGGTCAGGCCAACCGGCTGGCCCTCTTGGTCAGCCAGTATGGCCATCAGCCCAGGATCCTCGACGCTCGCCAGCTGCTGAGCCCGGATGGGCAGGGAGACGCCCTGCTCGTCAGCAGTCGCCAGTTTGGCGCCGAGGTGCGGCTCGGCCTCTCTCTCTGGCCCGGGGTGCCGCGCCTGCTGTTTTGCGAGCGGATCGGCACCGAGCCCCAGATCGCCCTGTTGCAGCAGGGGGTGCTGCTGGTGCCGCATCCGTGCGGCGAGCGGGAGCCGGTCGAGCAGTGGCTGCGGCTGGCCCGCAGCCAGCTGGCCATGGTGCAGGCGCTGGCGCAGACCGAGAGTGAACTGCGCCAGCAGCTGGTGGATCGACGCCTGGTCGAGCAGGCCAAGGGGCGGCTGATGCGTCATCAGGGGCTGGACGAGGAGCAGGCCTACCGCCTGATGCGCAGCACCGCCATGAGTCGGCACCTGAGTCTGGGGGAGCTGGCACGGCAGCTGCTGCTGGCACTGCCGGCGTGAGAGCTGGGCTGGCAAACCGTTTTGGTGCAACTGCGCCTAATTGAGGCAAACGAGAAGGCAAAGCGGGAGGAAAAAGGCGGAATAGGGCCCGTTTCGGCGGCTTGGCCAATTTGGCACGGAAAGTGGATTACCCAGAAGACAAGGAGTGATGGCGCCCACGGGCCCGTCACTCGCAACAGGGCAAAGAGGCCTCACCGATCCCGGATCGGTGAGGTTTTTTTTTGGTCGCGACCCTGCAACGGCGCAGGGGAATGGCCGCCCATGACTGTGATCTGAGCGAGGAAGGCGAATGAACAAGAGACAAGGATGTGGGGGTCTGCTGCTGGCGCTGCTGTCACTGCCGACGCTGGCGGCTGTGGGGGCCCCGGAGCAGGAGGAGCTCAAGCTGGGCTTCATCAAGCTGACCGACATGGCACCGCTGGCGGTGGCCTATGAGCGCGGTTATTTCGAGGATGAGGGGCTCTACGTCACCCTGGAGGCGCAGGCGAACTGGAAGGTGCTGCTGGATCGGGTGATCGACGGCGAGCTGGACGGTGCCCAGATGCTGGCGGGTCAGCCGCTGGCCGCCCATGTCGGCATAGGCACCCAGGCCGAGCTGGTGACGGCGTTCGCCATGGATCTCAACGGCAACGCCATCACGGTCGCCAACCCTGTGTGGGCCGCCATGCAGCCCCATCTGCCCAAGGTGGTGGCGGGTCAGGTGCCGGCCCCGGTGAGCGCCGCCGCGCTCAAACCCGTGGTGGATCAATACCGGCAGGCGGGCAAGCCGTTCAACATGGGGATGGTGTTCCCCGTCTCCCCCCACAACTACGAGCTCAGATACTGGCTGGCGGCCGGCGGGCTGAACCCCGGCTTCTATGCCCCCGCCCTCGGCGACAGCTCGGGTCAGCGCCAGGCGGACGTGCTGCTGTCGGTCACGCCGCCGCCGCAGATGCCCGCCACCCTGGAGGCGGGCACCATAGCCGGCTACAGCGTGGGAGAACCCTGGAACCAGCAGGCGGTCGCCAGGGGCATAGGGGTGCCCGTCATCACCGATTACGAGATCTGGCGCAACAACCCGGAGAAGGTGTTCGGCGTCACCCGCCAGTGGGCAGATCGTCATCCCAATACCCACATACGGCTGGTGAAGGCGCTGCTGCGGGCGGCCTGGTGGCTGGATGCCGAGCAGAACGGCAACCGGCGCGAGGCGGCCAAGCTGCTGGCAAAACCCGAGTACGTGGGGGCGGACGAGGCAGTGATCGCCAGCTCCATGACAGGCACCTTCGAATACGGCAAGGGGGACGTGCGCCAGTTGCCGGACTTCAACGTCTTCTTTCGCCATCACGCTACCTACCCCTACTACTCGGACGCCATCTGGTATCTGACCCAGATGCGGCGCTGGGGCCAGATCCCGACGGCCAAACCGGACGCCTGGTTCGAGCAGGTCGCCAGGGCCGTCTATCAACCCGAGGTCTACCGCCAGGCGGCCGAGGAGTTGATCGCCGAGGGCAAGTTCAAGGCGCAGGACTTCCCCGATTTTGCCAGCGAGCAGGGTTATCGGGGCCCGCAGGATGGTTTCATCGACGGCCTCATCTACGACGGCCGCCACCCCAACGCCTACCTGCAACAGTTTGCCATCGGCCTCAAGGGCGATGAGCGGGTGCAATGAGCGAGGAGAGCGCAATGAAACGACACAAGTGGAAAACCATGGTGCAGCCCCTGCTCGGCGTGCTGCTGTTCCTCGGCCTCTGGCAGTGGGGGGCGAGTCAGGTGCAGACCAGCCTGGGCACCTTGCCGGGGCCGCTGGCGACCGCCAGCCAGCTCTGGTCGCTGGGGCAGGAGCATCTGGCCGAGCGGGAGAAGGCGAGCGCCTTCCTCGAGCGTCAGCAGGTGCGCAATGCCGAGCGGCTGGCCGCAGATCCGGCGGCCGAGGTGAGGCTGCGCCCCTATACAGGGCGCCCCACCTTCTTCGATCAGATCGCCACCAGCCTGCTCACTGTGCTGTGCGGCTTCGCCCTGGCCAGCCTGATCGCCATCCCGTGCGGCGTGCTGCTCGGCATGAATCAGGGGCTCTACCGCGCTGCCAATCCGGTGATCCAGCTGCTCAAGCCGGTGTCGCCCCTGGCCTGGCTGCCGCTTATCACGCTGGTGGTGAGCGCGCTCTACACCAGCTCTGCGCCCTGGCTTGCGAAGTCTTTCGTCACCTCGGTGCTGACGGTGACCCTCTGCTCCCTCTGGCCGACCCTGATCAACACGGCGGTCGGGGTGGCGGGGCTGGACAGCGACCTGCACAACGTCAGCCGGGTGTTGCGGCTCTCTTTCCTGACCCATGTGCGGCGCATAGTGCTGCCCGCCGCCCTGCCCATGATCTTCACCGGGCTGCGGTTGTCCCTCGGGGTGGCCTGGATGGTGCTGATCGCGGCCGAGATGCTGGCCCAGAACCCCGGGCTCGGCAAGTTCGTGTGGGACGAGTTCCAGAGCGGCGGCTCGGCCTCCCTGGCCCGCATCATGGTGGCCGTGGTCACCATTGGCCTCATCGGCTGCGGCCTGGACAGGGGCATGCTGGCCCTGCAGCAGTGGCTCTCCTGGGACAAGCGTCAGGTGTTGCGCTAAGGCCGCCGGCAGGCAACCAGGCCCTGCAGCAGTGGTCTTGCTTCAGGACAAGCGCCAGGTATTGCGCTAGGGCAGCCGGCAGGCAACCAGGCCCTGCAGCAGTGGTTTTGCTTCAGGCCAAGCGCCAGATATTGCGCTAGGGACAGGATTCAGTGACGAAACACATATTCAGGCAGGAGAACCGCCAATGAAGAGTTATCTGGAGATAAGCGACGTCGGCATCTCGTTCGAGACGGAGCAGGGGCGCTTCGAGGCCCTCAGCCGGGTCAACCTGCGCATCGAGCGGGGGGAGTTCGTCTCCCTCATAGGCCACTCGGGCTGCGGCAAGAGCACTGTCCTCAACCTGGTGGCCGGACTGCTGGAGCCCACCACGGGGGGCATCATTCTGGACGGGCGCGAGGTGGCTGGGCCCGGCCCGGAGCGGGCCATGGTGTTCCAGAACCATGCGCTGCTGCCCTGGCTCAGCGTCCGGCAGAACGTGGCGCTGGCGGTGGGGCAGGTTGAGCCGAACCGGCGGGCGGCTTCGGAGCGGGTCGACTATTACCTCTCCCTGGTGCAGATGGATCACGCCAGCCAGAAGATGCCCCACGAGCTGTCGGGGGGGATGAAGCAGCGGGTCGGCATTGCCCGCGCCCTGTCGCTCTCCCCCAAGGTGCTGCTGATGGACGAGCCGTTCGGCGCCCTGGATGCCCTGACCCGGGCCCATCTGCAGGACGCGCTGATGGCCATTCAGGCCGAGCTTGGCAATACCGTCATCATGATCACCCATGACGTGGACGAGGCTGTGCTGCTCTCCGATCGCATCGTCATGATGACCAATGGCCCCGCTGCCACGGTCGGGGAGATCCTGACCGTGGACTTGCCAAGGCCCAGAGACAGGGTCGCCCTGGCGGACGATGGTCACTATCACAAGCTGCGCCAGCAGGTGCTGCGCTTCCTCTACGAGAAGCAGCGCAAGGTGACCCCGCTCAAGGCGGCCGACCCGGTGCGCAGCAAGCTGCGCGCCTGAGCCCCCAGAATTCAAGGAAGAGAAACATGGACAATAAACAAAGATTGCTGGTGGTGGGCAAGGGCATGGATGGTGAGATGGACCACCACTTGGTCGAATCGCCCGAGAGGGGTGAGAAACAACGTCTGCTGGTGATCGGCAACGGCATGGTGGGTCACCACTTCGTCGAGCAGCTGGTGGCGGCCGGTGGCCTGAACCGGTTCGAGGTGACGGTATTTGGTGCCGAGCCGGACTCCGCCTACGACAGGGTGCATTTGTCCGAGGTGTTTGGCGGCAAGGCGCCCGAGGCGCTGCAACTGGCGGATCCCGCCTGGTATGAGGCGCAGGGCATCAGGCTGCGGCTGGGGGCCGAGGTGGAGGTGCTGGACAGAGATACCCGCACCCTGACCCTGGCCGATGGCGAGCCGTTCGGTTACGACCGACTGGTGCTGGCGACCGGCTCAGTGCCCTTCGTGCCGCCCATCCCCGGCCATCAGCGGGAGGGCTGCTTCGTCTACCGTACCCTGGCGGATCTCGCCGCCATCCGCGATGCCTGTGCCCAAGCGCGCAGCGGCGTGGTGATCGGCGGCGGCCTGCTCGGACTGGAGGCGGCCAACGCCTTGCGCCTGCTCGGCCTCAAGACCCAGGTAGTGGAGTTTGCCCCGCGGCTGATGCCGGTGCAGCTCGATGACAACGGCGGCGCCGTGCTGCGGGACAAGATCCGGGCGCTCGGGGTCGAGGTGCTGGTGGAGAAGGCTACCGAGTGCATCGAGGATGGGGAGCAGGCCCGTCAGCGGCTGAGGTTCAAGGATGGCTCTCATCTTGAGACCGACGTGATCCTGTTCTCGGCCGGCATCAGACCCGCCGACGGCCTGGCCCGTCAATCCGGGCTGAGCGTCGGCGAGCGCGGCGGCATCTGCATCGACGAGGGCTGCCACAGCTCGGACCCCGCCATCCTCGCCATCGGCGAATGCGCGCTCTGGCAGGGGCGCATCTTCGGGCTGGTGGCCCCCGGCTATCAGATGGCCCGGGCCGCCGTGGCCAGCCTGTGCGGCGGCGAGAGCCGCTTCGCGGGGGCTGACATGTCCACCAAGCTCAAGCTGATGGGGGTGGACGTGGGCTCCATCGGCGATGCCCACGCCAGCACGGCCGGGGCTCAGGAGCTGCTGCTGCTGGACAGGGTCAACGGCATCTACAAGAAGCTGGTGACCGACGGCGAAGGGAGCCGGCTGCTCGGCGCCATCCTGGTGGGGGACGGAGCCGATTATGAGCGGCTGCTGCAGTACTACCAGAACGGGGTGGCGCTGCCCCAGCCGCCGCTCTCCCTGCTGGTGGGGGAAGCGGGCGGCGCCCCCGCGCCTCTGGTGCTGCCGGACAGCGCCATCCTCTGCTCCTGCCATAACGTCAGCAAGGGGGCCGTGGTGGCCGCCGTCAAGGCAGGCAACCACGAGCTGGCGGCGGTCAAGAGCTGCACCAAGGCGGGCACCGGCTGCGGCGGCTGCAGCAACCTGCTCAAGCAGGTGGTGGAGCAGACCCTGAGCGAAATCGGGGTCGAGGCGGACAAGGGGCTGTGCGAGCACTTCGCCCACAGCCGCCAGGAGCTCTATCACCTGGCCCGGGTCGGCGAGCTGAAGAGCTTCGAGGCGCTGCGCGACAAACACGGCCATGGCCTTGGCTGCGACATCTGCAAGCCGACGGTCGCCTCCATACTGGCGTCGCTGTGGAACGAGCATGTGCTGGAGAAGCCCCACCGCAGCCTGCAGGATACCAACGACGCCTTCCTCGCCAACCTGCAAAAGGACGGCACCTATTCGGTGGTGCCGCGCATCCCCGGCGGGGAGATCACCCCGGACGGTCTCATCACCATAGGTGAGGTGGCGCGCAAGTACGGTCTCTACACCAAGATCACCGGCGGCCAGCGCATCGACCTGTTCGGCGCCCGGCGCGACCAGCTGCCCGCCATCTGGGGCGAGCTGGTGGCTGCGGGGTTCGAGACAGGCCAGGCCTACGGCAAGTCGGTGCGCACCGTGAAGTCCTGTGTCGGCTCCACCTGGTGCCGCTACGGGGTGCAGGACTCCATGACCCTGACCCAGACTCTGGAGAACCGCTACAAGGGGCTGCGGGCGCCCCACAAGCTGAAGTTTGCGGTCTCCGGCTGCACCCGGGAGTGCGCCGAGGCCCAGAGCAAGGACATAGGCGTCATCGCCACCGAGCGCGGCTGGAACCTCTATGTGTGCGGCAATGGCGGCATGCGGCCGCGCCACGCCGACCTGTTTGCTACTGACCTCGATGAGCAGACCCTGATCCGTTACATAGACAGGCTGCTGATGTTCTACGTGCGCACCGGCGATCGGTTGCAGCGTACCTCGGTCTGGATGGAGAGCATGGAGGGGGGGCTCGACTACCTCAAGTCGGTGATCATAGAGGACAGGCTCGGCATAGGGGCCGAGCTGGAGGCCATGATGGACGGCATAGTCGGCAGCTGGCAGTGCGAGTGGAAGAGCACGCTGGCGGATCCGGACAAGCTGCAGCTGTTCGAGGCCTTCGTCAACCAGCCGGAGGGGAGCACGCCCCCCAGACGGGAGGAGCGGGGCCAGTGGGTGCCGGATATCAGTATCAAGGAGGTGATATGAACGGGGCCAACCAGAGTGCATGGCAAGAGACGCCGGATGAGCAGCGACAAGGAGCAGATATGGGGCCGAGCAGAGAGAACGTGTTGCATTCCGAGCATGGCGAATGGCTGCGGGCATGCGATCTGGCGGCCCTGCCGGAGCAGGCTGGGCGCAGCGCCTGGCTGGGGGGGCGGGCGCTGGCGCTGTTTCGGCTCGGCGAGCGTGTCTATGCGCTGGATGACCTGGATCCCCTGGCCGGGGTGGCCGTGTTGAGCCGGGGCCTGGTGGGGGATTGCGGTGGCGAGCCCGTGGTTGCCTCGCCGCTCTACAAGCAGCGTTATGCCCTGGTGGATGGCCGCTGTCTGGACGACCCGGCGCTGAAGGTGGCCTGCTGGCCCGTGATGCAGAGTGCCGGCGAAGTCTGGGTGTTGTTGGGCTGAGTGGAATCATCTGAAAACCGTTTTTTCATCGCCGGGCTCTGCCCGGTGATTTTTTGTGCGCAAACCGACAATTTTTGCACGGGGTGATAGCGGGAAAACGTTTTTCGGAAATAATGGACAAACGTTTGTAACTGGATGTTTGTCTATGACGGAACGTGAGCAAGAGATCCTCGCCCTGCTGCGCCAGGACCCCATGATTGCCCAGCAGGAGCTGGCGGACAGGCTCGGCATCAGCCGCTCGGCGCTGGCGAGCCACATCTCCAGCCTGATGCGCCAGGGCTATGTGCAGGGGCGCGGTTATGTGCTGCGGGAAGGGCCCTACGCCGTGGTGATCGGCGGCGCCAATATGGATATCTGCGGCTGCAGCCACGACAACCTGCGCATCGGCGACTCCAATCCCGGCAAGGTACGCACCTCGGCCGGCGGGGTGGGGCGCAACATAGCCGAGAACCTGGCGCGGCTCGGTACCGATACCCGGTTGCTGAGCGCGGTGGGCAACGATCAATACGGTCATCACCTGCTGGACGTGACCCAGCGCGCCGGCGTCGACGTGCGTCAGGTGCTGATGCTGGACGGCCAGGCGACCTCCTGTTACCTCAGCCTGCACGATGGCAGCGGCGAGATGAGCTGCGCCGTCAACGACATGGCGATCATCGATCAGCTCACCCCGGCCCGGCTCACCCCCTTGAGCGGTTTTCTCGGCGCAGCCCGGCTCTGGGTGCTCGACACCAACCTCGCCACCCACACCCTCGACTGGCTGTTCGAGCGCCAGGGGGAGCACATCATCTTCGTCGACACCGTCTCGGTGGCCAAGGTGGAGAAGATCCGCCCCTGGCTGCACCGGATCCACACCCTCAAACCCAACCGCAGCGAGGCGGAGCAGCTGTGCGGCTTCACCATCGCCGGGCCCGACACCTGGCCCATGGCGGCGGCCTGGTTCCACCGCGCCGGGGTGCAGCGGCTGTTCCTGAGCCTCGGCGATCAGGGGATTTTCTATAGCGACGGGGAGTGCCAGGGCCATCTGCCCGTGCTCGGCAGCCCGGTCGTCAACGTGACCGGCGGCGGCGATGCCTTCATGGCAGGGCTGGCCCACGCCTGGTTGCAGGAGCAGGGCATCATGGAGACAACCCGGTTCGCCCTCGGTTGCGCCGCCCTCACCGTCAATTGTTCCGATACCGTCTTTTCCGGCCTATCCAAGGCCGCCGTTGAACGCATGCTGGAGGAGTACCCATGTTGAACGCTTACCTCGATATCCAACCGGTCGTCGCTGAAGCCCTTGCTGCCGGCAAGCCGGTGGTGGCCCTGGAGTCCACCATCATCTCCCACGGCATGCCCTATCCGCAGAACGTGGAGACGGCGCGCCAGGTCGAGCAGGTGGTGCGCGACAACGGCGCCGTGCCGGCCACCATCGCCATCATCGATGGCCGCCTCAAGGTGGGTCTGGATGCGGGGGCGCTGGAGGCGCTGGGCCGGGCCGGTCATGCCGCCACCAAGTGCAGCCGCCGCGACATTCCCTTCGTGCTGGCCAACAAGGGGCTGGGGGCGACCACGGTGGCCTCCACTATGATCATCGCCGCCATGGCCGGGATCCGGGTGTTCGCCACCGGCGGCATCGGCGGCGTGCACCGCGGCGCCCAGGAGACCTTCGACATCTCGGCTGACCTGCAGGAATTTGCCCAGACCCCGGTGGCCGTGGTCTGCGCCGGTGCCAAGTCGATCCTCGACATCGGTCTGACCCTGGAGTACCTGGAGACCCAGGGCGTGCCGGTGATCGGCTACCAGACCGAGGAGCTGCCCGCCTTCTACACCCGTGAGAGCGGCTTCAAGGTGGATTACCGCCTCGAGAGCCCGGCGGCGATCGCCGAGGCGCTGCGCCTCAAGTGGGAGCTGGGGCTGGCGGGCGGTGCCGTGGTGGCCAACCCGATCCCGACCCAGTTTGCCATGCCCAAGGCCGACATCGACGCCGCCATTGCCCAGGCACTGCGAGAGGCGGACGAGCAGGGGGTGAAGGGCAAGGAGTCCACCCCCTTCCTGCTGGCCCGGGTGTGCGAACTGACCGGCGGCAACTCGCTGGCAGCCAACATTCAGCTGGTACTGAACAACGCCGCGCTGGGGGCGCGCATCGCCGCCAGCCTGTAATGGCTCGTGGAGAATGGAAAAGAGGGCCCGCGGGCCCTCTTTTTTTTATCTCGGCTCTGTGAGCTGCCGGGGGCGTTATTGCAGCACCAGGCGTCCGTGCAGCGGCTGCACGGGGCGGTTGTTGGGGTGGTGCATCACCGCCTTGAAGGCGTCGATCTGGGCCTGGCTCACCTGCACCGGCTGCTTCATCACCAGCCAGCGCACCCCTTCCGAGCAGGGCGGGGTGGTCAGCGAGCCGCTGAAGCGGTAGTAGTCGCGTTTGGCGGGCAGCAGTTGTTCGGCCGAGAGCGGTTTTTTGAAGGCGTGGCTCTCTCCCGCCTTGGCTGGCAGCACCTGCCAGGCCTGGCTCAGGGCCGCATTGGGTTGGCCCGGCTCGAACATCACCGCCACCACTGCCAGCTCACCCTTGGCGTTGGCATGCACCAGGTGCCCCTCCAGCGGGTAGGATTTGCCCTTGATAAGGTTTTCACTGGGGGCGTGGAAGTGGAACTGCTTGAGCTCAAAGCGCATGCCGTCGAGCTCAAGGCTGCTGCCCGGGGCATAGTCGACCTGCACCGTGTGGCCGTTGTTGGTGACGCTGCGGCCCCCCGCCAGGTAGTGAAACTGCAGCGGGGCCAGCTCGGCCTCGACCAGACCGTCGAGGTTGACCGGCGACTGGTTGCTGCCCGCACACTGGCCAAATTCCGGGGTCAGTCTGGCCCACTGCGCCGGGCCGGCCTCACCGCTGTATTCCCAATGCGGGGTGGCGGCGAAGGCGGCGGGGCAGAGCAACAGGGCAACGGCCAACAGGGACTTTCTCATCATGCATCCTTATCTTGATTGAAAAGCACGGCGATCCGTTTCCTGCATTGACGAGGAAATAACGGAAGGCATCATCTGAATTGCGGGATACAGAAGGTCAGACGGTATTTTTATTATTGGTTGGGTGATCGCCGACGATATTTATGATGTATTCAAGATGAATCTAAATAATGGGCAGTCACGTCTGCATATTGAATAATCGCTTTATTCAATGACAGCAATCTAATTAATTGGCTGTTATCGCAGATGAATTCGCTCATAATTCATTCATCGGAATTCAGCTCTTTTTTGCCGCGCAAGTCCCCGCCACCAGTCCGTCTGCAATATATTAATCCATTGTTTTTAATGTGGTTTTTGTTGGTCTCATTTGATCTTGAACAAATAATGCACAGGCTTTCCCGGGCAGGCTGAGGCTGCTGTTATGCACAGCCACAAGGGAGAGAGAAAAAATGAATAAATATTGTCTGTTGCTGGCGCTGGGCCTGCCAGGGATGGGGTGGGCGAACGAGCCGATCCAGCCGGTGGAAGCGGTCAAGGTGAGCGCACCGGAAAAAGTCGAGCTGGGCAAGATGCTGTTCTTCGAGCCGCGGCTCTCGAAATCCAACGCCATCTCCTGCAACTCCTGCCACAACCTGGCGACCGGCGGGGTAGACAACCAGGTCAGTTCCCTCGGCCACAAGTGGAAGGAGGGGCCGATCAACTCGCCCACCGTGCTCAACTCCAGCCTCAACTTCGTGCAGTTCTGGGATGGGCGCGCCAAGGATCTGCAAGCGCAGGCGGCGGGCCCCATCGAGAATCCGCTGGAGATGGCCTTCACCCACAAGCTGGCGGTGGAGACCCTGCACACCCTGCCCGAGTACCGGGCCCGATTCAGCGCCGTGTACGGCAAGGCGGACTTCGGCATCGACGAGGTGACCGATGCCATCGCCGCCTTCGAGGAGACCCTGGTCACCCCCGATGCGCCGTTCGATCGCTGGCTGAAGGGGGATGCCAAGGCGCTGACCGCGCAGCAGCTGAAGGGCTATCAGCTGTTCAAGGAGAAGGGCTGCACCGCCTGCCACAACGGGGTGGCCATCGGCGGCAACTCCTACCAGAAGATGGGGCTGGTCAAGCCGTTCAAGACCGACAACCCGGCCCAGGGACGCGGTGGGGTGACCGGCGAGAAGCAGTTCATCGGCTGGTTCAAGGTGCCGACCCTGCGCAACATAGAGCTGACCTACCCCTACTTCCACGACGGCTCGGTGTGGGATCTGAAGGAGGCGGTGCAGATCATGGCTGACATCCAGCTCGGCCAGACCCTGAGCGAGCAGGAGGCGGACGACATGACCGCCTACCTCAAGAGCCTGACCGGCGAGCAGCCGCAGATCGTGTTGCCTATTCTGCCGCCCTCCCAACCCGATACTCCCAGGCCTCAGGTCAAGAGCTGAGCGGGATTGATGATTGCAGCGGAGTCACCGGCTCCGCTTTTTCATTCCTATCTATCTGATAAGCCTCTCGAAGTTACTGCACTACACAATGACAAAGGGATGACAATCCCCCAGCTGGCGGCGGCGATTTTACCGATTTGCAGCTCTCTTCACATTTCCGGCACGCTCACAATTTGTTCGATTGCCTTACTCATCCGACCTGGTGTCAAATCACTCCGCCTAATACAAGGAGTGGCATAATAATGAATAATATCAATAAATTAGTTCTGGCTATCGGATTCACTCTCACCACCTTCCCGAGCCTGGCGGCGGGCTTCCAATGCAAGGATCACGTCAAGCTCGGGGTGCCCAGCCAATCCAGTCAACTGCTGTGCCGGGACGGCTATGCCGCCGGTTACAACTACGACACCAAGGTCTCTGACTGGGTCTCTTACCGGATGACGGCCGCCAGCGCCCAGGGCCAGGTGCCGCGCAAGGACGCCTTTGCCGAGGACAAGGAGGTGCCGGTGCAGTTCCGCGCCACCCTGGCCGACTACAAGGGCTCCGGTTATGACCGCGGCCATCAGGCACCGGCGGCGGACATGCGCTCCACCGCCACCACCATGAAGCAGAGCTTCCTGCTGACCAACATGACCCCGCAGCTGCCGGCGCTCAACCAGGGGGCCTGGCGCATCCTGGAGGAGAAGACCCGGCAGTGGGCCATCGCCTATCAGGATGTCTATGTGATCACCGGCCCCATCTTCACCAACTCCGACGCCTCCATCGGCAACGGCGTGACCGTGCCCCACGCCTATTACCGGGTGGTGATGGATGTGGCCAACAAGGAGGCGATCGCCTTCATCCTGCCGCAGCAGAACGTGTCGGCCAGCAAGCTGGCAGACTACATAGTGACGGTGGATGCGGTGGAGGAGCAGACCGGACTCGACTTCTTCGCCGAGCTGCCGGATGAGCAGGAAGAGGCCATGGAGTCTCAGCTGATGGCCATGTGGGGCAACTGAGCCTGGTCATGAGCACCATGAAAACAGGGGCCGCGGCCCCTGTTTTCATTTGCTCAGTTCATCCCCGACCTTCTTGACGGTATCCCGGGTGCCGTGGCCGATCTCCCGGGTCACGTCGCGGGTGGTGTGGCCAATCTCGCGGGTCACGTTGCGGGTGGTGTGCCCCACGGTTCTGCCCGCCTCCTTGATGTCGGCACAGCCGCCGAGCAGGCTGCCCAGGGTCAGGTCGAGGGCCATCAGGGTCATGCAGTCACGCCTCATGCCGTGCTCCTTCTCGTTTCATCATCATCTCCATGCCGATGGCGGCATTATGGCCTCGTGTGCAACGGGCGGGCAACCAGCAGGGTGTGGCCAGGCCCCGGGATCTCGTGCTCGGCCTCCACGTGAAAGTGGGCCTCGCGCAGGCACTGGTACAGCTGTTTGGAGTGGTAGAAGCGGCTGTTGCCGTTGGCCAGACAGGTGAAGTAGAGGGAGGTGGCGTTGAGACTGAAACTGGCGGCTTCAAAGGATTGCCTGTCCCAGAACAGCTCCAGGATGCAGACCCGGGCGTCCGGTTTCATGGCCAGCCGGACCCGGTTCAGGATGGCGACGATCTGCGCGTGGCTGAAGCAGTCCAGAAACTGGCTCATCCACCAGATATCCGCCTCGCCGGGCAGGGGGCCCGCTTGCAGAAGGTCCACCGGGTGGCCATGCACCCGCGCCGCCAGCCCCGCCTCCTCGATGTTGCAGCGGGCCAGCGTCAGCTGCTCGGGCAAGTCCAGGATGGTGACCTGCAGCGCCGGATCCCGCCTGGCGCAGGCGATGGCCCACTTGCCGGTGTTGCCGCCCAGATCGTAGAGGTGGCGCGGCTCGTAGCCGAACACCTTGTCCTGGGCCTGCTGGAAGGCCCAGTCGGAGTAGAAGTGATCGAAGGCGAACCAGCTGCGGCGGGCCGGCTCGGGCAGCTCGCTCAGGTGCGGATAGAGGGTCTGCCAGGGACCGAACTCCTGCAGACCGGCCGGGGTGCCGTCGCGGATGGCGTCGAGCAGGTGGGCGAGGGGCTGATAGCAGACGTGCTGGGTGAAGTCGAGATTGACCCGGCTCATGGCGTCGTGCAGCAGGTATTTGCCGACCCGACCCAGCACATAGTGCTCCTCGCTCAGATAGCAGAGCCCACCGCCGAGCCCCATGTCCAGCAGCACGCCGGCGCCGTACTCGCTGAGTTGACACGCCTGGGCGATGTCGGCCAGCGCGGCCCCCTGCGAGCTGCAGGTCTCGAGATAGGCCAGCACCCCGGTTTCACGCAGGCACCAGCTGGCCTGAAACAACATGGGCCCGAAGGCGATTTTCTGGGCCTCGCTGATGGCTTCCAGCGCGTTGTAGGGGTCCGCCTGATAGTGATTCACGGGGTGGCTCCTGCCTGATCAGCGGCTCTGGGTGCGGGCGAGTTCCGCCTGAATGGCCTGGTTCAGACCCAGTACCCAGCGGTTATAACTGCGGTGGATGCTGCCCTTGCCTTTGTCGTCCAGATTGACGCTGCTCACATAATTAATGGAATAATCGCGAGCGCTATAAGGAATATTGATCACCGCCTGATGCTGGCGCACATTGACCTGGCCTCGAATTAGTCCTGGCTGCTCCTGGCGCATTACCCAGCTCTTGCTGATGCCGGCCGTAATAATGGCATTGGCTACCTGTTCTTCGGTCAGATTGAAGGGCACCGGATTGGCTGCCATATTGCGAATTGGCTGGCTGGTGGAGCAGGCGGCAAGCAGGGCACAGGCCAGCAGCAGGGATATTTTATTAATGAGTTTCATAATATTTTCCTTGAGAAGGATATTCATCAATTTGGGCGTGGCAATGAGACAACACAAATAGTTTATTTTCAATCACCAAGGCGGTTGATAATCTGCGCTGGCTATTATTTTTGATGAATAATGGTATTATCCGCCGGTATTAAGCCGATGACGCCATTCAATGTCGTGGAGCAGGCACTGCCCGCCGGGTGAGTGCCTTTTATCGTCTTCGCGTCCACCCATCGATGTAAGGACAGGTTGCCCGAAACATGCTCTCTTTCTCGCTGCTGGATAGTCAGGCCCTGTCACCCGGTCTGGCCGATGAGGCTGCCTGGCAGGCGTGGGCGCAGCAGGGCCGCTGGCCGGTCGACCCGCCGTTTCCCGCCACCCCCTTGCTGCCGATGATGATGGCGCGCCGCCTGAGTCAGGGCGCCCGGCTGGCGGTGCAGGTGGGGCTGAGCCTGCTGGCCCGCCACCAGATAGACAGTGCCGTCTTCGTCAGCCGCCACGGCGAGCTCGCCCGCTCCATGACCCTGCTGCAGGCGCTGGCGGACGGGCAGGCGTTGTCGCCCACCGATTTCTCCATGTCGGTGCACAACACCGCCGCCGGACTCTGCTCCATCCAGGGCAAGGCCGCCATCCCCATGACCTCGCTGGCCGCGGGGGAGAACAGCCTGATGGCGGGCCTGACCGAAGCGGTCTGCGCCCTGCAGGCCGGCGCCCGTCGGGTGTTGCTGGTGGCTTTCGAGGGGCCGGTGCCCGAGTTTCACCGCCCCTGGCTGGCGGAGGAGGCGCCGCCCCACGCGCTGGGGCTGGTGCTGACGGCAGGCGAAGAGTGGCACTGTGCGGGGGCGCGTGGCACAGTCGAGTCGGCTGCCCGCCCGCTGCCGCAGAGTCTGGCCTGCTGGCGTGCCCTGCTGCGAGGCGAGCCGACCCTGCTCCTCGCTGACGACCGTCAGGAGTGGAGATGGCTGCGTTGCTGAACCGGGGCTGGCGACTGATCGGCACGGCTCTGGGCTTCACCCTGTTCGGGGTGGGGGGCTTGCTGCTCTCCCTGTTCTGGTTTCCGCTGCTGGCGCTCTGTCTGCGCGGCGAGCGGCGTCGTACCCTGGCCCAGCTCACCATTCGCCACAGCTTTCGGCTGTTTCTCGGCGTGCTACGCGGCTGGGGAGTGCTCGACTACAGCGTGAGCGGCATGCCCGCCCACTTGCGCGGAGCCCTGGTGGTGGCCAATCACCCCAGCCTGCTCGATTATGTCATGCTGGCGGCGGAGATGCCGGTGTGCGACTGCATCGTCAAGCAGTCCCTCTGGCGCAACCCCTTCATCGGCGGCGTGGTGCGGGCGGCCGACTACCTGCCCAACGTGGCAGGGGAGGATCTGCTGGCCCTGTGCCAGGGGCGGATCCGGGCCGGCGGCCTGCTGCTGGTGTTCCCGGAGGGAACCCGCACCACCCCGGGCGAGCCCATCAAGCTGCAGCGCGGCGCCGCCCAGCTGGCGGTGCGCAGCCAGGTGCCGTTGCAACTGGTGCGGATCCACTGCAGCACCCGATTTCTCACCAAGCAGGACAAATGGTTCAAGATCCCGGAAAATAAGCCGATTTTCACCATAGAATTCCTGCAGCAAGTGGCGGCGGACGAGGTGGTCGCCACCGGCCAGAGCAGTGCGCTGGCCGCCCGCCAGTTGACCCGGTTTCTCACCCAGGCCCTGCAACCGGGGCCCCAATGACAGCATGTGGAACAGTTATGCAAGACCTGCATCTAGAGATAAAACAACTCATCATCGACAGCCTCAACCTCGAGGGGCTCACCCCTGACGACATCGATAGTCAGGCACCGCTGTTCGGTGACGGCCTGGGGCTGGACTCCATCGATGCGCTGGAGCTGGGCCTTGCCATCAAGGGCCGCTACGGCATCGTGCTCTCCGCCGAGGATGAAAACACCCGTCGTCATTTTGCCTCCGTCGCGGCGCTGGTCGCCCTGGTGCAGGCCCAGTCGAAAGGGGAGGCCTGAGCCATGACCCGTGACGACATCTTTGCCCAGATCAAGGCTGCCCTCGTCGAGCTGTTCGAGGTCGACGAAGAGGCCATCACCCCCGAGGCCCGTCTCTATCAGGATCTCGAGCTCGACAGCATCGACGCCATCGATCTGGTGGTGCACCTGCAGAAGCTGACCGGCAAGAAGATCAAGCCGGAAGAGTTCAAGTCGGTGCGCAGCGTCAACGACGTGGTGGATGCGGTCGAGCGTCTGCTGGCCGACGCCTGATGCCGGTGCACGCCCTGCCATGATGCGCTGGCTCTCCTGGCTGGCCGGTGGTGCCCTGCTGCTCTACCCGCTGGCGGTCTACTGGGGGCTGACCCACGCCGGTCAGACCCCGCTGCTGCTCGGCCTGCTGCTCATCTTCTCGCTGCGACTCTTGCCTGGCCTGCTCAAGGGGCGGGTCCGGCTCGGCCCCTTGCCGGAGTGGCTCTGGCTGGGCCGCCTGCTGGCGTGCATTGGGCTGGGGCTGACCCTGCTGTCGGCCCTGTTCAGCGCCCGGCACTGGCTGCTCTACTACCCGCTGGCGGTGAGCCTGGCGCTGCTCTGCCTGTTCGGCTGGAGCCTGACCCGCCCCATGAGCCTGGTGGAGCGACTGGCCCGCCTGCAGGATCCCGCTTTGCCACCGGCAGCCATCGGTTATACCCGGCGGGTGACCCAGGTCTGGTGCGGTTTCTTCGTCATCAACGGCGCGCTGGCGGCCTTCACCATCTGGCACGGGGATCTGGCGCTCTGGAGCCTCTACAACGGCCTCATCAGCTACGCCCTGATGGGCGGCCTGATGGGCGCTGAGTATCTGGTGCGCCGCCGCCTGCTCAAGAGGCTGGCCCCATGACCCTGCTGCAAACTATCTGGCAGCGGGACGGCGAGCGCGTGGTGGCGTTCGGCCCGGATGGCGAGGTCACCCTGGCCGAGCTGCGCCTTGGCAGCCTGCAGCTGGCGCGGGCCATGGCCCGTCTGGCCGGCCCAGATCGGCCGGGCATGCGCTGGGCGCTCTGTTTCGATGACAGCCTGCTGTTTGCCCAGGCGTTGCTCGCCTGCGCCCTCGGCGGGCACCGGGCCATCCTGCCGGGTCATCAGCGGCTGACCGGTCTGCAGGCGCTGCAGAGCCAGTTCGACGGCCTGCTCACCGACGGCGAGCTGCCGGGGGCGGCGCTCACGGCGGCGCAGCTCAGGCTGCCGCTGCTGGCGGTGGATGAGGAGCGGGAGGCAGACGGCGCAACCCTGCCGCCCGAGCGCCTCAGTCTCACCCTGTTCAGCTCCGGCTCCACCGGCGAGCCCAAGGCGATCCCCAAGGCCTGGCCCCAGCTGGAGGCGGAGTTGCGGGTGCAGATGGCGTTGTGGGGCGAGCGGCTGGCCGATACCCGGGTGCTGGCCAGCGTCAGTCACCAGCACATCTACGGCCTGCTGTTTCGCATTCTGTTGCCGCTTGGCCTCGGCCGCCCCTTTGATCGCCGCAGCATCGACTACCCGGAGCAGCTGGCGCTGCAAACGGCCCCCTGGTGCCTGATCGCCTCGCCAGCGTTTCTGAGCCGGCTCGACCCGGCCATTGCTGCCGCCGGCTGCCGGCTGATCGTCTCCTCCGGCGGCCCCCTGCAACCGGGCGATGCCCAGCAGGCCAGACAGCTGTTCGGTCAGCTGCCGGTAGAGATCTTCGGCAGCAGCGAGACCGGCGGCATCGGCTGGCGCCAGCGCCACCAGGTACAGACCCCCTGGACGACGCTGCCCGGGGTCGAGGTGCGGGTCGGCCCGGAGCAGGGTCTGCTGCTGCGCTCCCCCTTCCTGCCGACGGCGGAGTGGCTGGCCTGCGCCGATCGCATCGCCTTGCACGAGGGCGGTTTCGAGCTGCTGGGCCGCCAGGATCGGGTGGTCAAGCTGGAAGAAAAGCGCATCTCCCTCGACGAGGTGGAGGCGCGCCTGCAGGCGCTGGAGGAGGTGGAAGCGGCCGCCGTGCTGCCGCTACAGCAGGGCCAGCGCCAGATCCTCGGCGCCGTGCTGGTGCTGAGCGAATTGGGCGCCGCCCGCTGGGCTGAGCTCGGGCCCGGACGTTTCCTGCTGGCCCTGCGCCAGCAGTTGCGTCCCTGGCTTGAGCCGGTCGCCCTGCCGCGCAGCGTGCGCCGGGTCGAACAGATGCCCGTCAACGCCCAGGGCAAGCGCCCCTGGCCACAACTCAAGGAGCTGTTCGATGAGCCTCTCGGTTGACTCTCTGCCAGCGAACACCTTGCCCACCGTGCTGGCCTGCGAGACGCTGGCCGACGGGGTGCGCCTGCAACTGCGACTCGATCCCGATTTGCCCTGGTTTGCAGGCCATTTCCCCGGTGCACCCCTGCTGCCCGGGGTGACCCAGATCCACTGGGTGATGCACTATGCCGCCAGCCTGCTCAAGCTGGCGCAGCCATTTCACGGGGTGGATCAGCTCAAGTTCCAGCGCCCCCTGCGTCCCGGGGCCGAGTGCAGCCTGCGCCTGCAGTGGCAGGCGGACAAGGGCCAGCTTCTCTTTCATTATCTGCTCGGCGATGAGCCGGCGAGCAGCGGCCGGGTGCGGCTGGCCCCATGACACCCTGCATCCTGATCCCCTGTTACAACCATGCCGGCCCACTGGCCGCCGTGCTGGCACGGCTGGCCGAATACGGGCTGCCCTGCCTGCTGATCGACGATGGCAGCGAGCCGGTCGCCGCCGCCGAGCTGGCTGCGCTGGCTGCGCGTTACCCCTGGGTCACCCTGCTGCGCCACCCCCACAACCAGGGCAAGGGCGGCGCCGTGATGACGGGGCTGCGCCGCGCCCATGCACTCGGCTTCAGCCACGCCCTGCAGGTGGATGCCGACGGCCAGCACGATCTGGCTGACATTCCGGCCCTGCTGGCCGAGGCGGACAAGCACCCGGCGGCGCTGGTCTCCGGCCGCCCGCTCTACGATGATTCCGTGCCAAGGGGGCGCCTCTACGGCCGCTACATCACCCATGTCTGGGTCTGGATCGAGACGCTGTCGTTCGCCATCAAGGACAGCATGTGCGGCTTTCGGGTCTATCCGCTGGCGGCCACCTGCGCACTGCTTGAACGGGTGGCGCTCGGCCGGCGGATGGATTTCGACACCGAGGTGATGGTGCGCCTCTACTGGGCCGGGGTGGCGGTGCGTTTCGTACCGACCCGGGTCATCTATCCCGCCGATGGCAGCTCCCACTTCCAGCTCTGGCGCGACAACCGCGACATCTCCTGGATGCACACCCGGCTGGTGTGCCGCCTGCTGTGGGATCAGCTGCTGCGCCTCTGCCACTGGCCCCGCCGCCTCGGCGCCCGGGCGGCGCAGCTGTGGCGCGAGCGGCGCACCCACTGGTCGCGCACCCCGGAGCGGGGATCCCTGCTCGGCATGCAGATCATGCTGACCAGCTATCGCCTGCTGGGGCGGCGCGGCTTCTCCCTGCTGCTTTACCCGGTCATCGGCTACTTCTGGCTGACCGGTCGGGCCCAGCGCCAGGCATCCCAAGCCTATCTGACCCGCCTCGAGTCCTTCGCCGATGCGAGCGGTGTGGCGCTGCCCCCTGAGCCGAGATCGAGCTTTCGCCACTTCCTGCGCTTTGGCGAGGCGGCGCTCGACAAGCTGGCAGGCTGGCGCGGCGACATCACCGAGCAAGAGGTGGAACTGGTGGGGGCGGAGCACTACCAGGCGGCCATCAACAGCGGTCAGGGGGTGTTGCTGCTGGGTTCCCACCTCGGCGATCTGGAGCTGTGCCGCGCCCTTGGCAGCCGCAAGCAGGGACTGCGCATCAATGCGCTGGTGTTCACCCGCCACGCGGCCCGCTTCAACGCCCTGCTCAAGCAGATCAACCCGGATTCGCACCTCAATCTCATCCAGGTGCAGGAGCTGGGGGCTGATACCGCCATCCTGCTCAAGGAGAAGCTGGAGCTAGGGGAGTGGGTGGTGATCGTCGGCGATCGCACCTCGGTGACCCGGGAGAAGCGGGTGATCTGGGCCGACTTTCTCGGCGCGCCGGCGCCCTTTCCGCTCGGGCCCTTCGTGCTCAGCAGCGTGCTGGGCTGCCCGGTCTACCTGATGTTCGGCCTCAAGGAGCAGGGGCGCTTTCGGGTACATTTCGAGCCCTTTGCCGATGGCCAACCCCTGCCACGGCAGGGGCGCCAACAGATTCTTGCGTCCCGGGTGCAGGCCTATGCCGATCGCCTGCAGCATCACTGCCTGCAGGCCCCGCTGGACTGGTTCAACTTTTTTGATTTCTGGCAGCTGACCGATGAACAAGAGTGAGATGAGACGGGTCACCTTTGGCGCGAAGCCGCTGACCATAGAGGACGTGGTGGCGCTGGCCGAAGGGCGCGCCACCCCCGCACTGAATCCGGATCCGGCTTTCATGGCCCGCATCCAGCGGGGCGCCGACTTTCTCGACCGGCTGCTGGCCGAAGAGGGGGTCATCTACGGGGTGACCACCGGCTACGGCGACTCGGTGACCCGGCCGGTGCCGACCGAGCTGGTGGCCGAGCTGCCGCTGCACCTGACCCGCTTTCACGGCTGCGGGCTGGGGGCGGATCTCGAACTGGATGCCGCCCGCGCCGTGCTGGCGACCCGGCTCTGCTCGCTGGCGCAGGGGGTCTCCGGGGTCAGCCCGGCCTTGCTCGAGCGGCTCTGCTGGCTGCTGGAGCAGGATCTGGTGCCGCGCATTCCCGAAGAGGGGTCGGTGGGCGCCAGCGGCGATCTCACCCCGCTCTCCTACGTCGCCGCCGTGCTGGTGGGGGAGCGTGAGCTCCATCATGATGGTGTGCTGCGCCCCGCCGCCGAGGTCTATCGGGAGCTGGGGGTCGCCCCCCTGACCCTGCGGCCGAAAGAGGGGCTGGCGCTGATGAACGGCACCTCGGTGATGACGGCGCTGGCTTGCCTCGCCTACGCCCGTACCGATTACCTGATGCGGCTGGCGACCCGGATCACCGCCCTGGTGAGCGTCGCCATGGGGGGCAACGCCTTCCACTTCGACGAGCGACTCTTTGCCGCCAAGCCGCACCCCGGCATGCAGGGCATCGCGGCCTGGCTGAGGGAGGACCTGGTGGCCGGCGAGCTGCCGCGCCACAGCGACCGGCTGCAGGACAGATACTCGTTGCGCTGCGCCCCCCACGTCATCGGGGTGGTGGCCGACAGCCTGCCCTGGTGGCGCCAGCTCATCGAAAACGAGCTCAACAGCGCCAACGACAACCCGCTGATCGACGGCGAGGAGGAGCACGTGATGCACGGCGGCCACTTCTACGGCGGCCACATCGCCATGGCGATGGACAGCATGAAGGCGGCCGTCGCCAACCTGGCCGACCTGCTGGATCGCCAGCTGGCCCAGCTGGTGGACAGCAAGTTCAACGGCGGTCTGCCGAGCAACCTCTCCGGCGCGCCAGAGGGGCGGCAGATGATCAACCACGGCTTCAAGGCGGTGCAGATCGGCGTCTCGGCCTGGACTGCGGAGGCGCTCAAGCAGACCATGCCCGCCAGCGTCTTCTCCCGCTCCACCGAGTGCCACAACCAGGACAAGGTGAGCATGGGCACCATAGCGGCGCGCGATGCGCTGCGGGTGCTGACCCTGACCGAACAGGTGGCGGCCGCCTGCCTGCTGGCGGCGGTGCAGGGTGTGGAGCTGCGCCTGGCCCGGCCGACCCCCTTCACCCGCCCGCTTGGCACGGCGCTGGCCGCCATGGTCGCACAGGTGCGGGCCGAGTTTGCCCCGCTGCTGGAAGATCGGGGGCTCGAGCCCGAGCTGAGGGCGCTGATCGCCCGCATTCGCCAGCGCCACTATCCCCTCTATGGGCCGAACCGGAACTGAGACAAGGTCACTATTGATGAGACAAGCCATGCAGAATGAACCCTGGCAGATCTGTGCTGAGATCGAGGTGACCATCCCGTTCCACGACGTGGACATGATGGCGGTAGCCTGGCACGGCCATTACTTTCGCTACATCGAGCTGGCCCGCTGCGCCCTGCTCGATCTCATCGACTACAACTACCCGCAGATGGAGGCCTCTGGCTACCTCTGGCCCATCATCGACACCCGGATGAAGTACCTGGCGCCGCTGCGCTTCGGCCAGCGGGTGCGGGTGCGCGCCACCCTGACCGAGTACCAGAACCGCCTGAAGATCGATTATCTGCTGAGCGACGCCGCGAGCGGCACCCGCACCAGCAAGGGTTACAGCATCCAGGTGGCGGTCAGCAAGGCGAGCGGCGAAATGTGCCTGGCCTCGCCCCAGGTGCTGCTGGACAAGCTGGGGGTGAGCCAATGAGCCGGCTGACAAGGCCGCTGCTGGCCGGTCTGCTCCTGCTGCTGACATGGCCGCTGCAGGCGGCGCCCCTGAGCCGGGCCGAGGTGCAGCAGTTGCTCGCCCTGAACGAGGCCAAGCAGGCCAGCTTCGAGCAGGAGAAGCTGGTGGCGGGGTTGAGCCAGCCGCTCAAAGCTTCCGGCGAGCTGCTGCTGGTGCGCGATCAGGGGCTCTGGTGGCAGCAACAGAAACCCTTCCCGCTGACCCTTGTCCTGACGCCGACGCGCATGGTGCAGCAGATGGC
Source organism: Aeromonas sp. V90_14 (assembly GCF_029967615.1). NCBI lineage: Bacteria > Pseudomonadati > Pseudomonadota > Gammaproteobacteria > Aeromonadales > Aeromonadaceae > Aeromonas > Aeromonas sp. V90_14. The sequence goes on along the minus strand of NZ_JASCAS010000002.1, from coordinate 237,730 downwards.
GGGCCAGCCCGCCACCGTCATCGACAACCCCCAGCTGCTGGAGTTCAGCCAGATGCTGCTGGCGCTGTTCGGCTCGGACGAGGCGACCCTGAGCCGCTACTTCAGCATCGATTTTCACAGCACGGAGGCGGGCTGGCAGCTGGTGCTGGTGCCGACCCTGGCACCGCTCGACAAGGTGTTTGCCAGCCTCACCCTGAGCGGGCAGGGGCAGCTGGAGCAGCTGCTCATCGCCGACAAGCAGGGCGACAGCACCCGTATCCGTTTCACGGCCTGGCGTGATCGCGCCCTGCCGCTGACCCCCGAGGAGCAGGCCCGCTTTGCTGCCCACTAGCACGATGACGCGCCAGCGCGGCGTCCCCGCCGGGACGAGGAGTGCCCCTCTTGCTGCAAGCTGAAACCACCTGGCGCTGGCTCTCCTGGCTCTGGCTGCTGCTCAGCGCGCTGGCGCTGGCGCTGCTCGGCTGGCAACTCTCCCACAGCCGCATCAACACCAGCCTGATGGACCTGCTGCCCCACGAGGAGCGCTCCGCGCTGGATCCCGCCCTGCGTGAGGGCTTGTTGCGCCAGGTCGACAGGCAGCTTGTCTGGATGCTGAGCCTGCCGGCGGGGCAGGATGGGTTGGCCGCGGCGCAGGTGTGGGCAAACAACCTGCAGTCCCTGCCCGAGCTCAGCGCGGTGCGCGCCGCCCAGCCGGAGCTGGCCTCCGCCTGGCAAGGCTTCATCTATGACTATGGCTGGCAGCGCCTCGACGAGGGCAGCCGGGCGCGGCTGGCCGCAGGGCCAGAGGTCTGGAGCCAGTGGGTGCTCGGCCAGATCTACAGCCCCTTTGGCGGCGTCTCTCGCACCGAGTGGCTGGCCGATCCCCTGCTGCTGACCCGGGCCGCGGTGCAGGGACAGATGGCCAGCCCCCTGCGCCTCGACCACGGCTGGCTGATCAGCCGAGACGAGGCCGGGCGGCAGTGGTACCTGCTGCGCGCCGAGCTGGACTTGTCGGCCTTCGATCTTGCCCGCAACAGCGAGCTGCTGAGCCGGCTCAACGAGGCGGAGCAGCGCCTCAAGGCCGAGTTTCCGGGCGTGGAGCTGCTGCGCCGTGGCACCCTCTTCTACAGCCAGCATGCCAGCGAGCTGGCCCAGCAGGACATCTCCACCATAGGGCTTGGCTCCACGGTCGGGGTCTTGCTGCTGATGTGGCTGGCATTTCGCTCGTTGCGGGTGCTCTGGATCTCCCTGCTGCCCATCGCCGTCGGCCTCGCCTGGGGGGTATTGGCGGTGCTGCTGTGGTTTGGCGAGGTGCACATGTTCACCCTGGTGATCAGCTCCAGCCTGGTCGGCATCATAGATTACGGGATCCACTTCCTGACCGAGCGGCGCCTGCATGGCCGGCAGGAGAGCCCGCACCAGACCCGTGCCCGCCTGCTGCCCAGCCTGTCGATGGCGCTGTTCGCCACCCTGGTCGGCTATGGCCTGCTCTGGCTCGCCCCTTTCCCCGGCCTGCAGCAGATGGCCCTGTGCGCCCTGGTGGGGCTGACGGCGTCGTTCATCACCGTGCTCTGCCTGTACCCGCTCTGGCTCGGGGAGCTGCCCCAGCGGGAGGCGCGCGTGCTGGTGCCGATGGCGCTCTGGCTCAGGTGGTGGCGCGAGTGGCGTCTCTTGCGTTGGGGTGTGCCCCTGCTCTGGCTGGCCCTGATCGGGGCGGGCTTGAGCCGGCTGGCCGTCGACGACGACATCGCCCGCCTGCAACCGCTGCCCGTCGAGCTGCAGGCCCAGGAGCGGCAGATCCAGCGCCTCACCGGCCAGCAGGGAGGCATGACCGGCTTCCTGGTGACGGCGGCCGATGGTGAAACGGCGTTGCAGCGGCTCGAAGCCATGAGCCGCAAACTGGCCGAGGCCAAGGCAGAGGGTCAGCTGACGGGCTTCGTGTCATTGGCCCAGTGGCTGCCCTCGCTGGCGCGGCAGCAGGCGGATCACGCCGCCCTCACGGGCCTGTTGCCAGAGGTGGTGTCGCGGCTCAACCAGGCCGGGGTGCCGGTCAAGGCCGAGCCTCGCCCCTGGCACCCTCTGACCCCGCAGCAGTGGCTGGCCAGCCCGGTCAGCGAGGGCAGCCGGCTGCTGTGGCATACCATGGCCGATGGCCGGGTGGCGCTCTGGCTGCCGGTCAATGGCGTGACCGATGCGGCCGCCGTGGCGGCCCTGGCCGAGGGGCAGGAGGGGGTGTTCTGGCAGGATCCGCGCAATCAGTGGAGCCAGCTGTTTGCCCACTACCGGGTCAAGCTGACCGAACTGCTGCTGGTGGCGATCACCCTGGTGGGGGGGCTGCTGTGGGCCCGCTTCGGCTGGCGCAAGGGGGGGCGGATCCTGCTGATCAGCGGGTTCTCGCTGGGGTCGGGGTTGGCCCTGCTGGCCGCCTGCGGCCAGCCGCTCACCCTGTTCGGGGTGCTGGCCATGAGCCTCATCTTCGGCATCGGCATCGACTACAGCCTGTTTTTTGCGTACAGCGGCGGGGATCCCCTGCGCCAGCGCTCGACCATGTTCGCCATCCTGCTGGCCAACCTGACCACCCAGCTCTCGTTCGGTTTGTTGGCGCTGAGCCACACCTCTGCCATCGCGGGCTTTGGTCTGGTGCTGAGCGGCGGTATCTTTACCGCCTTCCTGTTGTCGCCTCTGGTGCTGGATAAACAGGGATTGGACAAGCCGGCATGCACCCCGCCGGTGCGGGGCCACCGGGAGCAGGAGCAACCATGAGACCACTGTTCGCCTTTATCATTCTCTTGCTGGCAGGCTGCAGCAGCCTGCCGACCCCCACCGCCTATCTCGACAAGGGGACCGTCATGACGCTGCCGGCCCCCGTGCTGGCAGCCCCCTTCTATCGCCAGCAGCTGCTGACCGCCAGCGTGGGGGAGAGCACTCACCAGCTGATGACGGTGCTGGAGGCCGACGGCCGCCAGCTGACCCTGGTGGGGCTGACCCCGAGCGGGGTGCGGCTGTTCCTGGTGCGCTATGACCAGCAGGGGATTTCCACCCGCCAGCTCAGCCCGCTGCTCACTACCGGCATGCCGCCGGTGAGCCAGGTGCTGGCGGACGTGATGCTCTGCTACTGGCCGCTCGCCAGCTGGCAGCCACAGCTGCCACCGGGTTGGACGCTGCGCGACGAGGGGCCGCTGCGCCGGCTGCGGGCCCCCGACGGCACTTTGGTGACCGAAATCCGCTACCGCGACGCAGACGGCGTGCGCGAGCCGGTCGGCCTGCAGCAGCACGTATTCCACTACCGCCTGCAACTGGAGACCCTGAGCCAATGAGCTGTTATATCGCCGCCTATGGCCTCGTCTCGGCGCTGGGAATCGGGCGCGATGCCAGCGCCGAGGCGCTGCTGGCCTGGCAGCAGTCGGGCATGAGCCCGCTGGATCGCCACCGGGCGCCGCTGCTGGATGGCCGCCTGACCCCGGTGGGGCGGGTGGAGGGGGAGTTGCCGGCCATTCCGGCGGAGCTGGTTTCTTATGCTTCGCGCAACAACCAGCTGCTGCTGGCGGCGCTGGCCCAGGTGCGGCCCGCCCTCGACGAGGCGTTGGCGGCCCATGGCCCTGCGCGGGTGGGGCTGGTGCTTGGCACCAGCACCGCCGGGATCGGCGAGGCGGAGCTGGCGGTGGCGGCTGCCCGACGCGGGGAGGCCGTGCCGCCCGCCTTTGACTATCGCCAGCAGGAGCTGGGCTCGCCGTCGGAATTTCTGGCCCGCCACCTCGGCCTGATCGGGCCGGCCTGGACTATCTCCACCGCCTGCTCCTCCAGCGCGCGCGCCTTCATCAGCGGCCAGCGGCTGCTGGCGGCCGGGCTGGTGGACGCCGTGCTGGTGGGCGGTGCCGACAGTTTGTGCGGGCTCACTCTCAACGGCTTTGACAGCCTGGAGTCCCTCAGCTGTGCGCGCTGCCAGCCGTTTGATGAGGCGCGTCAGGGGATCAACATTGGCGAGGGGGCGGCGCTGTTTCTACTGAGCCGCACGCCTGCACCGCTGGCGCTGCTGGGGGCGGGGGAATCGTCCGATGCCTGGCATATCTCGGCACCCCATCCAGACGGTATCGGCGCCGAGGCGGCGATGCAGATGGCGCTGGCCCAGGCGGGCCTGACGCCGGCGCAGGTGGGCTACGTCAACCTGCACGGCACCGCCACCCGTCTCAACGACGCCATGGAGAGCCAGGTGGTGCATCGGTTGTTTGGTGCCGAGGTGCCCTGCAGCTCCACCAAGCCGCTCACCGGTCATGCCCTGGGGGCGGCGGGGGCCATCGAGGCGGCGCTCGCCTGCCTGCTGCTGGAGCACGCTCTGCCGCTGCCACCCCAGCGGGTGACGACGATGGATCCGGCGCTGGCGCCCATCCGGCTGGTGAGCGGTGAAGTGCCGCTGGCGGCGCCCCGGGTGCTCTCCAACTCCTTTGCCTTCGGTGGCAACAATGTCAGCCTGCTGCTTGGGAGCGTGCACCATGAATGAGCCAAGTTCACTGCCCGCCATCGAGACCCTGCTGCCCCACCAGGCCCCCATGCTGCTGCTGGACCGGCTCTGCGCGGCGGATGCCCAGCAGGCGCGCTGCGAGACCCGCATCGGTGCCCGCCATGCCCTGCTGCTCGATGGCGAGGGCAACTTGCCCGGCTGGGTCGGCATCGAGCTGATGGCGCAGACCATCGCCGCCTGGGCCGGCATGCAGGGGCGTCTGCGCGGCGAGCCGGTGCGCATCGGCATGCTGCTCGGCAGTCGCAAGTACCGCTGCCTGCGCCCCGCCTTTGCAGCCGGCAGCCTGCTCACCATCGAGGCTTGCTGCCTGTTGCAAGACGGCGGCATGGCCAGTTTTGATTGCCGGATCCTGCTGGCGGGGGAGGAGTGCGCCCAGGCGCGGCTCTCCACCTACCAGCCGAGCCCCGGCGAATTGTCCGATTTGTTAGCCTGAGGAAGCTTCATGATCTCTAGCGTATTGGTCACGGGCGCCAGCAAGGGGATAGGCCGCGCCATCGCCCTCAAGCTGGCGGCCGACGGTTTTTCCATCGTGGTGCACTACCACAGCGATCGGGCCGGGGCCGAAGCCACTCTGGCCAGCCTGCAGGCGGCCGGTGGGCAGGGGCGCCTGCTCCAGTTCGACATCGCCGATCGGCAGGGCTGCCGCGCGCAGCTGGAGGCCGACATGGCCGAACACGGCGCCTATTACGGCGTGGTCTGCAACGCCGGCATCATCCGTGACGGCGCCTTCCCCGCCCTCACCGACGAGGAGTGGGACGGGGTGCTGCACACCAACCTGGACGGCTTCTACAATCTGCTCAAACCCTGCATCATGCCGATGATCGGCCTGCGCCAGGGTGGGCGCATCGTGACCATCTCCTCGGTGTCCGGGCTGATGGGCAACCGGGGCCAGGTCAACTACAGCGCCGCCAAGGCGGGCATCATGGGCGCCACCAAGGCGCTGGCGCTCGAGCTCGCCAAGCGCAAGATCACGGTCAACTGCGTGGCCCCCGGCCTCATCGACACCGGCATGGTGGACGAAGAGGTGAAGGCGGAGGCGCTGAAGCTGATCCCGCTCAAGCGGATGGGGCAGGCCGACGAGGTGGCCGGCCTGGTCTCCTACCTGATGTCAGACATCGCCGGCTATGTCACGCGCCAGGTCATCTCCATCAACGGAGGCATGGTATGAAGCGGGTCGTGGTGACCGGCATGGCCGGGGTGACCGCCTTCGGGCAGGATTGGCCGAGCGTGCGGGCCCGCCTGCAGGCGGGGCGCAACGCCGTGGTGAACATGCCGGAGTGGGCCATCTACGACGGCCTCAACACCCGGCTGGCGGCCCCCATTCCGGACTTCACGCTGCCGGCCCACTATCCGCGCAAGAAGACCCGCGCCATGGGGCGGGTCTCGGCGCTTGCAACCGTCGCCAGCGAGCTGGCGCTGGCGCAGGCGGGGCTGCTGGACAACCCGGCGCTCACCGACGGGCGCACCGGCATCGCCTACGGCTCCTCCACCGGCAGCACGGACCCCATCCGCGCCTTCGGGGTCATGCTCAACGACAAGAGCACCGCCAGCATCACGGCCACCACCTATGTGCAGATGATGCCGCACACGGCGGCGGTCAACACCGGGCTGTTCTTCGGCCTGCGCGGGCGGGTCATTCCCACCTCCAGCGCCTGCACCTCCGGCAGCCAGGGCATCGGCTACGCCTATGAGGCGATCAAGCACGGCTACCAGACCCTGATGGTGGCCGGCGGGGCGGAGGAGCTCTGCCCGTCGGAGGCCGTGGTGTTCGATACCCTGTTTGCCACCAGCCAGATGAACGACAACCCCGAACTGGCACCGCGTCCGTTTGACCGGCAGCGGGACGGGCTGGTGATAGGCGAGGGGGCCGGCACCCTGGTGCTGGAGGAGCTGGAGCATGCGCAGGCGCGCGGCGCCACCATCCTCGCCGAGCTGGTGGGCTTTGCCACCAACTGCGATGCGGCCCACGTGACCCAGCCCCAGCAGGAGACCATGCAGCTCTGCATGGAGATGGCGCTGGCCCAGGCCGGGCTCCAGCCTGAGGAGATCGGCTATATCAGCGCTCACGGCACCGCCACCGAGCGCGGCGACATCGCCGAGAGCCACGCCACCGCCGCCATCTTCGGCGCTCGCACCCCAATTTCGTCGCTCAAGAGCTACTTCGGCCACACCCTGGGGGCCTGCGGCGCCATCGAGGCCTGGCTGGCGCTGGAGATGATGCAGGAGGGGTGGTTTGCCCCCACCATCAACCTGACCGAGCCGGACCCGGCCTGCGCCCCCCTCGATCACGTGGTGGGCAGCGGCCGCACGCTGGCGGTGGAGTACCTGATGTCCAACAACTTCGCCTTCGGCGGCATCAACACCTCCCTCATCTTCAAACGCTGGTCCTGAGTGTCGGTGCCCTGCCAGGCAGGGCGCCGGTACAGGCTGGGTTTAGCCTTGATGAATTAATATGCCCCCCGTTTTTTTCGGGAGGCATCATGTCTTTGTTATCTGGTTTTTCTTGTGCCGCCGCGCGGCTGCGTGTCCTGCAGGGCGTTCTGTTATCCAGCTTGTTGTGGGCGCTGGCCGCCCCGGCCATGGCCGATGATGAATTTCGGCTGGGCAAGACCATTCTGCTCGGGGTTGGCGATCACCCCGCCATCATTCCCATGCTCGCCTGCCGGCCGACCAAATCCATCATGGTCAAGGCAGGGCGGGAATTGACCCTGGAGCGGGTCAAGGTGTTTTATGGCAACGATCGCAGCAAGACCCTCTATTTCGACAAGGATCTGAAAGAGGATCAGGAGTCGGGGTGGAAATCCCTTGGCAGTCGGCTCTGCATCAAGCGGATCGAGGTGTACGGCAATTCGGAAGGGAGCAAGGCCGGGGTCAAGGTGTACGGCCGCAAATAAACGCTGGACGGGGGTTCAAATCCCCCGTCCAGTCAGCCCTTATTTCTTCGGACGAAACGGCTTGATGATGGTCTCGTCGCATTCGAGATAGGGGCCTTCCATCAGATCGATGCAGTAGGGGATGGCGGGGAAGACCGCATCCAGGCACTCGCGGATCGACTTGGGTTTGCCCGGCAGGTTGACGATGAGCGAGCTGCCGCGCAGGCCGGCTGTCTGGCGCGACAGGATGGCGGTCGGCACGAACTTGAGGGATTCGGCCCGCATCAGCTCGCCAAAGCCCGGCATCATGCGATCGCACACCGCCTCGGTGGCCTCCGGGGTGACGTCCCGCTTGGCCGGCCCGGTGCCACCGGTGGTGACGATGAGGCTGCACAGCTCCTGGTCCGCCAGCCGGATCAGGGTCGCTTCGATCTGCTCCTGTTCATCGGGGATCACCTGATAGACGGGCTCCCACGCCGAGGTCAAATATGCGTTCAGCGTGTCGATGATGGCTTTGCCGGACAGGTCTTCATAGATGCCTGCACTGGCGCGATCGCTGACGGTGACGATACCGATTCTTGCCTTGCTCATGGTCTGCTCTTGGTTGCCGCTATAAGTGGCAAATAAAATAACATAATCAGCAAGATATGTTAAACCAGCCGGATGGTGGCGCGAAGGCGAGCGTCAAATGGCAAGCCATATTGGCAGCCTCCTTTCAATAAGACATAACATCGGCATATTGCCGTGCCAAAAATGTATAAACGAACCCGCCATCGATATTCAGGAATAATCGGTTGATCCATAACGAATAACCCGCCTGAGGTCCCGCCGCGCCGTCATCTTTTGGCGCAAGAGGAGGGGAAAGCGGGCCCGGCAGATTGAACCGCGGCGGGGTTCGGCTTATATAACTCCATATGCGATTGGTGAAAATATGAACCGATTGTTGTTGTTTGAGTATCACCATGCAGCGGCTGGCCGCGGGAGGGCATATGGAGTTGCCTGATTTTGATACCTTGAAACGGTTGGCGGTGGCGGAGCCCGAGCGGCTCGACGAGTTGCTGCAGCAGCAGATTGAAGGACTGATCGACCGGGTCAGCCCGCAGCAGCAAATGCGTCTGCGCGGCCTGCAATTTCGCATCGACTGTCAGCGTCAGCTGGCCAAAAACAACCTGGACAGCTGCATCCGGATTGCCGCCATGATGCACGACTCCTTTTATTCCATGCGCTGTGAAATGGTTCATCTCAATGATCCTGATTATGCTGAACCACTGCCGGAATATAAGGAGAACAATGTCTTCTATTTCAGCGATTATTACCGCAAGAAAAAATAATATTATTCCAGAGTAATTATTGAAATGTATCCCCGTTATTCTGCGCAGTTGCCGGGTGAGGCCGGCTGACCAACGTTGTATAGTTTGGCGTGATTTGTAATCCATTTGATGTATTTTTGTGTCGTCTTTTATTTTATTTGAGTTTGGTTATTGGCGTGATATGTGTAGATGTATGGCGCCGATTGTTAGGCTAATATGGCGAGACTTTTTTAATTTGCTACGACTCGAAGGGATTATGAGAAGTATCACACCAAGACGGGTGCTGTCGCGGGAGCAGCAGACGGAGATCACCCGCATTATCGTCAAGGTGGGCCAGATGCTGGCCCAGTTCGGCGCCGAGAGTCGCATCATCGAGCAGACCACGGTCCGGCTCGGCATGGCGCTCGGGCTGGAGAGCGTCGAGATGGCCATCTCCTCCAGCGCCATCGTGCTCACCAGCCTCTATCAGGGCAGTTGCGTCACCACCACCCGGCGAGTGCGTGAGCATGGCATCAACATGCAGGTGGTGTGCGAGATCCAGCGCATCTGCATCATGGCGGAGAAGGAGCTGATCGGCGCGCGGGAAGTGCGTCAACGGCTCGATGCCATAGTGCCGTTTCACTATCACCCCTGGCTGGTGGTGCCCATGGTGGGGCTCTCCTGCGGCGCTTTCAGCCTGCTGTTTGGCGGTGACTGGCCCATCTTCCTGGTGACCTGCTTCTCGGCCTCGGTCGCCATGCGGGTGCGCCAGCTGATTGCCCGCCACCACCACAGCCCGCTTATCAACTTTGCCGCCACCGGTTTCATCGCCACCCTGCTCGCCTCCAGCGCAACCTTCTTCAACTGGGGGGCGCAGCCCTATCTCGCCATGGCGGCCAGCGTATTGCTGCTGGTGCCGGGCTTTCCGCTCATCAACGCGGTCTCCGACATGGTGAAGGGTTACTTCAACATGGGGCTGGCCCGCTGGGGCACGGCGACCCTGCTGACCATCAGCGCGGCGATAGGGATTATTCTCGCCATGTCGGTGACGGGTATCTGGGGGTGGAAGGTATGAAGAGCTTTGACGTTGTATCGACTCTGTTGATCGGGGCAAACCGGCTATCCATCAGCGTGCGGAACCATATCGGGATTATTCTCGCCATGTCGGTGACCGGCATCTGGGGGTGGAAGGTATGAAAAGCTTTGACGTTGTATCGACTCTGTTGATCGGGGCAAACCGCCTATCCATCAGCGCGCGGAACCATATCGGGATCATTCTCGCCATGTCGGTGACCGGTATCTGGGGGTGGAAGGTATGATGGATTTTATCTGGCTGCTGGCCAAGGATGCCTTCTGGTCGGCCATTCCGGCGGTGGGGTTTGCCATGCTGTTCAACGTGCCGCCACGGATGTTGAAGTACTGCGCCATGGGCGGCGCGCTGGCTCACAGCCTGCGCACCCTGCTGATCCATCAGGGCATGCCCATCGAGTGGGCCACCCTGGCGGCGGCGACCACGGTCGGCTTTGTCTGTGTCTACTGGTCGCGCCGGCTGCTGGCGCCGCGCCCGGTGTTCAGCGTTGCCTCCATCATCCCGATGATCCCGGGTAGCTACGCGTTCAAGGCGATGATCGCGGTGGTGGAGCTCAATATCTCCGGAGTGACCATGGAGCTTATCCAGAGCGCGGTGGAAAACGGGCTCAAGGCGCTGTTTATCGTGGGGGCCCTGAGTTTCGGTTTGGCGATCCCCTCTCTGGTCGTGTACCGTAACCGCCCCATTATCTGACCGACGGTTCGAGAGGTTGACCCCATGATGATTTCCATGATTGCCGCCATGGCCCACGATCGGGTGATAGGGCTGGACAACCAGATGCCCTGGCACTTGCCGGCGGATCTGGCCCACTTCAAGCGGGTAACCCTGGGCAAGCCGGTGCTGATGGGGCGCAAGACTTTTGAATCCATCGGCCGGCCGCTGCCTGGCCGCCGCAATCTGGTGATCAGCCGCAACCCCGACTACCGGGCCGACGGCGTGGAGGTCATCGACTCGGTGGACGCGGCGCTGGCGCTGCTGGCCGGCAGCGACGTGGCCGAGCTGATGGTGATCGGGGGCGGTCATCTCTACGGTCAGCTGCTGCCACGGGCCGACAGGCTCTATCTGACCCGCATCGATCTGGCGGTGGAGGGGGATACCCGCTTCCCGGCCTTCGACGAGAACGACTGGTCCTGCATCGAGCGCGAGTCACATCAGTCCGACGAGAAGAACCCCCACCCCTATTGTTTCGAGACCTGGCAGCGGCGCTGACGGGCGACGTTACCGCTCTGGCAGATAAAAGGCCCCTTGTGCTGCACAAGGGGCCTTTTTGTTGTCCGTAGCTGCCGCGCGAGGGATGAATGGAGCTGCGCCCTGTCTGTTTTTCTCCCTAAAGCGGACTTTAAAGTAATTAGCTGTCTAATCATTTTATTACCCTTGGCAGATACGCGCGATTCCTTCCTTGTCTGGCGCGTTTTTTTGACCTTTTCCCGGCTTTCTTCCTCAATCAATCCGGCATTGTGATTGAATTTGTTTGCATTTAATGGCTTGATACAGGGTCTTGTACCACCTTCCGATGAATTTTTATGGTGTTAAATAATCTTTAAAAATCAATGGATTATGAGTTTGTCTTTTTGTTTGGACTCTTTTGGTTCTTTTGTTTTGGCTGTAAATTGCTTAGTGTTAAAAGTAATTGGCTCACGTTCGATGGTTTGCCAGGCAAGTCGTCGGCCAAGAAAAAAGGACAATATGACAGTCAAACTCGAGGTTAAATCACTCTACAAAATCTTCGGCGATCAGCCGGAAAAAGCGTTCAAATTGCTGGCGAAAGGGCATGACCGCGCCAGCATCCTGCAAAAAACCGGGCAGACCCTGGGGGTCCAGGATGTCAATCTGGCCATCGACGAAGGGGAAATCTTCGTGGTGATGGGCCTCTCCGGCTCGGGCAAATCCACCCTGGTGCGTCTCTTCAACCGGCTGATCGAGCCGACCCGCGGCCAGGTACTGATCGATGGCGAGGACATCGCCACCATCTCCGACAGCGAGCTGCGTCAGGTGCGGCGCAAGAAGATCAGCATGGTATTCCAGTCCTTCGCCCTGATGCCGCACCTGAGCGTGCTGGAAAACACCGCCTTCGGGCTGGAGCTGGCCGGTGTGCCGCTGGCGGAGCGCCAGCAGAGCGCCCGCCAGGCGCTCCATCAGGTGGGCTTGGGTCAGTGGACTGATGCCTTCCCCGATGCCCTCTCCGGCGGCATGAAGCAGCGGGTCGGCCTGGCCCGCGCACTCGCCAACGACCCCGACATCCTGCTGATGGACGAGGCTTTTTCGGCGCTGGATCCGCTGATCCGTACCGAGATGCAGGACGAGCTGCTCAAGCTGCAGGCCAGCCAGCAGCGCACCATCGTCTTCATCTCCCACGATCTGGACGAGGCAATGCGCATCGGCGATCGCATCGCCATCATGCAGGACGGCCAGCTGGTGCAGGTCGGTACCCCGGACGAGATCCTCAACCAGCCCGCCAACGACTATGTACGCGCCTTCTTTCGCGGGGTGGATCTGGCCAACGTGTTCAGCGCCCGCGACGTGGCCAGCCGCAAGCAGATGCCGCTCATCAAGAAGCACACCACCGACGGGCCGGGCAACGCCCTGCGCCAGCTCAAGGAGCAGGAGCGGGAGTTCGGTTACGTGGTGGATCGCCGGCGTCGCTTCATCGGGGTCGTCTCGGTGGAGTCGCTCGGTCAGGCGGTCAGGGCCAAAGGCAGCCTGGAACAGGCGCTGCTGGCGGACATCCAGCCCATTCTGGCGGACACCGCCCTCAACGAACTGATCAGCCAGGTGGCGGCCGCCCCCTGTCAGGTGCCCGTGGTCGAGGAGGATGGCACTTACCTGGGCCTCATCTCCAAGGCCAACCTGCTGAACACCCTGGACAGGAGTACCCCGGCATGAAGCGGATGAATCCCCATTTTTTACTGAGCGGGCTGCTGGCCCTGGTGCTGCTGACGAGTCCCTCCCTGCGTGCCGATGAGGCGGCAGTCGACCCCTGGGGGGCCAGTGCGGCTGCCACCGAGGTTGCAGATCCCTGGGGCAGTACCGACACTGAGGCGACCGACTGGCAGAACCAGATCGAGGCGGTCGATACCGCTGCCGCCGTCGACTGGCTGGATCCCTTCCAGCAGGCGCTGGTGCCGCTGGATAGCTGGGTCGAGGGCGGCATCGGCTGGCTGGTGGACAACCTGCGTCCCGTGTTTCAGCTGATCCGTGCGCCGGTGGAGCTGGCGCTGGGCGGCATGACCCACCTGCTGCAGACGGTGCCCTCCACCCTGATGATCGGCCTGCTGACCCTGATCGCCTGGCAACTGGTGAACGGTCGCATGGCGCTGGGTACCCTGTTCTCACTGGTGGTGGTGGGGCTGATCGGCGCCTGGTCCGATGCCATGGTGACCCTGTCGCTGGTGCTGACCTCGCTGTTCTTCTGCGTGCTGATCGGGCTGCCGGTCGGCATTTTGCTGGCGAGGAGCGAGCGACTGTCGCGCTGGACCCGGCCGCTGCTGGATGCGATGCAGACCACGCCGGCCTTCGTCTACCTCATCCCCATCGTCATGCTGTTTGGCATCGGCAACGTGCCCGGGGTGGTGGTGACCGTCATCTTCGCGCTGCCGCCGATGATCCGGCTGACCATGCTGGGCATTCGCCAGGTGCCCGCCGATCTGGTGGAAGCGGCCCACTCGTTCGGCGCCAGCCCCTCCCAGCTGCTGTTCAAGGTACAACTGCCGCTCGCCATGCCCACCATCATGGCCGGGGTCAACCAGACCCTGATGCTGGCACTCTCCATGGTGGTGATCGCCTCCATGATCGCGGTGGGGGGCCTCGGTCAGATGGTGCTGCGCGGCATCGGCCGGCTCGACATGGGGCTCGCCTCCATCGGCGGCCTCGGCATCGTGCTGCTGGCCATCGTGCTCGACCGCCTGACCCAGGCGATGGGGCAGCCGGATCGCAGCCGTACCGGCCGCTGGTATCAGCGTGGCCCCGCCGCCCTGCTGCTGCGCCTGCTCGGCCGCGACAAGTCTATCGATTACAAAGGAGTAAATGCATGAGACTCATCACCAAGACGCTGACCCTGGGTTCCCTGCTGTTGAGCTCCCAACTGCTCGGCCCGCTCGCCATGGCCAGCACCGAGTTGCCGGGGGAGGGCGTGCGCGTTCAGCCCCTGCAGAGCTCGTTGCCGGAGGAGAGTTTTCAGACCCTGCTGGTGAGCAAGCTGATGGCGCGCCTCGGCTACGACGTCCAGCCGGCTCAGGAGGTGGATTACAACGTGGCCTACGCCTCGGTGGCGCAGGGGGATGGCACCTTCCTCGCCTTCAACTGGATACCGCTGCAGAACAACAAGTATGAGCAGGCGGGGGGCGACAAGGTGTTCTTCCGTGAGGGCACCTATGTGGCCGGGGCCGCCCAGGGCTATCTCATCGACAAGCAGACCGCGACCCGCTACGGCATCACCAACCTGGGTCAGCTCAAGGATCCCAAGCTGGCGGCACTGTTTGACGGCGATGGCGACGGCAAGGCCGATCTGGTGGGCTGCAACCCGGGCTGGGGCTGCGAAGAGGCGATCAACCGTCATCTGGCCGGGTTTGGCCTGACCCCGACCGTCACCCACAAGCAGGGCAACTACGCGGCGCTGATCGCCGATACCCGTGCCCGTTACCAGGCCGGCAAGCCGGTGCTCTACTACACCTGGACCCCCTACTGGCTCAGCAGCGAGCTGGTGCCGGGCAAGGACGTGGTGTGGCTGGAGGTGCCCGCCGACGGCCCTGATGCGGCCAAGACCCGGCTGCCAAACGGCAAGAACTACGGTTTCCCGGTCAACACCATGCACATCGTCGCCAACAAGCAGTTCGCCGAGGCCAACCCGGCAGCCGCCAGGCTGTTCTCCATCGTCAAGCTGCCGCTCAATGACATCAACGTCCAGAACGGCCTGATGAACAAGGGGCAGAACAAGCCGGCGGACGTGGAGCGTCACGCCGACGCCTGGCTCAAGGGCCACGAGGCGCTGGTGAACGACTGGCTGACCCAGGCGCGCGCCGCCGCCAAGTAATGAGGGGCGGTAGCTCGCTCTTTGCGCAAAGAAAAACGCCCGGCAGTTGCCGGGCGTTTTTTATGGGCGCCGTGCGGGCGGGCCCTCGGGTTTAGATGCCGGAGCCGTCGTTCTCGCCGTTCTCCTCGTGCAGGCCGCACTCGCGCTTGAGGCCGAAGAAGCGGGTCTGCTCCTCGCTCATGCCGGGCTCCCACTTGGTGGTGGTGTGCACGTCGCCCACCGACAGGTAGCCCTGCTCCCACAGCGGGTGGTAGGGCAGGTCGAACTCCTTGAAGTAGTAGAAGACGTCCTTGTTGCTCCAGTCGATCACCGGCAGGAACTTGAAGCGGCCGCGCTGGATGGCCAGCACCGGCAACTTGCCCCGGCTGCCTGACTGCTCCCGGCGCAGGCCCGAGAACCAGGTGCGAGCGCCGAGCTCGTTCAGGGCGCGGTCCATCGGCTCCACCTTGTTGAGCTGGTTGTAGCGGGTGATCCCCTCTACTCCCTGTTCCCACAGAAGGCCGAAGCGGGCCTCCTGCCAGGCCGGAGTGAGCTCGGCCCGGTAGATTTTGAGGTTGAGTGCGAGCCGCTCGGTCAGCTCGTCGATAAAGCGGTAGGTCTCCGGGAAGAGATAACCGGTATCGGTCAGCACTACCGGCACGTCGGCTCGCTCGCGGCTCACCAGGTGCAGCATCAGCGCCGCCTGGATGCCGAAGCTCGATGACAGCACGTGCTCCCCCGGCAGGTTGGCCAGAGCCCAGCGCACCCGCTCGGGGGCGCTGATGGCATCCAGCTGCCGGTTGAGGGGGGCCAGCGCCTCGACCTGCTCCTCGCGACTCAAGGCCAGCAGGGCGTCGAGGTCGAGCCGGCCGTCGGCGGTGCGCGCCAGCCGCTCTGTATCGGTCTGATCAGGCTGCATAGAAGTCCCTCGCGGAGTCGATGACCGGGGCTATGATGCCGGCGCGGATGACGAAGTCGCCGAAGCACTCGCCCGCGTTGCGATCCTTGGCCCAGCGGCCGATCAGGGCATCCAGCTCGGCCAGGATCTGCGGCTCGGTGATGTTCTCCAGGTGCAGGCGCGGGATGCGGGTCCCCTCGAGGTTGCCACCCAGGTGCAGGTTGTAGCGTCCCGGCGCCTTGCCCACCAGACCCACCTCCGCCAGCATGGCACGGCCGCAGCCGTTGGGGCAGCCGGTGACCCGGAAGATGATGGCGTCATCGGCCAGGCCGTGCTTGGCCAGCAGCCCTTCGATGTCGGTGACGAAGGCCGGCAGCATGCGTTCGGCCTCGGCCATCGCCAGCGGGCAGGTGGGCAGGGCCACACAGGCCATGGACTGCTTGCGCTGCTCGCTCACGCCGTCATCCAGCAGGCCGTACTGACGCGCCAGCGCTTCGATGCGGGCCTTCTCGCCGGCAGGCACGCCCGCGATGATGAGGTTCTGGTTGGCAGTGAGGCGAAAATCCCCCTGATGCACCTTGGCGATTTCCAGCATGCCGGTCTTGAGGGGCTTGCCCGGGAAGTCCAGCAGGCGGCCGTTCTCGATAAACAGGGTCAGGTGGTGCTTGCCGTCGATCCCCTCTACCCAACCGAAGCGATCGCCACGGCTGGTGAACTCATAGGGACGTACCGGTCCGAACTGGATGCCGGCGCGGCTCTCCACCTCGGCCTTGAAGGCCTCGACGCCGACGCGCTCGAGGGTGTACTTGGTCTTGGCGTTCTTGCGGTTGACCCGGTTACCCCAGTCGCGCTGGGTGCTGACCACGGCGGCCGCCACTTCCAGCACGTGAGAGAGCGGCACGAAGCCGAAATCGCTCGCCTTGCGCGGGTAGGTGCTGGTATCGCCGTGGGTCATGGCCAGACCCCCGCCCACCAGCACGTTGAAGCCCACCAGCTTGCCGTGATCACTGATGGCCACGAAGTTGAGATCGTTGGCGTGGATGTCCACGTCGTTGTGGGGCGGGATCACCACGGTGGTCTTGAATTTGCGCGGCAGGTAGTTGGAACCCAGGATCGGCTCCTCGTCACCCCCCAGCTTTTCGCCGTCCAGCCAGATCTCCACGTAGGCGCGGGTCTTGGGCAGAAGGTGCTCGGAGATCTTCTTGGCCCACTCGTAGGCCTCCTGGTGCAGCTCGGATTCCACCGGGTTGCTGGTGCAGAGCACGTTGCGGTTCACGTCGCCGGCGGTGGCTATGCTGTCGATGCCGGTGCTGTTGAGGGTCTGGTGCATCATCTTGATGTCGCGCTTGAGCACCCCGTGGAACTGGAAGGTCTGGCGGGTAGTCAGGCGGATGCTGCCGTACAGGCTGTGATCCTCGGCGAACTTGTCGATCACCTGCCACTGGGCCGGGGTGATGATGCCGCCGGGCAGGCGGGCGCGCAGCATGACATTGTGCAGCGGCTCCAGCTTCTGGGCGGTGCGCTCCGGGCGGATGTCGCGGTCATCCTGCTGGTACATGCCGTGAAAGCGGATCAGCTGGAAGTTGTCGCCGTTGAAGCCGCCGGTGAGCGGGTCAGTGAGATCCTGCGCTATGGTGCCGCGCAGGTGATCGCTCTCGCGTTTCAGGCGTTCGTTGTCGGCCAGCGGTCCTTCCACCGGCCCTGGAATCAGTTGCTTGCTCATCAATAGACATCCCTTTGATAACGTTTGGCACGACGCAATTCGCTCAAATACTCTTCTGCTTCCTCACGGCTCTTGTGGCCATGTTCGGCAATCACATCCAGCAGGGCTTCCTGCACATCTTTCGCCATCTGGTTGGCATCGCCGCACACATAGAAGTGAGCGCCTGCTTCCAGCCACTGGTAGAGCTCCTGGCCCGCTTCCCGCAGGCGGTGCTGTACATAGACCTTCTCGGCCTGATCCCGGCTGAAGGCCAGCGAGATCTTGCTGAGCAGCCCGCTCTTCACATAGCGCTGCCACTCCACCTGATAGAGGAAATCCTGGGTGAAGTGCGGGTTGCCGAAGAACAGCCAGTTGTTGCCCTCGCCCCCCTGGGCCTCACGCTCCTGCAGGAAGGCGCGAAACGGTGCTATGCCGGTACCCGGCCCCACCATGATGACGGGGGTATCGGGGTTTGGCGGCAGGCGGAAGTTGTCGTTGTGCTCGACGAACACCCGCACCTCGCCATCTTCGGCCAGCCGATCCGCCAGGTAGGAGGAGGCGGCGCCGCTGCGTACCGTGCCGTCTTCCTGCGGGTAGCGCACCACGCCGACGGTCAGGTGCACCTCCTCCTCCACCTCGCTCTGGCTGGAGGCGATGGAGTAGAGGCGCGGGGTGAGCGGGCGCAGCAGGCCCAGCAGCTGTTCGGCGGTGAGCGCGGTCGGGAAGCGTTTCAGTACATCCACCACCTGGGCAGAGGCCACCAGCGCGTTGACCTGGGCCTTGTCGCCGGCCAGATCTTTGAGCGCCGCGTTGCCCGATATATCAGCGAGTCCTGTGATGAAGCCGCCGTGCAAGCGGGTCAGCTCCAGCTCGCGGCTGAGCACTTCGCGCAGGCTGCCGCGGGCGGTGGCCTCGTCGCCGGAGAGACCGGCCAGCGCCAGCACCTCGTTCACCAGTGCGGGGTCGTTGTCAAACCAGATGCCGAGGGCATCGCCCGGCTGGTAGCGGAGGCCGGACTCTTCAAGGCTGATCTCGATGTGGCGGATATCCTTGGTCGAGTCGCGGCCGGTGATCTTCTGGTTGACCGAGAGCCTGGCCGGGAAGGGGTTCTCCTTGCTGTACTGGCTGTGGCCGACCGCCTGCTGTACCGCGCTGGCCACGCTGCTGCCGGCGGGACCGGCGGAGAGGGTGGCGGCGATGGCATTGAGCGCCTGTTCACCCCACGCCTTGGCGGCATCCTGATAATCCACGTCCAGGCTGGCGAGTTCATGCACCCGATCGGCGCCGGCCTTGGTCAGCAGGCTGTCAAAGTCCTTGCCGGTCTGGCAGAAGAATTCATAGGAGCTGTCACCCAGCCCCAGCACGGCGAACTTGAGCCCTTCCAGCTTGCCGACCTTGCCTTTCTTGAGCTGCTCGAACAGATCGACCGCGCTCTCCGGCGGTTCACCCTCCCCGTAAGTGCTCACTACCACCAGCAGGTGGGTCTCTTTCTTGAGCTGCTTGGGTTTGTAGTCCGCCATGGAGGTGAGGGTTACCGGCAGGCCACGGGCCTCGGCCTGTGCCTTGATGGCACTGGCCACGCCTTTGGCGTTGCCGGTCTGGGAGCCGTAGAGAATGGTCAGATTGCCGCTGGGGGCAGTGGCGGCTGCGCCGGTCACGGCCGGCTGGCTGCCCGCCTGGGAGAGACCGTAGAGATAACCGCTGACCCAGGCCAGTTGCTGGGTGTTGAGGGTCGATAGCGCCTGGCTCAGCTGTCGCTGCTGCTCGTCGGAGAGGGGAGTCAGGTTGGTCAGGGAGTCCTTCAATTGCATCACACACGTCTTCCATGGTCTGATTTTTGGTCAGGTTAAGGGGTGTGATGGATAACAACAAAGAATAAAAATGTCTTTTTTATTCTATTACTGCATTAAAAAGGCGATGGAGAGGGTCGCAAGGCGACTCAGGTCGACAGGGCTCTCATGGTATAAAGGGCGATGAATGAACCCGTATTACCCACACAGGAAGCGTGAATGTCGACCATCAGCTTGTTTCATGTCAATGCCTTCAGCCGGCAGCCCTTTGGTGGCAACCCGGCGGTGGTGGCGTTGGGGCCGAGTCAGCCGGATGCCACCCTGCTGGCCATGGCGGCCGAGTTCAACCTGTCGGAGACCGCCTTTCTGGTGCCCCTTGACCATGCCCGCTATCAGCTGCGCTGGTTTACCCCCGCGCTGGAAGTGGATCTCTGTGGTCACGGCACCCTGGCGGCGGCCCACGTGTTGTGGCAGACGGGGGCGGTGGCCGGGGATGAGGTCATCCACTTCGAGACCCGCAGCGGCGAGCTGCTGGCCCGGCGTGAAGGGGCGTGGATCTGGCTCGATTTTCCGCGCATTGCCACGGCGCCGCTCGTTCTGGATCCGGCCTATGCGGCCGCGGTCGGTTGCCGGCCGCTGCAAACCCTGGCGGCTGGCGCCAAGTTCTTGCTGGCGCTGGCCAGCGAGGAGGAGGTTCATGCGCTTACCCCAGATTTTCAGGCCCTGCGTGCCCTGCCAGGCCGAGGCCTGATGGTGACGGCGCCCTCGAGCGACCCGGACCATGACTTCGTCTCCCGCTACTTCGCCCCCTGGGTCGGGGTAGATGAGGATCCGGTGACCGGCTCCAACCACTGCGCCCTGGTGCCCTTCTGGGCCGAGCGGCTCGGCAAACGGCAGCTGCGGGCCCGCCAGATCTCGGCAAGGGGCGGGGAGCTGCGGCTAGCACTGCAGGAGAATCGGGTGTTGATGGCCGGTCAGGCCGTCACCTTGTGGCAGGGGGAGTGGCTGCTGCCGGCCTCATAAGCGGCAAGCTGGTGGCATTGAAGATTCGTCACCGGTTTGTGTCCGCCATAAAAAACGCCCCGCGGTTGCGGGGCGTTTTGATTGTCATGGACGGCAGCTGCGCTGCTGCGGCCCTGTTTCTTCGGCTTTTACTTTTGTGGACGCAGAGCCGGGAACAGGATGACGTCGCGGATGGTGTGGCTGTTGGTGAACAGCATCACCAGACGGTCGATACCGATACCCTGACCGGCAGTCGGCGGCAGACCGTGTTCCAGCGCAGTCACGAAGTCGGCGTCGTAGAACATGGCTTCGTCATCGCCTGCGGCTTTCTGGTCAACCTGAGCCTGGAAGCGCTCGGCCTGATCTTCCGCATCGTTCAGCTCGGAGAAGCCGTTGGCCAGCTCGCGGCCGCCGATGAAGAATTCGAAGCGGTCGGTGACGTCCGGGTTCTGGTCGTTGCGACGGGCCAGCGGAGAAACGGCGGCCGGGTACTCGGTGATGAAGGTCGGTTGCAGCAGCATGTGCTCCACGGTCTCTTCGAAGATCGCGGTGATCACGTGGCCCAGTTCCCAGCTCTTCATCAGCTCGATGTGCAGGCGCTTGGCGACGGCGGTGGCCTTCTCCAGGGTCGCCAGATCGTCACGGGTCACATCCGGGTTGTACTTCAGGATGGAGTCAACCATGGAGAGACGCTGGAACGGCTGACCGAAATCGATGGTCAGACCCTCTTCGCCCTCTTTGGCGTAACGGATCTTGGTGTCGCCCAGGATGTCCTGTGCCAGGGTGCGCAGCATCTCTTCGGTGAGATCCATCAGATCGATGTAGTCGGCGTAGGCCATATAGAACTCGAGCATGGTGAACTCGGGGTTATGGCGAACGGAGATACCTTCGTTACGGAAGTTGCGGTTGATCTCGTACACACGCTCGAAACCACCAACCACCAGGCGCTTCAGATAGAGTTCCGGAGCGATACGCAGGTACATGTCGATGTCCAGCGCATTGTGGTGGGTGATGAACGGACGGGCAGAGGCGCCACCCGGGATGACTTGCATCATGGGGGTTTCCACTTCCATGAAGCGCTTGTCGTTCAGGAACTTGCGGATACCGGCCACGACCTTGGTACGGGTCACGAAAGTCTTGCGGGACTCTTCGTTGGCGATCAGATCCAGGTAACGCTGACGGCAGCGGGCTTCCTGGTCGGTCAGACCTTTGTGCTTCTCGGGCAGCGGGCGCAGGGCCTTGGTCAGCAGGCGAATGTCGGAGACATGAACGGAGAGTTCGCCTGTGTTGGTGCGGAACAGGGTACCTTCGACACCCACGATGTCGCCCAGATCCCACTTCTTGAACTGCTCGTTGTAGAAGCCTTCCGGCAGGTCGTCACGGGTGACGTAGACCTGGATCTTGCCAGCCATGTCCTGCAGGGTGGCGAAAGATGCCTTGCCCATGATCCGGCGGGTCATGATGCGACCGGCAATCTTCACCCGTTTACCCAGTGCGGCCAGTTCGTCGGCGCTCTTGTCACCAAACTCGGCGTGCAGATCGCCGGAGAGGCTGTCACGACGGAAGTCGTTGGGGAAGGGGTTGCCCTGGGCGCGCAAGGCGGCCAGCTTGGAACGACGCTCCTGCATCTCGTTGTTCAGATCGAGAGTTTGGTCGACTTCCGGAGTAGTGGTTTGTTCAGACATGGTGATTCCTGCTGTTCTGTTTTTTTACAGGCCTGATTTCAGGCTAGCTTCGATAAACTTGTCCAAGTCGCCGTCGAGTACCGCCTGGGTGTTGCGGGTTTCGACGCCGGTACGTAGATCCTTGATGCGCGCATCATCCAGCACATAGGAACGGATCTGGCTGCCCCAGCCGATATCGGACTTGGTCTCTTCGAGGGCTTGCTTCTCGGCATTCTGCTTCTGAATTTCCAGCTCGTAGAGCTTGGCCTTCAGCTGCTTCATACACTGATCTTTGTTTTTGTGCTGGGAACGATCGTTCTGGCACTGTACCACGACCCCAGTAGGAATGTGGGTAATACGTACCGCGGATTCGGTCCGGTTGACGTGCTGACCACCGGCGCCGGAGGCACGGTAGACGTCGATGCGCAGGTCGGCCGGGTTGATCTCGATGTCGATGTCATCGTCGATCTCGGGGTAGACGAACACTGAGCAGAACGAGGTGTGGCGACGGCCACCGGAATCGAACGGGGATTTGCGCACCAGGCGGTGGACGCCGGTCTCGGTACGCAGCCAGCCGAACGCATACTCACCGGTGAACTTGATGGTGGCGGACTTGATGCCGGCCACGTCGCCTTCGGAGCATTCGATGAGCTCGGGCTTGTAGCCGTGGGCATCACCCCAGCGCAGGTACATGCGCAGGACCATGTTGGCCCAATCCTGCGCTTCGGTACCACCGGAGCCGGACTGGATGTCTATGTAGCAGTCGGAGGGGTCGTGCTGACCGGAGAACATGCGGCGGAACTCGAGATCCACCAGCTTGGTTTCCAGCACGTCGGCTTCGGCCACGGCTTCGTTGAAGGTGTCTTCGTCTTCACCTTCCACGGCCAGCTCGACCAGCATGGCCACGTCGTCGGCGCCCTGGGTCAGGGTGTCGATGGTGCCGACCACGTTTTCCAGCGCCACGCGCTCCTTGCCCAGCGCCTGTGCGCGCTCGGGTTCATTCCAGACGTCCGGCTGTTCCAGCTCGGCGTTGACCTCTTCTAGACGCTCTTTCTTGGCGTCATAGTCAAAGGTACCCCCTAAGCAGCTCGGTCCTCTCAGACAGCTCCTTAAGCTTGTTTAATACAGGATTGACTTCAAACATCGTGAAAACTCTCGGGGTCGATGTGATTTAAAAACGGGATATTCTAGCCAATTGTGGAAGGAATAAACAGGGTCGGCTGTCCTTGTGCGTGCCTCGTAGTCAATTTCTGGTGCAGTTTTCCCCAACTCGGTGGAAAATATCGCCCGCCGGCCCATTTTCCGGTTTAGTTTTGCGCCGACGGGTCGTTAATAACTACGCAGTGCTGTGCACTTTTTGGGAAATCCTGTTCCTGACCTCATAAGAAGAACGCATGATGAAAAACCTATCACTCAAGCAGAAGATACTGTTGTCGGTGGTGATCGCCCTGTCGCTGGTGATCCTGCTGCTCTCCTGGCAGAGCTATACCAGCCAGAAGTCCCTGTTGCTGCAAGGCAGTCAGGAACAGGTACAACGCCTCGGCAGCCAGCAGGCCGCCAGTGTCAGTGACTGGCTCGCGGCCCGTCGCGACGTCATTCAGGCGCTCGGCAACAAGGCCGGTGCCGAACCCCTCAATGCCCTGCAACAGGCGCAAGTTTCCGGTCGCTTCCAGCTCACCTATTTTGGCGAGAGCGGCGGCAAGATGAACGACTCCGATCCTTCCATCAACCGTGACGGTTACGATCCCCGCTCTCGTGGCTGGTATCAGGAAGCGATGAGCAAGGGCGGCCTGATCGTGACCAAACCCTATCTGGATGTGGCCTACAACATCATGGTGGTGACCTTGGCCCAGCCGGCTCAGGGCGGCGTGGTCGGCGGCGACCTCTCCATCGCCTCGCTGGTGGAAGACGTCACCAAGATGAAGCTGCCGGCCGACGGTTTCGCCATCATGATGCACAAAGACGGCACCGTCATCGCCTACAAGGACGCCGCCAAGGCGATGAAACCGGCCACCGAGATCGACAACGATCTGACCAATGCCCTGATCGAGCAGAGCAAGACCAGCAACAGCCTGGTGCCGGCCTACTTCGACAACGAAGGGCGCGACAAGCTGCTGTGGGCGGTGGACATCCCCAATACCGACTGGGAACTGGTGCTGGTGCTGGACAAAGAGACTCTGGAGGCGCCGCTCTCTTCCCTGCTGATGACCCAGCTCGGCCTGGCCCTGCTGGTACTGGTGGGCAGCATCCTCGCCATCTCCTGGCTGGTCAGCATGCTGCTCGGCCCGCTCAGCAAGGTCTCTCAGGCTCTGGCGCGCATCGCCGACGGTAACGGCGATCTGACCCAGCGCATCAAGATCGACACCAACGACGAAGTGGGTCAGCTGGCCAACAGCTTCAACCGCTTCGTCGGCAGCCAGCACCAGCTGATCGGTAATATCCGCAAGCTGGCCAACGAGTTGAACGCCGATGCCGAGCGCAGTCTGGTGACCAACCAGGCCGCCGTGGACGAGCTGCAGCGCCAGCAGCAGGAGGTGACCATGGTCGCCACCGCCGTCACCGAGATGGCGAGCGCCACCATGGAGATCGCCGGCAACGCCGAGAACACCGCCGCCGCGGCCCAGCAATCCGCCCAGAGCAGTGAGCAGGGCAAGATGCTGGTGAACCAGACCCGTCAGTCCATCAACGGTCTGGCCGAGGAAGTGGGGCAGGCGACCGAGGTGATCGGCGAGCTGAGCCGCCACGCTCAGGCTATCTCCGGCATCCTCTCCACCATTCAGGGCATCGCCGAGCAGACCAACCTGCTGGCGCTGAACGCGGCCATCGAAGCGGCTCGCGCCGGTGAACAGGGTCGCGGTTTCGCGGTGGTGGCGGACGAGGTGCGGGTGCTGTCGCGCCGGACCCAGGACTCCACCCAGGAGATCCAGTCCACCATCGAGACCCTGCAGCAGACCACGGCCCGTGCGGTGAGCCTGATGCAGACCAGCCAGGGGCTGGCGGACAACAGCGTGAAAGACGCCGATGCCGCCGCCGCTGCGCTCGAAGAGATCACCCAGGCGGTGTCGCTCATCTCCGACATGGCGGGTCAGATCGCCACGGCCGCCGAGGAGCAGACCCAGGTGACCGGCGAGATCACCCAGAACACCACCGCCATCAAGGATGTGAGTGACGAGATCACCGCCGCCGCCATGCGCGATCTGGATCAGGCCGAGAGCCTCAAGGGCCGGGCCACTGACCTGAACCAGCAGGTCTCGACCTTTATCCTGTAAGTGTTTGAACGCGGCGAGCACGGCCGCAGTGACAAAGCCCCGCCCTCTGCCGAGTGCGGGGCTTTTTGTTTATGCGTCTCGCAGCGGGCTGCCATGAAGGGTGGGGGCGCCGCTGGCGAGCAGCAATGGCAGAGCCCACCAAGAGGTGGGCTCTGTTCATAGACGTCTGACGGGAAAGGAATTACAGGAAGGGCAGTGCCAGGAACAGCTTGATCACCATGGCGTTGATGATGTCGATGAAGAAGGCGCCCACCATGGGCACCACCAGAAACGCCAGGTGGGAGGGGCCGAAGCGCTGGGTGATGGCCTGCATGTTGGCAATGGCGGTGGGGGTGGCCCCCAGACCAAAACCGCAGTGGCCCGCCGCCAGCACGGCCGCATCGTAGTTGCTGCCCATCACCCGGAAGGTGACGAAGATGGCGTAGAGCGCCATGGCCACGGTCTGGGCCGCCAGCAGCACGAAGATGGGCAGCGCCAGGTTGGCCAGATCCCACAGTCGCAGGCTCATCAGCGCCATCGCCAGGAACAGCGACAGGCTGACGTTGCCGAGCAGGGAGACTTCGCGGTCGCTCACCTCGTGCCAGTTCAGCAGGGTCAGCACGTTGCGCAGCAGCACGCCGACGAACAGCACGCAGACGAACACCGGCAGCTCGAAGGCGCCACCCTTGAGGTAGGCAGAGAGCATCTCGCCCCCTTTCAGGCTGATGGCGATCAGCGCCAGGGTCTCGATCAGGCTGAAGGTGGTGAGCGGGCGCTCCATGTCCGGCATCTCGAAGCCTTGCGGTGCGTTATCCCGGTTGTGCTCCTCGCCGGGTACCTTCACCTTTTTCACCAGATAGCGGGCGACCGGGCCGCCGATGAGGCCACCCAGCACCAGGCCGAAGGTGGCACAGGCGATGGCCAGTTCGGCGGCGGATTGCACCCCGTACTTCTCGGTGAAGGTGGCTCCCCAGGCCGCCCCGGTGCCGTGGCCGCCGGAGAGGGTGATGGAGCCGGCCAGCAGCCCCATGTGGGGATCCAGACCGAGCAGGGTTGCCAGACCCACGCCCAGGCTGTTTTGCACCAGCAGCAGACCGGTGACCACCAGCAGGAAGGTGAGCACCGCCTTGCCGCCGCGCTTGAGGCTGGCGAGATCGGCGGAGAGACCGATGGAGGCGAAGAACGCCAGCATCAGCGGGGTTTGCAGGCTGGTATCGAACTGCAGCTCCATCTGCAGGGTGGAGCGCAGCAGCAGCAGCACCAGGGCGACCACCAGGCCGCCGGCAACCGGCTTGGGGATGTTGAAGGTTCGCAGCAGCCCGACTCGGGTCACCAGCAAACGACCGAGCAGCAACACCAGGGTGGCTGCGACCAGGGTGGCGTAGGAATCAAGTTGTAGCATTCAGTACTCCCATGTTGATTGGCTGTGTCTTTCGTTGATGCAGACTCACAGATTCAGCCGGGATAAAAACAGTGTGGCTCAGGTGCCAACAAAGAAGGGGCGACATGCCCCCGCCCCACGTAAAAATGGGACCAGTGCGGGCCTGAACGGATCAGGCTTCCAGATGAGATTTATGAAAAATCGAGCGGATAGTAGCAAAAAGCACCACTTATATCCACATTTGTCAGATAAATGGTCGCTCTTGGTGTATCTTGTGACATTTAACACTATTGGGTTAGTCGCCGTTTAATACCGGCCGCAGGCCATTTCCCGGCTGTCATTTGGGGCGCCAGTCCCTATAATCCGGCGGTTTTAGGCCCGCCGGACGGCACTGGTGGGATGTGAGCCGGCGGCCCGGCGCGCTATCATGGGCGGGCTTTCGGCCCATGGCGAACGCGGCAGGCTGTCGATGCCGCCGTTTCGCCCCGGGTGAGCCACGATTCGCGGGTGTTGTGCCCATCAAAGAGGAGAGGGTGTGAAGAAGTCCATCTACATCGCCTACACAGGCGGCACCATAGGGATGCAGCGTTCCGACCACGGTTATGTGCCGATGGCGGGCTTCATGGAAGACTGTCTGGCGCGGATGCCCGAGTTCCATCGCCCCGAGATGCCGGATTACCATATTCACGAATATGCGCCCCTCATCGACTCTTCCGACATGACGCCGGCGGACTGGCAGCGCATCGCCGAGGATATTCGTGACAACTACGACAAGTACGACGGTTTCGTCATTCTGCACGGCACCGACACCATGTCGTTTACCGCCTCGGCGCTCTCCTTCATGCTCGAAGATCTGCACAAGCCGGTGATCATCACCGGCTCACAGATCCCGCTCGCCGAGCTGCGCTCCGACGGTCAGCAGAACCTGCTCAACGCCCTCTACATCGCGGCCAACTACCCGATCCACGAGGTGACGCTGTTCTTCAACAACCAGCTCTATCGTGGCAACCGCAGCAAGAAGGTGCACGCTGACGGCTTCCACGCCTTCGATTCGCCCAACTACCCGCCGCTGCTCAATGCCGGCATCGCCATCTCGCTGGAAGCGGGCGAGTTGGGCGTGCCGTCCGAGCGGCCGCTGGTACTGCACGACATCACCCCCCAGCCCATCGGTGTGGTGACCCTCTACCCCGGCATCTCGGCCGAGGTGATCGCCAACATCCTGCAGCAGCCGGTGCGGGCGCTGATCCTGCTCTCGTTCGGGGTGGGCAATGCGCCGCAGAATCCGGCCATGCTGGCGCTGCTCTCCGAGGCGTCGGCCCGCGGCGTCATCATCGTCAACCTGAGCCAGTGCCTGCACGGCAAGGTCAACATGGGCGGCTATGCCACCGGCAATGCGCTGTCGCGGGCCGGAGTCATCTCGGGCTTCGACATGACTGCCGAGGCGGCGCTGACCAAGCTGCATTTCCTGCTGAGCCAGGATCTGCCGGCGCCGCGCATCCGCGAGCTGATGCAGCAGTCCCTGCGCGGTGAGCTGACCCCCTGACTGGTTTCCCCCTCACCCTAACCCTCTCCCAGCGGGAGAGGGGATAGATCGAGGTGGCGAGGTTTGCCATGAAGATCGCCGGCAGGTGGCCCGCTTACTGTTCACAGGTGCGAGCCTGCTCCCTTCTCCCCTGGCGGGAGAAGGGCCGGGGATGAGGGGGATGAGGGGGATGAGGGGGATGAGTCATCCTGCATAGATAGGAAAAAAGAAGGGAGCCATCATGGCTCCCCTCTCTGCTGTGGCCGCGGTGGGCGGCCTGGTGGGTCAGACTCAGTGGTTGAGGTCGACCCGGACTATCTCTTCCTCGTCGCGATACTGACGCTTGAGCTCGCTCTTGCTCTTCATCACGATCTCGCCGTCACGACCGATGTTCATGTGCTCGGGGTTGTCGAGGTGCATCGCCTGCCAGGCCATCACCGCCTGCAGGGAGGTGGCCTTCTGCTCGTCGGTGAGCGGCTTGCCGTCCGGCCACTTGCCGAGCTCGACCGCCGTCTTGAGGCGTTCGTACACCTCTGCGGGCATCTGCCTGATTGCTTGCAAAAACTCACCTTGTTGAAATGACATCCGGCCTTCTCCTTGCACATTGAGCCATGACGAATCGGGATCAGACCGGCAGATCCTGGCGGACTGCGCCAGCCATCTGCTCCATCACCCGCACTACCTGACAACTGTACCCGAACTCGTTGTCATACCATACGTAGAGCACGCAGTGATCCCCCTCGGCGATGGTGGCCTGGGAGTCGACGATGCCCGCAAAACGGGAGCCTACCATGTCGGAGGAGACCAGCTCGGTGCTGGCGCTGAAGTCGATCTGGCGATGCAGGGCCGAGCTCAGCGCCATCTGCTGCAGATAGGCGTTGAGGCTCTCCCGATCGGTGGTCTGTTCCAGCGACAGGTTGATGATGGCCAGCGATACGTTGGGGGTGGGCACCCGGATGGCGTTGCCGGTCAGCTTGCCCTTGAGCTCGGGCAGCGCCTTGGCCACCGCCTTGGCGGCGCCGGTGCTGGTCATCACCATGTTGAGGGCCGCGCTGCGACCGCGGCGCTCGCCCTTGTGATAGTTGTCGATGAGGTTCTGGTCGTTGGTGTAGGAGTGGACCGTCTCCACGTGACCGTGGCGGATGCCGTACTTGTCCTGCATCACCTTGAGCACCGGGGTGATGGCGTTGGTGGTGCAGGAGGCGGCAGAGATGATCTTGTCATCGGGCCCTATCACCTCGTGGTTGACCCCGAACACCACGTTCTTCATCTCCCCCTTGCCGGGAGCGGTCAGCAGCACCCGGGCGGCGCCGCGCGCCTTGAGGTGTTCAGACAGCCCCGCCTCGTCGCGCCAGACCCCGGTGTTGTCGACGATCAGCGCATCGTGAATACCGTAGGCGGTGTAGTCGATGTCGGCCGGGCTGTTTGCGTAGATCACCTGGATGAAGGTGCCATTGGCGATGATGGCGCTGCGCTCCACATCCACTTCGATGGAGCCGTTGAAGGGGCCGTGCACCGAGTCGCGGCGCAGCAGGCTGGCACGCTTCTCCAGATCCCCGTCACGACCACCGCGCACCACGATGGCGCGCAGCCGCAGGGAGTTGGCGGCGCCGGTGCGCTCGATCAGCAGCCGGGCCAGCAGGCGGCCGATGCGGCCAAAGCCGTACAGCACCACGTCGGTGGGGGCCGGCACACCGCGGCCCAGGGCCGGTGCCAGCTTGGCACGCAGGTAGTCGTCGATGCCGGCTTCATCCTGGTGATCCTGCCAGTAACCCACGGCCAGCTTGCCCAGATCGATCTCGGCGGCGGTCGGGTTCAGGGCCAGGATGGCTTGCAGCAGGGGAAAGCTCTGTTGGATCGGGAGGGGGGCTCCCTGGTGGCGGCGAACGACCCGGTGGGCCTTGAGGATATCGATGGTGGAGGCGTTTTGCAGCGGGCGGCCGTAGAGGGTGATCTCGATCCCCTGCTGGCGGTAGAGGCGACCGATCAAGGGTTGCATGGCTTCGGCGAGCTCCTGGCTCTCCTGCCACGCCTGCAGATAGTGCTCGTGGGTCATTAACCAGATCCTTTATTTCACGTTGTTGGGGCAAATAGAAATTCGTCGAATGCAGATCAGTGTAGGGGTGTATATTTCGTTATATTATTCTGCAGTCGCGGCCTTATACGGCGCGCGCATTGTAATGGATATGTAATCTGTTTGCTAGCCAAGGGTGGCCATGGCAGGCTGCAATTGTTACCAACAAGATATGAACCATGACCCCTTTTCCAGCTCGTTCCCTGTTGCGGCCTGCTGCTCACCGCCTGTGACGATGACAGGATCCACAGCATCTGTGCCAATTACCC
This sequence comes from Aeromonas sp. V90_14, assembly GCF_029967615.1. Lineage (NCBI taxonomy): Bacteria > Pseudomonadati > Pseudomonadota > Gammaproteobacteria > Aeromonadales > Aeromonadaceae > Aeromonas > Aeromonas sp. V90_14. The sequence continues at coordinate 207,422 of NZ_JASCAS010000002.1, read as the reverse complement.
GGCCCTCTGTCAGGATCTGGTGGACGATGGCTGGTGTCGTTACGAACGCAGCGACATCATCCGGGCCCGCTACTACCTGCAGGCGGAGGGGACACAGCGGCGCCAGTACGAGTTGATGCGCAGCCTGGAGCGTTACCTCAAATGCGCCGAACGTTCCACCAACATAGAGTACAAGCGGGCCCGCGAGCAGAAGAGCCCGCGGGTGGAGGGGATGCTGGCGGCCGGTGAACAGCTGGCCCAGCTCGATGCCGCCACCCGCAACGCCAACGATCCCTACCTGCTGCTCTGGCACTGGACCAACAACACCAACGAGCTGGCTCGCCAGCAGTTTCTGGCGCTGGAGGGGCAACCCGTGCTGGAGGAGCCCGAGCTGCAACTGGCGCTCGGCGGCATCTATGCCAAGAGCGAGCCACAAAAGGCCATCGCGCTGATGCAGCACGCCCTCTCCCTCTACCGGGAAGGGGAGCCGGTCAACGGCCGGATCCTCACCTCCCTCAGCACCCTCTACATGGGCCAGAAGCAGTACGGGCAGGCCTATCTGTGGGGCAAGGTGAGCGAGTCGTTCCAGAATGCCGCCGAGGTGTCGGCCACCCGTTTCAGCCTCTATCACTCCCTGAGCAAGCAAGAGCAGGAGAGCCTGGACAGCCAGGCTGCCACCCTGGTCGAACAACTGAAAAGCGGGACCTATCGTCCCTGAACCCTGATGAACCACATTGAATCTCTGGCCAGCGACTGGCCACACCCCTTCGACATCCGGCTCACCCACGGCCGGGTCAACACCGATGGCCGCCAGCTGGAGCGGGTCACCGTCAGGGCCGTCGTGCTGCGCGGCGACCAGCTGCTGCTGGTGCACTCCCGGGTCAACGGCGATCTGATGTTTCCCGGTGGCGGCATCGAGCACGGGGAGTGCCACCGCACGGCCCTCGCGCGCGAGCTGCGCGAAGAGTGCGGCGCCGAGCTGGTGGCCGTCGGTGCCCTGCTCGGCGAGACGCGGGAGTATCGGCCGGCCCGCGAGGCCGACTACGACGCCTACTGCATCCGCTCCTTCTACTACCTCTGTCAGGTGGGGGAGGCGTGGTGCGACCCGCAACCCCAGCCCTACGAGATAAGGCTCGGTTTCACCCCCGGCTGGTTCGAACTGGCCGAGGCGCTGCAGACCAACAAGACCCAGCTGGCGGGCCCCTGCCCCCAGTGGACGGTGCGGGAGACCCGGGTGCTGGCTGAACTGCACCACTGGTACGGCGCCGGCCTGCTGGGCTGAACGCCGCCCGCACGCCATAAAAAAACCGCCCCAAGGCGGTTTTTTTGCGTTTGCTGCCGATCAGGGCGTACAGACCGGGCAGAGGGCGTAGGTGCCCTGCGGATCGTTGAAGCGGGTCAGCGGGTCCAGGCTGCGGTTTACCTCCACCAGCGCCTTGCCAAGCCCGGCCGGCAACCAGCTCTGCAGGTGGGAAGCCAGCACTTGGGCGCTGCTGTCGAACAGCTGGCGCAGGAACTTGTCTTTGGCCGACTCCTCCTGCTCGATGGGGGTGACCTGCCACTCCTTGAGGTTGGCCAGCTCGGCCGCCGCCTTGATGGCCGCCTCCTGATCGCCAAACTCGTCCACCAGTCCCAGCGCCTTGGCATCCTGACCGGTCCAGACCCGGCCCTCGGCCGCTTTCTCGGTCTCTTCCGGGCTCAGGCCACGGCCCTTGCTCACCAGGCCGACGAAACGCTGATAGGTATCTTCCACGCTCAGCTGGATCGCCTGGCCGACGTGTTCCGGCAGGGCTCGGGTCAGGCCGACACCGACATAGTCGGTGGTGCCAACGCCGTCGGTGTGCACCCCGTACTGGGAGAGCGCCTTGTCGATGGTGGCGAACATGCCGAACACCCCGATGGAGCCGGTGAGGGTGGTGGGGGAGGCGAAGATCTTGTCCGCATCGGCGGAGATCCAGTAGCCACCTGAGGCGGCGTAGCTGCCCATGGAGATCACCACCGGCTTGCCGGCCTGCTTGAGGGCCAGCAGCTCGGCGCGGATCTGCTCGGCGGCGAAGGCGCTGCCGCCCGGGCTGTCGACCCGCAGCACCAGGGCTTTCACCTTGTCGTCGCGGCGGGCATCGGCCAGCAGGTCGGCGAGGCTGTCGCCGCCGATGGTGCCGGCAGGCTGAACGCCATCCATGATGGCGCCGCTGGCGACGATGAGACCCACCTCATCCTTGCCGCTCTGGGGATACTGGCTTGGAATGGCGGCCAGGTACTCCTTGAGGCCCACCCCCTTCCAGCCGTGGTCATCGCTCTCGCCCACTTCCTTGATCACCGCCTGGGTCATCTCGTCGCGGGTCGCCAGCTGGTCCACCAGACCGTTGTCGAGGGCGTAGTTGGCGGCATTGCCGCCGGCCTTGCGCAGCAGCTCAAGGAAGCGATCCTTGCCCGGTGCCACGGCGTCCGGTTCGATCTCCCGCTGCTCGGCCACGTCGGCCACATAGGATTGCCACAGCTGATCCAGCCAGCGCTGGTTCGCCTCCTTGCTCTCGGGGGACATCTCGTCACGGGTATAGGGCTCGACGAAAGACTTGTAGGTGCCGACCTTGAACACGTGGGGGGTGATGTTGAGTTTCTCCAGCGCCGACTTGTAGTAGGTCTGGTAGACGCCGAGCCCCTCGATCACCACGGCGCCGCTCTGGTTGAGCAGCACGTGATCGGCGTGGGCGGCCAGCAGATATTGGCCCTGGGTGTAGAAGTCGGCCATGGCGATGACCGGCTTGCCGCTCTCCTTGAATGCATCGATGGCGCTCGCCACCTCCTGCAGTTTGGAGAAGCTGGTGCCCTGCAGCCCCTGGGGCTTGATCACCAGCGCCTTGATGCGATCGTCATCCTTGGCGCTTTTGATGGCCCACAGCAGATCGGAGAGGACGATCTCGCTGGGCAGCTCGTCGCTGTTGTCCACCTGGCGCAGCAGCTGCACCGTGGGATCGGTCTGCGAGCGCTGCTCCACCAGCACGCCGGAGAGATTGAGGGTGAGGGCCCCTTCGATGGGGGTGCTGGGCGCCTCTTTCTGGCTGACGCTGAAGACGATGATCAAGACCACGACGAGAAACAGCAGATTGACCAGCATCAGCCGGGTGAAATTGAGCAGGCGCCACAGGCTGCGAAACAGCCAACCCAGACCTTTGAAAATAGACATAGTCGCGTTATCGCCCTGTTAATGGGGAGGGAAGCGCCATTATTAACCAGTTGGCCGGTGAAATGCCATTTCCGCTTGGACAGGATCGGAGCCCGGTTGTTCGGAACACGTCTGTTCGCCGAAAAATTGTCCAAACATTTGTTTGAAAAAGCATTTTCGATTCTTTACTCTAGCCTCGGTTTGATAACAAAAAATTAACTGGAGGCCCTGTGAGCCGCCCACCCATCCTGCCGTCGTGTCTTGGGCTTGAGTCCGGACGGCGGAGAATGGGCGTGGTGCCATCCAGCCCGGCCCCGACAAGGAGTTCATGATGAGCCGTTACCCGACCCTGCTGACCCCCCTCGATCTCGGCTTTACCCAGCTGCGCAACCGCGTGTTGATGGGATCCATGCACACCGGCCTCGAAGAGGAGAAGGGGGGCTTTGACAAGCTGGCCGCCTTCTATGGCGAGCGGGCCCGGGGCGGGGTCGGCCTCATCGTGACCGGCGGCATCGCCCCCAACCTGCGTGGCCGGCTGGTGCCCCACGGCTCCCAGCTGAGCTTTCCCTGGCAGGTGGCCAAGCACAAGAAGGTGACCAGTGCGGTGCATCAGGAGGGGGGCAAGATAGCGCTGCAGATCCTCCATGCCGGCCGCTACGCCTATCATCCGTTCAGCCTGGCGCCGAGTGCCCTCAAGGCCCCCATCTCTCCGTTCAAGCCGCGCGCCATGAGCGAGCGGCAGATCCGCGGCACCATCCGCGACTTCGCCGCCACCGCACAACTGGCCAGGAGTGCGGGCTACGACGGGGTCGAGGTGATGGGCTCGGAAGGTTATCTCATCAACCAGTTCATCTGCGAGCGCACCAACAAGCGCACCGATGGCTGGGGTGGCAGCAGCGAAAACCGCATGCGCTTCCCGGTGGAGATTGTCCGTGCTATCCGCGAGCGGGTCGGGCCGGATTTCATCATCATCTTCCGCCTCTCCATGCTGGATCTGGTGGAGCAGGGCTCCTCCCTTGAGGAAGTGATCGCCCTTGGCAAGGCGCTGGAGCAGGTAGGGGTCACCCTCATCAATACCGGCATCGGCTGGCATGAGGCGCGCATTCCCACCATCGCCACCAGCGTGCCGCGCGGTGCCTTCAGCTGGGTGACCGCTGAGCTGAAAAAACACCTCAAGGTGCCGCTTATCACCACCAACCGCATCAACACCCCCGAGGTGGCCGAGCGCATTCTGGCGGGCGGTGAGGCGGACATGGTCTCCATGGCGCGCCCCTTCCTGGCGGATCCGGAATTTGTCATCAAGGCTGCTGAAGACAGAGCGGACGAGATCAACACCTGCATCGCCTGCAACCAGGCCTGTCTTGACCATGTCTTCAAACAGAAGCGTGCCTCCTGCCTGGTCAACCCGCGCGCCTGCTTCGAGACCGAACTCACCTTTGGCCGGGTGCCCCAGCCCAAGAAGCTGGCGGTGGTGGGCGCAGGTCCCGCCGGGCTGGCGTTTGCCTGCTACGCCGCCGAGCGCGGCCATCAGGTGAGCCTGTTCGATCAGGCCAGCGAGATTGGCGGCCAGTTCAACTTCGCCAAGCAGATCCCAGGCAAGGAGGAGTTTCACGAAACCTTGCGCTACTTTGCCAAGCGGCTGGAGAAGTGCGGCGTCGAGCTCTATCTGGGCCAGCGCCAGAGTGCCGAGAGCCTCTTGGGCGGCGGTTTTGACGAGGTGATCCTCGCCACCGGCATCCGCCCGCGCACTCCCAACATTCCGGGCATCGAGCATGCCAAGGTGATGAGCTACCTCGATGTCTTGCGGGATCACAAGCCGGTGGGCGAGAAGGTGGCGGTGATCGGCGCCGGCGGCATCGGCTTTGACGTGGCCGAATACCTGGTAGAGGGCAAGGGGGATCGCAGTCGCGATCACTGGCTCAAGGAGTGGGGTATCGACAAGCAGCTCGGCGAGCGCGGCGGCCTGATGGCCCCGGTGATCGACGCTCCCGAGCGCCAGGTCTGGCTGCTGCAGCGCAAGGAGAGCAAGGTGGGTGACGGCCTTGGCAAGACCACCGGCTGGATCCACCGCACCGTGCTCAAGAACCGCAAGGTGGAGATGCTCTCCGGCGTGCAGTACCTGCGCATCGACGACGAGGGGCTTCACATTCAGGTGGGCGAACAGCAGCAGTGTCTGCCGGTGGATCAGGTGATCATCTGCGCCGGTCAGGAGCCGCTCAAGGAGCTGCAGGCCGGTCTGCAGGCGGCGGGCAAGCCGGTCCACATCATTGGCGGCGCCGACGTGGCCGCCGAGCTGGACGCCAAGCGCGCCATCCGCCAGGGGGCCGAACTGGCTGCGGTCATCTAGTCGACGGGCCGCCACGTATTGCGACAAACCCCTGATGCTCAGGGGTTTTCTTCATCTGGTGCTGTGCTAAGGTAGCGCCATCATAGCCCCTGACAAGGAACTGCCCATGGATGCCCTCCACCTGTTACTGAATCGTCACTCCTGTGGTCGTCTGGCCGAGCCCGCCCCGAGCGGCGAGGTACTCGACAATATCCTCAAGGCCGGGTTGCGGGCGCCGGATCACGGCACCCTGACCCCCTGGCAGTTCATCCTGTTCGAAGGGGAGGGTCGCGAACGGCTCGGCACCTTGCTGGCACAGGCTGCTCGCAGCCGCGGTGAGGATGAGGAGAGCATCAAGAAGTGTCAGGAAGCCCCGCTGCGCGCACCGCTGCTGATCGCGGTGGCAACTCGCTATCAGGAGCATCCCAAGGTGCCGCGGCTGGAGCAGGAACTCTCCGCCGGCTGCGCCCTGATGGCGATGCAGATGGCGGCCCAGGCCCAGGGCTTCAACGGCATCTGGCGCTCCGGCTGGTTCATTTTCGACGAGCAGATCAATGAAGGGTTGGGACTGACACCGGAGGATCAGCTGGTGGGCTTCCTCTACCTCGGTACCCCCATGCTGGAGGCTCGCAAGCTGCGCGAGCTGCCGGTGAGCGAGTTCGTGCGCCGCTTCTAGTCTGCTTCATTATCGGCAAGGCCCTGACTCGTCAGGGCTTTTTTGTTTATGGTGGCGGGCTGTACTGATATTTGGAAGATTGCCAAGAGGGAGGCCGTGGCTGGCAGGGAATTTTTTAAATAGTGAGATGCCGTTCTCAATCCTGGTTTATTACGCTATGTAAAACGTTTGCGCCTCGTTAATATCCCTGTGCCAGTTTAGAAGGTGACCCCTTCTAATTTTCTGCGATGAGAGTCGCAATTCCGTAGCACCTTTTTACAGCCCAACGTCTTGATGACATTGGGCTTCATTTTTATGGGCACTGTTCAGGCGCCGGTACCCTTAACTCCCTGATACCGGCAAACCCGCCTTTTTACAGGCCATCATGGTCTTGATGGCATTGGATTTCATTTTTATGGGCACTTTGCAGGCGCTGGTACCCTCAACTCTTTAGGATCGGCAAACCCACCTTTTACGGGGGGTTCTCGGTACGTGTTGCTAGCTCACCGGCGTCTTGCCTTTGGCGGGCAGCACGCGGGCCGGGTTGCCCACCACCCGGCCGCCGGCCGGCACATCTTTGGTGACCACGGCTCCGGCGCCCACGATGGCCTCCCGCCCTATGGTGACGCCGGGCAGCAGGATGGCGCCGCCGCCAATCCAGACCCTGTCCTCGATGGTGACCGGCAGCGCCGTCTCGACCCCCAGGATCCGTTCATCGGCATCCAGCGCGTGGGCGGCGGTGTAGATCTGCACGTTCGGCCCAATCATCACCTCGGCGCCGATGCGAATGGGGGCATTGTCCAGCAGGGTGGCCCCCATGTTGATGTAGCTGCGCTCGCCAAGGTGGATGTGGCGGCCATAGGTGCAGTAGAGGGGCGGGCAGATGAAGGCCCCCTGGGCCAGCTCGCCGACGATCTGCTGCAGCAGCGCCAGCTGTTCATTCTCCTCGTCGCTGCGATTGAAGCGGCGGTACAGGCGGGCCGTCTCCCGGCGCAACAGATCCAGTTCCGGCGCCATGCAGTTGTAAGGCTGGCTGGCGATCATCTTGTCGTACTCGGTCATGGCGGCTCCTGTGGCTTGCCTTGGTGGCGCGTGGGGTTCACATGTTAGCAGCCCGGCCGCCGGATAACCGTGATCAGCGGCCCGCTACGGGCAGCATCAGAGAGGTGGCTGCTGCCGGCGAGTTGAAAACAGACGGGGCTCCCATGTGGGAGCCCCGTTGGCAGCTTTGTGTCGATGACTTAGCCGAGTTTGCGGCCGATGGGTTGGCAGCCGCTGTGGCTTGTTGTTTATCAGCCGAGTTTGCGGCCGGAGAGGCGGCACCACTCTTCCTTCACCGCAGTCGGATCCATCTCGAACCACTGGCCATAGATGGTCTCCAGCTCCGGCGCCTGGCTTTCCAGCACGCCGGAGAGGGCCATCAGGCTGCCCGCCTTGCCGTGGCCGGCGATCAGCGGCGCCAGTTCGCGCAGCGGGCCGGCCAGGATGTTGGCGACCACCACGTCCGCTTCGACATCTTGCGGCTGATCCGCCGGCAGATAGAGCTCTATCTGATCGGCGACGCCATTGCGCTCGGCGTTGTCACGGCTGGCCTGGATGGCCTGCGGATCGATGTCGATGCCGATGACCCGGGCGGCACCCAGTTTCAGGGCGGCAATGCCGAGGATGCCGGAGCCGCAACCAAAGTCGACCACGGTTTTACCGGCCAGATCCAGACCGTCCAGCCACTGCAGGCAGAGCGCCGTGGTGGGGTGGGTACCGGTACCGAAGGCCAGACCTGGGTCCAGCATGACGTTGACCGCATCGGGGTTCGGCACGTCGCGCCAGCTCGGGCAGATCCAGAGCCGCTCGCCGAACTGCATGGGGTGGAAGTGATCCATCCACTCGCGCACCCAGTCCTTGTCTTCCAGCTGCTCCACCTTGTAGCCCACGTCCTCACCGAAGATCTGCTGGAAGAAGGCGATGGTGGGCGCCGGATCGGTTTCGGCGTCGAACAGCCCCATTACTTCGGTCTCGCCCCACAGCGGGGTTTCGCCCGGCATGGGTTCATAGACGGGCACATCCTTGGCATCCATAAAGGTCACCGCCTGGGCACCACGCCCCAGCAGCATGTTGCTCACCTTGTCTGCGGTCTTGGCAGTGGCGTTGATTCGAATTTGTATCCAGGGCATGGCATCGACTCTTCATAAATGTGAAACCGCGGGATTCTATCATCATGGGCGTGTGCTGTCGTGGTTTGCACATGCAGTGTGGTGGAGGATGCGGACTTTGCCGAGTTGGCACGGTTAATGTATTCCTCATTGGGTGACGGGAAGCAACCTGTTCCCGCTGAATGCTTTGCTCTAGGAAAGTTCCGTCATCTTTTTCAGCCACCTTCGGGTGGCTTTTTTTTTGCCCGCAGAGTGGCCGGGGGCTGCATACCCCGGTGGCAGGGGGCAATGTGGCAAGCAAGCGGGGAGGCGGGCGGGATTGGCACACTAGCTGCAAAGATACAGAGGTCCTGCATAAGGATATGTGTGTGATTGTTACCCCAACGTTCAGGTATTTAGGGCCATCCCGGCGGGATGGCCCCTTTTTTTGGCTCTTTTTATGGTGATGCTGCGTGGTGACTGTCTGTTGCCTGAGGTGAGCTGTGCTGTGATGGGGCTTGTCACTGGTGAGTTCACCCCATGATGGTGCAGTTTTTACCCATAAGGGATTAGTTGCCGAACTGGCTCATGTCGATCACCAGCTTGCCCACCATGCGGCCGGCTTCCACCTCGGCATGGGCCTGAGCCAGGGTGGTCGGGGTCAGCTCGGCCACCACCTTGCTGAGGGTGGTCTTGACCACTCCCTGATCCACCAGGGCGGCGACCAGCCCCAGCAGGTTGTGCTGCTCGATCATGTCCGGGGTCTGGAACAGGGAGCGGGTAAACATGAACTCCTGGCTGAAGGTGACGCTCTTGCTCTTGAGCAGGGAGAGGTCCCAGGGCACGCTCGATTCGGCGATGGTGCAGATATGGCCGAACGGGCTGATGAGGCTGGCCATGGCATCCCAGTGCTGCTCGGTGGCATTGGTGCAGAAGATGGCATCTACCTGAGTGATGCCGAGGGCGGTGAGCTCCTCCTGCAACCGGTGATGGCTCACCACCTGGTGGGCCCCCATCTGCAGGCACCAGGCCCGGGTCTCGGGGCGCGAGGCGGTGGCGATCACCTCCATGCCGGTGAGCTGGCGGGCCAGCTGGATGGCGATGGAGCCCACGCCACCGGCGCCGCCGATGATCAGCAGCTTGCCGCTGCTCTCGCGGGTGAGGCTCATGCGCTCGAACAGGGTTTCCCAGGCGGTGATGGCGGTGAGCGGCAGGGCAGCTGCTTCCAGGTCGCTCAGGCTGGTGGGGGCGAGGGCTGCGATGCGCTCATCCACCAGTTGCAGGGCGCTGTTGCTGCCGGGGCGGCTGATGTCGCCGGCATACCAGACCCGGTCGCCCGCCTTGAACAGGGTTACCTCGCGGCCGACGGCGATCACTTCGCCCACGGCGTCCCAGCCCAGCACTCGCGGGCTGCTCTCGACCTTGGCCTTGGGGGCACGCACCTTGGTGTCCACCGGGTTGATGGAGGTGGCCTTGACCCGCACCAGCAGGTCGCGCGGGCCTGGTGTCGGGTCGGCCAGATTGGCTTCGATGAAGCAGTGGGGGTGATCGCTCGGCAGATAGTGGGTCAGGGCGATGGCTTTCATGGCAGTTCCTTTCAAATCGGTTGGATGGGGATTGCCAGCCACTCTAGTCTGGTTGATTATTCAGATTAAGATGGGTAATTGGTAAAGACTGTTTGAATATATGAACAATGTCGAACTGGAGCTGATGGGGCTGTTCGCCACCGTGGTGGAGCAGGGCAGTTTTACCGGCGCGGCCGAGTTGCTCGGCATGCCCAAATCCTCGGTCAGCCAGAAGATCTCGCGGCTCGAATCCCAGCTCGGGGTGCGCCTGTTGCAGCGCACCACCCGCCGGCTGAGCCTGACCCCGCAGGGGGAGGTCTATGTGGAGCAGTGCCGGGCGCTGCTGGCGCTGGCCCGCAGCGCCAATCTGGCGATGGCGCGGCTGCGCGCGGCCCCGGCCGGCCGGGTGCGGATCACCGCGCCGGAGGCGACTGGCACCCTGCTGCTCGGCCGGATCCTGGCCGAGTTTCGGGCCCTCTACCCCGAGGTGGTGCTGGAGCTGACCCTCTGCGATGAGCAGCTTGATCTGGTGGGGGAGGGTTATGATCTGGCGCTGCGGGCGGCGCCGCTGAAAGATTCCAGCCTGATCTGCCGGCGTATCGGTCAGGTGCCGCGCCATCTGGTGGCGGCGCCCGCCTATCTGGCGGCCCACGGCACGCCGCAACAGCTGAGCGTGCTGGGGCGATACGCCTGCCTGGTGCACACGTCGCTGCCGGTGTGGCCCTTGCAGGAGGGAGGTTGGCGGCCGCAGGGGGCTTGTCTGAGCAACAGCCTGCTGGCGCTGCGGGAGCTGGCCATCAATGAGGGGGGAATCGCTCTGCTGCCCCATCACGTCTGCGAAGGAGATCTGGCGAGTGGCCGCTTGCAGAAAGTGTTGCCCGAGCTCGCCGTGCCGCCCAATCCCTTCTATCTCATCTACCCGAGCCGGGAGCACCTGGCCCCCGCCCTGCGTAGCCTGATGGACTTCGTGGCCGAGCGCTTGCCGTTTGCCTGAGGCTACCAGCCGCTCTGGCCGGCGGACTCCTGATTGGGTTTGAGGCCGAGCGGCACCGACTGGCGCTCTGCCAGCATACGGATCTGCCCCTCGATCAGGCTGGCGTTGGGGCCCAGCACCAGCACCAGCTGATGGTCGTTGAGCTGGATCCAGGAGAGACAGCCCAGCCCCAGCAGGCGGGATTGATCCACCAGCGAGATGTCGCGCACCCGCAGGCTGAGGCGGGTGAGGCAGACGCTCATGGCCTGCAGGTTGTCCATGCCGCCCAGCACCTTGAGGTACTGGATCGCCAGCATCTGGGGGTCGGAGGGGGCGACGCTGGCGAGGCGCGGGTGCTCCGGCGCGATGGGCTTGCTCGGCAGGCTGAGGGGCGTGCGCTCCAGCAGCTGATAGAACAGCAAGGTGTAGGCGACGAAGAACAGGATGCCGACCGGAATGAGCCAGAAGCTGTGCTCGCCGGCGTGGTAGCTCAGCACCAGATCCAGCAGGCCGGCGGAGAAGTAGCTGCCCACCTTGATGCCGAGCGCGCTGCAGGTGGCGAGCGACAGGCCGGTCAGCAGGGCGTGGGCCAGAAACAGCCAGGGGGCGGTGAAGGCGAACAGGAACTCGATGGGTTCGGTGATGCCCACCAGCGCCGAGGTGAGCGCCAGGGTGAGCAGCAATCCCCCCTGCGGCAACCGTTGCATGCGCTGGCGGTGCAGCCAGATGGCGAAGCAGGCGCCCGGCAGGCCAAACATGATGATGGGGTAGAGCCCGGCCACATAGCCTTCGTGCAGCGGCTGGGCGCTGGCCAGTGCCTGCAGGTTGCTCTCCCCCAGCCCGATGAGGCTGCCCAGCACCTGATGCAGGCCGAGCGGGATCAGCAGCCGGTTCAGTACGCCGTAGCAGAAGGCGCCGAACGGGGTGGTGAGCAGTTCGGAGGCGAGCAGGGTGATGCCCTGTTCCAGCAGCGGCCAGAGCAGTGCGAGCGGGAAGGCCAGCAGCAGGCAGGTGAGCGCCGAGGCGAGCAGGCTGGTGAAATCGCCGTTGACCAGCCGCAGCCAGTGGGGCATGGGGTGGCGCTTGAGCCAGGGGTAGACGATGGCGGTGGTCAATCCCGCCAGCAGGCCGCAGATCATGTCGCTGTGCAGGCCGGGGGCCAGGGTGCCGAGCGCCGAGCTCAGCAGCAGAAAGTTGACCGCGCCGGCCAGCGCCTGGGTGCCTTCACCCTGGCGGCTCAGCCCGAAGGCGATGGCCACCGCATAGATGAGCGGCATCTGGCTGAACAGGGCGCGGCCGGTGAGGGAGAGCACCGCCAGATCCAGCACGTCCGGCTGGCCGAGCCGATAGAGCAGCGCGGCCAGCGGCAGGATGGAGACCGGCAGCAACAGGGCGTAACCGAGTCGCTGCAGGGCTTGGGTCAGGATCTGTCTGGCGTTCTGTACGGGCATAAGGGTGCGGTATTTTGTGACATGGCGCACAGTTTACCCGTAAAACACCCATTTTGGGATAGTTTCGGAACCCTTTATTAATCCATTTATGATTGCGGCTCAAACAAGCGCCGCACATGCTGGCTCGGGGCCGGGGTCAGCAGGCTGACCAGCACGAAGGCTATCAGCCCCAGCGCCAGGCTCGGCACGATGGCGTGCAGGCCGGCCGGCTTGATCTCCCACTGGCTCAGGATGGCGTAGCAGAGGATGCCGCACACCATGCTGGCCAGGGCCCCCGGGCCGTTGGCCCGCGACCAGTAGAGGCCGAGCACCAGTGGCCACAGGAACACCGCCTGCAGGCCGCCGAAGGCGAGCAGGTTGAGCCAGATGATCATCTCGGGGGGCTGCAGCGCCGCCAGCAGTACCAGGGTGCCCAGGATCAGGGTGCAGAGCAGGGAGAGGCGCGGCACCCGCACTTCCAGCTTCTCCTGGCCGGCCTTCTCCGGGCTCAGGTAGTTGAGGTAGAGATCCTTCACCAGGGTGGCGGAGGCCTGGATCAGCTGGGAGTCGATGGTGGACATGATGGCCGCCATGGGCGCCGCCAGGAAGACCCCGGCCAGCCAGGGTGGCAGTACCTCCATCATCAGGGAGGGCATGATCTTGTCCGGGCTGTCCATGCCGGGCAGGATGGCGCGGCCCAGGGCGCCGGCCAGGTGCATGCCGAACATCAGCAAGGCGCTGACGATGGTACCGATGAGGATGCCGCGGTGCAGCGCCTTGCTGTCGCGGTAGCCGAAGCAGCGCAGCGCCGAGTGGGGCAGCCCCACCACCCCGATGCAGACCAGCACCCAGAAGCTCAGCATGAAGGGCTGGGTCAGCAGGTCGCCGGCCCCCTGCGGGCTCACCAGCTTGGGATCGATCACCTTGAGCTGGTGGATGAGGTTGGGCAGGCCGTTACCGGCCACCAGGATCCCCGCCAGCAGGGCGCCGGTGCCGATCAGCATGATGATCCCCTGCAGCGCATCCGTCATCACCACGGCGCGAAAGCCGCCGATCACCGTGTAGAGCAGCACGCAGCTGGCGAACAGCAGCAGCCCCTGCTGATAGCTGAGGCCGGTGGCGGTCTCCAGCAGCCGGGCACCGCCGATGAACTGCACCACCATGGTCGCGATGAAGGCCAGGATGATGGTCATCGAGCCCAGCACCACCACCCACTTGCTGCGATAGCGGGCCCACAGCATGTCGTTGATGGTCACCGCATTGACCCGGCGGGCGATGATGGCGAACTTCTTGCCGAGCACCCCCAGGGTGAGCCAGACGGTGGGCAGCTGGATCATCGCCAGCAGCACCCAGCCGAGGCCGATCTTGTAGGCGGCGCCGGGCCCACCGATAAAGGACGATGCAGAGGTGTAGGTGGCCACCAGCGTCATGGCCAGCACCAGGCCACCCATGCTGCGGTTGCCGATGAAGTACTCCTGCACGAAGTCCCCGTTGCTGCGATGGCGGCTGGCCCAGAAACCGACCCCCAGCACCAGTACCAGGTAGATGACCAGCGGCAGCATCAACTCAAGATTCATGGGAAGGCTCCTTGGCATCGAGGGGAGGGGAGTCGAGGGGGATGTCCACGAACAGACGATCCACCATCAGGCCGCACAGCACGATGAACAGCAGCGGCATCAGGATGCAGCTGAGCAGGAACCAGAGCGGCATGTCCCAGCATTCGATCTCTGCGGGGATGAAATAGGCCGTGCCATACCAGGCAAGGAAGTAGAGCAGGGTCAGCAGCAGGCAGAGGGCTGCTTCCCGGCGAGCGAGCGCGAAACGATTCACCTTGGCCTCCGACAATTTTGAGGGGCGCAAGGATAACAAAAAAGGGCCATGTCGCCATGGCCCTTTTTCAACAGAGGCTCCTTGCGGAGCCGACGTCCACCAACATGGCGGTCTTGGTCAAGGATCCTTACAGACCGAGCTTCTTGTGCAGGTAGTGGATGTTGGTGCCACCGTGCTGGAAGTTTTCGTCCTTCATGATCTCTTTTTGCAGGGAGACGTTGGTCTTGATCCCTTCCACCACCAGCTCGTCCAGCGCCTGACGCATGCGGGCGATGGCGACGTCGCGGTTTTCACCGTAACAGATCAGCTTGCCGATCATGGAGTCGTAGTAGGGCGGTACCTTGTAGCCGGCGTAGATGTGGGAATCCCAGCGTACGCCCAGACCGCCCGGCGCGTGGAAGCGCTGGATCAGGCCAGGAGACGGCATGAAGGTGGCCGGGTCTTCGGCGTTGATCCGGCATTCGATGGCATGGCCACGGATGCGGATGTCCTGCTGGGTGATCGACAGGGGCTGACCGGCGGCAATGCGCAGCTGCTCCTTGATCAGATCCACGCTGGTGACCAGCTCGGTGACCGGGTGCTCAACCTGGATACGGGTGTTCATCTCGATGAAATAGAACTCGCCGTTCTCGTACAGGAACTCGAAGGTGCCCGCACCGCGGTAGCCGATTTCGATACAGGCGCGTACGCAGCGCTCACCGATGAACTTGCGCATCTCTTCGGTGATGCCGGGTGCCGGCGCCTCTTCGACCACCTTCTGGTGACGACGCTGCATGGAGCAGTCGCGCTCACCCAGATAGAGGGCGTTGCCCTGGCCGTCTGCCAACACCTGAATCTCGATGTGGCGCGGGTTCTCCAGGTACTTCTCCATGTAGACCATGTCGTTCTTGAAGAACTGGCCTGCTTCGGATTTGGTCAGCGCGATGGCGGCAGACAGCTCGGCTTCACTGCGCACCACGCGCATGCCGCGACCACCACCTCCGCCGGCGGCCTTGATGATCACCGGGTAGCCAATGCGCTTGGCGATGGCGGCGTTGTGCTTGGCATCGCTGTCGACCGGACCGTCGGAGCCCGGTACGCAGGGCACGCCCGCTTTCTTCATCGCCTCGATGGCGGAGACCTTGTCACCCATCAGGCGAATGGTCTCGGCGCGCGGGCCGATGAAGATGAAACCGGATTTCTCGACCACTTCGGCGAAGTCGGCGTTCTCGGAGAGGAAACCGTAACCCGGGTGGATGGCGACGGCACCGGTCACCTCGGCGGCGGCGATGATGGCCGGCACATTGAGGTAGGAGTCGGTACTGGCCGGCTTGCCGATACAGATGGTTTCGTCGGCCAGCAGCACATGCTTGAGCTCCCGGTCGGCGGTGGAGTGAACGGCCACTGTCTTGATCCCGAGCTCTTTGCAGGCGCGCAGGATCCGCAGGGCAATTTCACCGCGGTTGGCGATGACTACTTTGTCCAACATGGGTGGCGACTTCCCTTATTCGATGATGAACAGCGGCTCGTCGAATTCGACGGCCTGACCATTTTCAACCAGGATCGCTTTGATCACACCGGCCTTGTCAGACTCGATTTGGTTCATCATTTTCATGGCTTCGACGATGCACAGGGTATCGCCGACATTGACGTGCTGACCGACTTCCACGAACGGCTTGGCTTCCGGGCTGGAGGAGCGGTAGAAGGAGCCAACCATCGGGGAGCGCATCAGGTGACCGCTCGGGATGGCGTCGGCAGCCGGGGCAGCAGCAGCCGGTGCGGCGGCAGGAGCGGCAACCGGGGCGGCAGCTTGTTGCATGATCATCTGCGGAGCAGCGGTCACCTGACCGGAGAAGTTGCGGCTGATGCGAACGGACTCTTCACCTTCGGAGATCTCCAGTTCGGCGATGCCGGACTCTTCAACCAGTTCAATCAGCTTCTTGATTTTGCGGATATCCATTAGCATTCTCTTTCTTCTTTATCTGATCAGTGATTATCAAGCCGCGCGCAACTGGTGCACGGCCGCGGTTAAAGCGAATTGGTAGCCATCGGCCCCCAGCCCACAAATGACCCCCTTGGCGACATCAGACAGATAGGAGTGATGACGGAAGGGTTCCCTGGCATGGACGTTGGACAGGTGAACCTCGATAAAGGGGATGGCCACACCCAGCAGCGCATCGCGGATGGCGACGCTGGTGTGGGTGAAGGCGGCCGGGTTGATGATGATGAAATCCACCTGACCCATGGCCTGGTGGATGCGGCCGACCAACTCATGTTCGGCATTGGATTGCAGGTGTTCCAGTGTGACCCCGAGTTCGCCGGCGTTGTGCGTCAGATCGGCGACGATCTCATCGAGCGTCTTGCTGCCGTAGATGCCCGGTTCCCGTTTGCCCAGCAGGTTCAGGTTCGGCCCGTTGAGCAGGAGAATTCGGTGTTTTTGCGACATATTGAGTACATCCTCGATGATAATGCTGCTATCTGTCAGCCATCTTGTGGACTATCAGAAATCTAGTCATTTTCTGCGCAAATCGGTGTGCACTGGCACACAGATTTCGCAATTATATTGATTTCGTGAAAATTAGCAGCATTTTACTGGTCTAATCTCTACATCTGTCTATTTTTCGCGCTAACCGGTGCGTTGTTGAAACGCTCAGTAGCAAAGACGACAAAGCCGGCTCGAGGCCGGCTTTGGAGGCAGGAACGCAGTCAGGATCAGGCTGCTTCCGACTTCTCGCGGATCAGCTTGTCCACCACGCCCGGATCCGCCAGGGTGGAGATATCCCCCAGGCTGTCGGTCTCGCCGGTGGCGATCTTGCGCAGAATTCGCCGCATGATCTTGCCGGAGCGGGTCTTGGGCAGCCCCTCGGCCCAGTGGATCACGTCCGGGGTGGCGATGGCGCCGATCTCCTTGCGGACCCACTCCTTCACCTCTTTATGCAGCTCCCGGCTCGGCTCCTCGCCGGCGATCAGGGTGACATAGGCGTAGATGCCCTGACCCTTGATCTCGTGCGGCACGCCCACCACCGCCGCTTCGGCGATCTTGGGATGGGAAACCAGCGCGGATTCGATCTCGGCGGTGCCCATGCGGTGACCGGAGACGTTCAGTACATCATCCACCCGCCCGGTGATCCAGTAGTAGCCATCCTCGTCGCGACGGGCACCGTCGCCGGTGAAGTAGCGGCCGGGGAAGGTGGAGAAGTAGGTCTGCTCGAACCGCTCGTGATCGCCGAACACGGTGCGCATCTGGCCCGGCCAGGAGTCGGTGATCACCAGGTTGCCCTCGGTGGCCCCCTCCAGCGGCTCGCCCATGTTGTCCACCAGCGCCGGTTGCACGCCGAAGAAGGGACGGGTAGCCGAGCCAGGCTTGAGAGCGGTGACGCCGGGCAGCGGGCTGATCAGGATGCCGCCGGTCTCGGTCTGCCACCAGGTATCGACGATGGGGCAGCGTTCCTCGCCTATGGTGCGGTAGTACCACTCCCAGGCTTCCGGGTTGATGGGCTCGCCCACCGAGCCCATGATGCGCAGGCTCGAACGGGAAGTGCCGGCTACTGCCTCGTTGCCCTTGGCCATCAGCGCGCGGATGGCGGTGGGGGCGGTGTAGAGGATGCTGACCTGGTGCTTGTCCACCACCTGGCTCATGCGGTTGGTGGCCGGGTAGTTGGGCACCCCTTCGAACATGATGGTGGTGGCGCCGTTGGCAAGCGGCCCGTAGACCAGATAGGAGTGGCCGGTGACCCAACCCACGTCGGCGGTACACCAGTAGATGTCCTCTTCGTGGTAGTCGAAGATGTACTTGAAGGTGAGCGTGGCATAGACCAGATAGCCGCCGGTGGTGTGCAGCACCCCCTTGGGTTTGCCGGTGGAGCCGGAGGTGTAGAGGATGAAGAGCGGATCTTCGGCCCC
This sequence comes from Aeromonas sp. V90_14, assembly GCF_029967615.1. NCBI lineage: Bacteria > Pseudomonadati > Pseudomonadota > Gammaproteobacteria > Aeromonadales > Aeromonadaceae > Aeromonas > Aeromonas sp. V90_14. The sequence goes on along the minus strand of NZ_JASCAS010000002.1, from coordinate 189,487 downwards.
CATCGCCTCGGGCGGGCAGTCGGCGCTGACGGTGGCGACGGCGTCGTGCCACCAGATGTCCCTGTGGTTGTGCCAGGCGATGTTGCCGCCGGTGCGCTTGAGCACGATCACCTTGTTGACCTTGGTCTCCGGGTTGGTGAGTGCTTCATCCACGTTCTTCTTGAGCGGTACCGGGCGGCCGCCGCGCAGCCCTTCATCGGCGGTGATGACGATGGAGGAGCCGGAGTCGATGATGCGACCGGCCAGGGCCTCCGGCGAGAAGCCGCCGAAGACTATGCTGTGCACGGCGCCGATGCGGGTACAGGCCAGCATGGCGATGGCCGCTTCCGGCACCATGGGCATGTAGAGGCAGACCACGTCACCCCGATGCACGCCTTGTGCTTTCAATACGTTGGCAAACTTGCACACCTCGGCGTGCAGTTCGCGGTAGGTCAGCTTGCGATCCTCGGCCGGGTTGTCCCCTTCCCAGATGATGGCGACCTTGTCACCGCGCTGTGCCAGATGGCGATCCAGGCAGTTGACCGAGACGTTGAGCAGGCCATCTTCATACCACTTGATGGAGACGTGGCCCGGGTCGTAGGAGGTGTTCTTGACCCTAGTATAGGGCTTGATCCAGTCGAGGATTTTTCCCTGCTCACCCCAGAAGGCATCCGGATCCTGCACCGAGGCCTGGTACATGGCCTCATAGCCTGCCTTGTCCAACAGGGCACCCTTGCTGATGTGGGCCTTGACCGGGTAGACCTTGCTCTCGCTCATCTGTCACTCCTTTGAATACATTCCCGTAATGATTAGGTAACAACTTATACCTTTGGCGAGGGAGGGCAATTAGACTTTTGGATAGATGGAAACATCCGCTTACAGCGCCATGAGTGACAATTCATCGGTGATTGAGTAAAAACATCGGTTTTATCGATGGAGATAGCCATGCTGTCCTTGCTCCTTTGCACCTCCCTCTGGCAGTTCGAGGCCCCGCAGGCCACCGATGAGGCCGCATTGGCCGCCCCCCATGCCAACGACCTTGCGCTGACACCGGCACAGCCTGATTTGCCATCCCTGCGGGACCACATCAGCGGTCAGTTGAGCGAGGCCTGGCTGGCGCGCAAGCCGTCGGTGTCCGTCACCCTCGAAGAGAAAAAATCCTCCTATCCGCAGGACTCGTTGCTGGAAGAGTCACGCCGGCAGCAGGACGAAGGGTGGGATGCCAGGCTGACCTTCAACTGATGAGCGTCACCTGCGCCGCTGGTGCGGCGCGGATCCCGGCGCACCGCTAGCACCAGGCGCCCTTGCGCGAGCCCAGCTGCTCGGCCAGATGGGGCTCGGCCAGCGGGTGGCTGAACAGATAACCCTGCCCCTCCTGGCAGTGCAGTGATTGCAGAAACTGGCGCTGGGCCTGGGTCTCAATCCCTTCGGCGGTGACCACCATGCCCAGGCTGTCGGCCAGGTTGATGATGGTGCGGCACAGCTCCCGGCTGTGCTTGTCATCGGGCAGTGCCTGCACGAAGGTGCGGTCAATCTTGATGCGATCGATGGGCAGGCTCTTGAGCAGGCTCAGGGAGGAGAAGCCGGTGCCGAAGTCGTCGATGGCGATCTGTACCCCCAGTGCCTTCAGGCGTCTGAACAGCTGCAGGCTCTGATCGACTCGCTGGATGATGCTCTCGGTGACCTCTATCTCCAGCTTCTCTGGCGGAAAGCCGGTCTCGGCCAGGATGGCGGCGACCCGCTCCACGTAACCTGCCGAGCGCATCTCCCGCACCGACACATTGATCGACAGTCTGGGTACCGCCAGTCCGGCGGTCAGCCACGCCTGTCCCTGCCGGCAGGCGGTGCGCATCACCCACTCACCGATCTGCTCGATAAGCCCGCACTCCTCGGCCACCGGGATGAAGCGGGTGGGTCCTATCATCCCCTCGCTGGGGTGCTGCCAGCGCAGCAGGGCCTCCAGCCCGCTCATGCGGTTGCTGGCGAGCTCCGTCATGGGCTGATAGAGGACGCAGAGCTGATGCTGCTCGATGGCCTTGAACAGTCCCTGCTCCATGCTCATTCGCTCCCGGGTCTGCTCGGTCATGTCCGGGGTATAGAACAGATAGCCGTTGCGGCCCCGGTTCTTGGCCTCGTACATGGCGCTGTCGGCGGCGCTGACCAGGGTATCCGGGCTGGTGGCGTGTTCCGGATAGAGAGCTATGCCGATGCTGGCGGAGACGGCCACCCGTTCGTTGCCGAGTTCGACCGGCTCGCGCAGGCAGGCCAGCAGTTGCTCGGCGAGTCGCTCCAGCTCCTGTGGCCGTTCAAAGAAGGGGATCAGCACCAGGAACTCATCGCCACCGAGCCGGGCGGCCACGTCGTTGTGGCGCAGGACGCGGCGGATCCGCTCGGCCAGCAGCTTGAGCAGCTCATCGCCGGCGCGATGGCCCAGGGTGTCATTAATTAGTTTGAAGCCATCCAGATCGATGAACAGCAGGGCCAGTTGCTGGTGGTTGAGCTGGGCGGTCTTGAGTTCCAGCTCCAGCCGCTCCTGCAGCAGGTTGCGGTTGCCGAGCTCGGTCAGGGGATCGTGATAGGCGAGGTGGTTGAGCTGCGCTTCAGCCTTGCGAATGGCGCTGATGTCGGAGAAGGCGATGACGTAGTTGGTGGTGTTGTGGCGGCTGTCGTGCACGGCACTGACATGCTGCCAGGAGGTGAAGTAGCCGCCATCCTTGCGCAGGCACATCATCTCGCCATGCCAGGCGTGACTGCCGGGCAGCAGGGTATGCCAGGGATAATCGATGTCGGTGTGGCGGCGTGGATGCATGATGGCCTCCGGCGACTTGCCCACGATCTCCGCCTCTTCATATTGAGTCATGCTGGAAAAGGCCGGATTGACCGAGATGATCTGGCGCTGGCCATCCATGATGATGATGCCTTCGGCGGCGGTCTCGAACACCACGTTGGCCTGGCGCAGCTTGTCCTCCTGGTTGCAGCGACTGGTGGCATCGTGGATCACCCCGGTGATGCGCCGCCCCTGATGGTCGGTGGCCGCCACGTGATCGGCGTGAATGTCGACCCAGCCTCGCAACTGATCCGGCCCGAGATAGCCGAGGGTGAGGTGAATGGGGGCCGTGCCGTTGATCGCCGCCCTGAACTGCTCGCCAGAGAGCGGATCGAAGCGCTTGATGAACTGCTCAATCCCCCCTTGAAACTGACTGGCCGTGGTGCCGAGCAGGCGCTCGACCTGGCCGTCAAACTGCAGCCTGTCCTCCGTCACATGCCACTCCCACACCCCGATCTGGCCGGCACTCATGGCCAGTTGCAGCCGCTGCTGTGCTTCGACCTGCTCGGTGACGTCCCGCACTATGGTGAGGATGCGGTCGGGCACCCCCTGTTCGTCCAGCATGGGGCTGTAAATTGCTTGCCAGTGGCGCTGCCGACCCTGATGGGCCGCGGTATGGCCGCTCAGGTTCAGCTCGACCCGGGGGACGCCGCTGCTGATGATCTGCTGGAACAGGGGTTCCAGCACCGGAGCCAGCGTGGGGACGATTTCGCGCAGATATCTGCCGTAGTGCTCTTCTCGGGAGAGGCCGTTGAGATCGGCCAGGGTCTGGTTGACGCTGCGGCAGCGAAAGTGGCGGTCAAACACGCCTATGCCAAACGGGGCCAGTTCGAACAGCTGCTGCAGCTCGTTCATGTTCAATTGCCCCGCCAGCGGTGGATCCGGCATGGCATTGAAAGTCTCTTCGCCCATCGCGCGCTCCTGAATTGACTTTTTTGTCACTTAAGCTGCTGTCAGTATGGCATGAAGCATTCTGGAGGGAAGAGAGGGGGCGTCATTCGCCCCCTTTTAGCGGTGTTACCAGCTGAAGTGATAACTCAGGGTCAGGTTGATCATCGGTTGCCAGTCGTGCTCCTTGATGAGCCACTGCTTGGCGCCGAACTCGGTGCCAAGGCGCCACTGCTGCCAGCGCCAGCTGCGTTCCAGCGTGACTCCCCAGTCCCGCAGGCCCTCGTCAGCTCCGTAGGCGGCCATGTGGGCCTGACTGCCCCGGGTCAGCCAGAGGTTGAGGGAGATCTCGGCCGGCAGCGGCAGGCTGTGCTCCATGTACCAGAGCTGGCCATAACGGCCGCTGACGTCATAGAGCTGGCCCAGAGTGAGCTGGTGATCGTCGTCCAGTTGCCAGCCGAGGCGCCAGAAGGCGCTGAAGCGGTTGCGATCGACCACCTGCATGGGCGCGACGCCGACCGCGAAGAAGCTCTTTTTGTAGAGCGGCAAGGCCAGCCCGGCGCTCTGGCCATCGGCGAAGAGCAGGCCGACCTGGGTTTCTCGCTCATAGGCGAGCCAGAACTGCATGCTGGCATCGGCGCTGACCCCTGCCTGATTGCTGCCGAGCTGCCACTGACCGCCCAGCTGCCACTGGTTGTCCGGCTCTTTGGCCGACAGGGGCAGGGTCAGGAACAGCAGCGGCAGCCAGCACTTATTTGCCATAGAGCCGCGCCCAGTCACGGTCCTGGTGCATGCCCATCAGGTGGCAGATGATGCCGGAGCGCTGGAAGGCGTAGATGAGCAGCACGCTGGTGGCGCTGAGCGCCATGATGAGGCCGAAGTTGTTGGGCAAGATGGTGCCCTGACGGGCGGTCCACCACAGCAAAAGCGGGCCCCACAGGTGCACGAAGATGCTCTTGTGGAAGATGAAGACGGTCAGCGAGTACATGCCGATCCAGTTGAGCGGGCGCCAGCACAGCCGGATGTTGCGCTGATGCAGCCAGAGCATGGCCCCGATCACCAGAAACTCCATGCCCCAGATGCCGGCGCGGCCGACCATGTCCATCGCCAGTTCGTGCTCGTTGGCGTAGATGTCGCTGAGCTCGACCGTGCTGGTCTCGCCGAACATGAGATAGACGGCCAGCGCCACCAGCGAGAGCGTCAGTACCAGGGCGTTGAGGCGATCCCGCCATTGGGGCCGCTGATGCCAGCACCAGCCATAGAGGAAGCCGAAGCAGCCGCTGGCCATGAAGAGGTCGAGGCGGGCATCCAGCTCGTAGTCGGGGTGCACGTGCAACTTCATCCAGCCGTCGATGTGACCGAGCAGATCCTGCACGCCGAGCTGATCCAGCAGCAGGCTGAGCAGGGTCAGCAGCAGCATGCCGCGAATGCCGAACCAGGCGTAGACCAGCGAGAAGAGCGCCAGCAGGCACATCCACAGCATCACCGGGTAGAACGAGATGGCCTCGCCGAAGTTGGGGGCGATCACCAGCCCTTCCACATAGAGCACCAGAATGATGCTGGCGAACAGCACCAGCTTGCCGCCCAGCTGCGGTCTGAAACTGGCCTGATCGCGGCGGCTGAGGTTGAAGGCGGCCAGCGCCAGGTAGATCTGGCTGACCCAGGGAATGAGCCAGGCCGAGACCTGGGCCGTGGTGTGATCCATGGGCAGCAGCTGGCCGGCCATCGCCTTGTGCGACAGATAGAAGCTGTCCCACAGGGCGTGTTCCCGGTTGAAGAAGTCGATGTACCAGTAGTTGAGGTAGCCGGTGTAGTGCTCGAAGACGGCCATGAAGATGACGAGCCCTCGCAACAGGTCGAGACCCGTGATGCGTGCATCCTGTGGAGGCATGCTGATGCTCCTGCATTGGTTGGAAAAGGAGCGGCACTATAACGGTTGCGGCGAAACTGAACGGGAGCTGAATGTAAGCGAATGTTACCAGCAATTGAGGGTCTGCCCTTGTGACAAGGGCGGATGGGCGGATCGGGCTGTCATGATTTGTAATAGTTTTGGCGGTTTATCAGCCTTTCTGGCGGCCGAAGGCCTGGATGCCGCGCACCAGCACCAGCAGGCCGAGCCCGTGAAACGGCAGCGCCAGGGCGAGCAGCAGCAGCCAGTGGGCCTCGCTGCCGCTGCTGTTGATGAAGTCGACCCAGGCGGCCAGCAGGGCCAGCATGCCCGCTATCTGGAAGCGGCGGCGCAGCACCACCTCCACCCCGAGATTGGCGAGATAGAGGGTCAGCAGGATGCCGGCGAAACCGGTGAGCTGGGCGGTGCCGTAGAGGACGCGGTCCGGGTTGAACAGCAGGGTCACGAGGGGGGTAAGGCCCTGATCCAGCGGGATCAGGGCCAGCAGCCAGCAGGCAATCAGCAGCAGGGCCGTCTTCATGTCGAACTCAGTCGGCGGCTGGCGCCGGTTTGACCAGGCTGAGGTAGTTGGCATCCATGGTGAGGAAGACCCCCAGCAGGCGGGCGCTGGCGCCGTAGAAGCCAAACGGATCGGCGGCGCGGCAGGCGCGCTCGAAATGCGGGAACCAGGCCAGCAGATGGCCGTGCAGCAAGGCCTCCTGCTCGCCGAGCCACTGTTCGCGCAGATCGGCGCTGGCGGCTTCGGCGGCGCGAATGATGAGACTGCCCATCAGATCCAGTTCAACCCCCAGATGATCGACCGGTTGTTGGTATTTGGCGCTGACATCGATATTGATCCGGCTCAGCCGCGCCTGCATGCGCTCTAGCGCAGCGGCGTCCTGGTGGGCGGATTCATGGGGAGAGACGGCGTCGTTGGCCAGGAACAGCTCATGGAAGTCGCCGGCCAGCGCGTTGGCCCGTTCGGGGCGTACCAGCAGGCGGGCGATGGCGTCATTGAGCTCGGCCACGGCCGGGCGCATCGGATCGAGCGTGGAGAGGCTCTTCAGGAAGCTTCGCACATCATAGCTGTCGTATTCGGCGATCTGTTCGTCGCTGAGCTGGGCGGTAAACAGGGTCGCAAACCACCAGTAAAGTTCGGCCCGACGTTCGCTAGTGGCCAGAAATTCCTGCATTTTTCCTCCGTGGATGGCAAGCGGGAAGCAGACTGAGCCCGATTCTAACGGCTTTGGCAGAAAAGTTAACCCATAGGTGACAATCCGCCGAACAAGTCGGGAAAAACGCCGCCAGAGGCGGCCTTTTCAGGGCATGTCGGTGACGGTGTCAGGCGGTGGGGCGGGCCTCGAACTGTGGCAGCTCATCGGTGATCTCGTGCCAGGGGGCCTTGGAGCCGACGAAGATGTGAAAGCCGGGTCGCTGGCTCGGCGCCGTGTCGAGAATGCCGAGGCGCAGGTTCAGCTTGCCGCTGCTGCGCTTCTCGCTGAACAGGCTGGAGCCGCACTGACGGCAGAAGGCGAGGGTGGTCTCGGGGGATTTCTGGAAGCGGCTGATGGCCTCCTCTCCTCGAGTGATGGTGACGAGCGCACCATCCAGGCCGCCCACCGGGGCGTAATCTGCGCCGGAAAATTTGCGGCACTCGGAACAGTGGCAGTTGCCCAGATAGTCGAAGCGGTCGGGCAGGCTCAGGGCGACGGCGCCGCACAGGCAGCTGGCGGTCAATGATGTCATCTTGCGGATCCTTGGCTGATGGGTCAGAGCTCCTCGCGATAGAGCGTCTTCTTGCAGCGGGTGCAGATATGCTGGCGCCGGAAATCGGTCTGGTGCACCAGGCCCACATCCAGTTGCTGATGGTGGCCGCAGTGAATACAGAAGATGATGTCGCCATCGATGGCTTCCGGGTGCGCTGCCAGATACTGCTCGCGGGTGGGCAGTTGATCCCACTGCGTGACAAAGGGACTCTTGCGAGTGCCGGTATAGTAGATCCAATAGAACAGCGCGAATACCGAAATAATCAGAAACAGCATCAGGTTATCCAGCATGGCTTACTCCCGTGAGGTCTGCGGTGCAAAGAGGCAAGGGGGTGACGTGAGCAGCAGTTGACCGGATGCGATGAGAGGGCCCTTCTGTTGCCGGTCGCGTCGTTGCTGCGCATGCCGGGCAACCGCTGTGCCAGCTAAAGATGTTATCTGTTAGTAAATGCTATATCCATGATCTGGCTCTGGTTTTGGCTGTTCGGCCAGTCCGGGCCCGGTCATGTTGCCCGGGCGGTGACAGGGGATCGCACGGCTGGCGTGGGTGTCGGGCGATGACGGTCCAGCCGATTGGGGAGCATGGGTATTGTGAATTTCGCGACACATTTTACATTTTTTAAACAAATTTTTGGGTGGTTGGACTGTCTCTTTGATCCAGCTCACGTTACAATGCGCCTGCCCACTTCACCTATCGCGCAAACGATTTTCAGGAGAGAAACGGATGTTGAAACGTGACATGACCATTGCCGGCTATGATCCAGAGCTGTGGCAGGCCATCACAGACGAGACCCGTCGTCAGGAAGAGCATATCGAGCTGATTGCGTCCGAGAACTACACCAGCCCCCGTGTCATGGAAGCCCAGGGCTCCCAGCTGACCAACAAGTACGCCGAGGGTTACCCCTCCAAGCGTTACTACGGTGGTTGCGAGTATGTGGATGTGGTTGAAACCCTGGCTATCGAGCGCGCCAAAGAGCTGTTCGGTGCCACCTACGCCAACGTGCAGCCGCACTCCGGCTCCCAGGCCAACAGCGCCGTCTACATGGCCCTGTTGCAGCCGGGCGACACCGTGCTGGGCATGAACCTGGCCCACGGCGGTCACCTGACCCACGGCTCCCCGGTCAACTTCTCCGGCAAGCTGTACAACATCATCCCCTACGGCATCGATGAGTCCGGCAAGATCGACTACGACGACATGGAACGTCAGGCTGTCGAGCACAAGCCGAAGATGATGATCGGTGGTTTCTCCGCCTACTCCGGCATCGTCGACTGGGCTCGCATGCGCGAAATCGCCGACAAGGTCGGAGCCTGGCTGTTTGTCGACATGGCCCACGTGGCAGGCCTCATCGCCGCTGGCGTCTACCCGAACCCGGTTCCCCACGCCCACGTGGTCACCTCCACCACCCACAAGACCCTGGCTGGTCCGCGTGGTGGTCTGATCCTCTCCGCCGCCGATGACGAGGAGCTCTACAAGAAGCTCAACTCCGCCGTCTTCCCGGGTGGTCAGGGTGGCCCGCTGATGCACGTCATCGCCGGTAAAGCGGTGGCCTTCAAAGAGGCACTGGAGCCGGAGTTCAAGACCTATCAGGCTCAGGTCGTGAAAAACGCCAAGGCGATGGCTGCGACCTTCATCGAGCGCGGCTACAAGATCGTCTCCGGCGGTACCGACAACCACCTGATGCTGGTTGACCTGATCGGCCGTGAGCTGACCGGCAAAGAGGCCGATGCGGCCCTTGGCAAAGCCAACATCACCGTCAACAAGAACTCCGTGCCCAACGACCCGCGCTCCCCGTTCGTCACCTCCGGCGTGCGGATCGGTACCCCGGCCATCACCCGCCGTGGTTTCAAGGAAGCCGAGTCCATCCAGCTGACCAACTGGATCTGTGACGTGCTGGACAACCACGACAACGATGCCGTGCTGGCCACCGTACGTGAACAGGTGCTGGACATCTGCCGTCGTTTCCCGGTGTATGCCTGATAACGGCCCTCACCCGGTTTGAGACCAATGCCACCCACGGGTGGCATTGTTTTTTGTGGCGTTTGGCAACACAGGAGGGCCTGATGACGCTGAACGACGAAGAGCATAGCGGGCAAGGCAATCTGACCATGGCCAGTGAACAGCAAGACGGGGCGCTGGAGGCTGCGCTCAGGCAGGCGATCCGCGCCCAGTACCACTTTCGCGCCAGCGAAAAGGGGCTGCTGGCCTGGGACGTGCGCCGGCTGGTGCGACTGAGCCGTGATCTGCCGGTGCAGGCGGTGGCGCTCGGCGAGATTGCCGAGCTCGATCAGGTGCACTGGTACGGCCATGACGCCGCCCGCCCCACGGTGCGCAGCGTGGTGGAGCACTGCCAGCTGATGATGGCGGCCGATCTCGCCTATCCCATCCTGCTGGACAGCGCCGGCCGGGTGATGGATGGCATGCACCGGGTAGGCAAGGCGTTGCTGCTGGGCCACAGCCATATCGAGGCGCGTCGCTTTGCCGTCGATCCCGCCCCCGATTATCAGGGCTGCGACCCCGATACCCTGCCTTATGACGACTGAGCCAGGGGCCGCCTGGGTGTATGCCATTCCTTGTTTCCACGGGCTTTTACCGGTTCCGGATGGCCGTGCTACACTGGCCGGCCTAGAGCCAGCCCCCGGGGCCGGCGCCCTTTTCCGTCAACGCCGGAGGTCCGATGCATTGCCCTTTCTGTAGTGCGGTAGATACCAAGGTGATCGATTCCCGTCTGGTGGCCGAAGGCCATCAGGTGCGCCGCCGTCGCGAATGCCTGCTCTGCCACGAGCGCTTCACCACCTTCGAGATGGCCGAGCTGGTGATGCCCCGCGTCATCAAATCCAATGGCTCGCGCGAGCCGTTCAACGAAGACAAGCTGCGGGCCGGCATCTTGCGGGCGCTGGAGAAGCGGCCGGTGAGCATGGAGGCCATCGAAAAGGCGGTCAACCACATCAAGTCCCGTCTGCGCGCCACCGGCGAGCGCGAAGTCGCCTCCCAGCTGGTGGGCAACCTGGTGATGGACGAGCTCAAGAGCCTGGACAAGGTGGCCTATATCCGCTTTGCCTCCGTCTATCGCAGTTTTGAAGATATTCGCGAGTTTGGTGAAGAGATCGCCAAGCTGGAGAAGTAAGTCTTTCTTCCAAACCAGATTGCCGCGTTCGATTACGCTGCGCTAATCGAACCTACGATATTGCGTAAGCTTGGATGTGCTGTCAGAGGAGCCCAGATGTTTAGTCAAGACGATTACCAATGGATGAGCCGGGCCCTCGAACTGGCCCGCCGCGGCCGTTACACCACGGCCCCCAACCCCTGCGTCGGCGCCGTGCTGGTGAAGGCCGGCGTGGTGGTGGGAGAGGGCTGGCACCAGCGCGCGGGCGAGCCCCATGCCGAGGTGTACGCCCTGCATGCCGCCGGTGACAACGCCCGCGGCGCCACCGCCTACGTGACCCTGGAGCCCTGCTCCCATCACGGCCGCACCCCGCCCTGCGCCGAGGCACTGATCAAGGCCGGGGTGACCCGTGTGGTCGCCGCCATGGTGGATCCCAACCCTCAGGTGGGCGGGCGCGGCCTGCGCATGCTCTCCGAGGCTGGCATCAAAACCGATTTCGGCCTGCTGGCAAGCGAAGCCGAGGCGCTCAACCCGGGCTTTTTCAAGCGGATGCGCACCGCGTTTCCGCAGGTGACGGTCAAGCTTGGCGCCAGCCTGGATGGCCGTACCGCCATGGCGAGCGGCGAGAGCCAGTGGATCACCTCCCCGGAGGCGCGTCGCGACGTGCAGCGGCTGCGGGCCCGCCACGATGTGGTGCTCTCCAGCGCCGAGACGGTGCTGGCGGATAACGCCTCCCTCACCGTGCGCTGGGACGAGCTGCCTGCCTCGGTCAAGGCCGTCTATCCCAAAGAGACCCTGCGCCAGCCGCTGCGGGTCATCGTCGATTCGCAAAACCGGCTCACCCCGGATCTGCCGCTGTTCCAGAGCGAGGGCCCGGTACTGCTGGCTCGCCACAAGGCATCCGGTGAGTGGCCCGCCTGGGTCCAGCAGCTGGAAGTACCGCTGCTGGACGGCAAGCTGGATCTGGTCAGCCTGTTCATGCTGCTGGCCAAGCAGAACGTCAACTCTGTGCTGGTGGAGGCGGGGCCGCGGCTGTGCGGCGCCCTGCTGGACAAGGGGCTGGTGGATGAGCTGGTGCTCTATCAGGCGCCCAAACTGATGGGGGATGAGGGGCGCGGCCTGTTCCACCTGCCGGGGCTGACCCGACTGTTCCAGGCCCCCAAGCTCAACATCAAGGATGTGCGCATGGTGGGGCCGGATATCCGCATTACGGCCAGACTGGCCTGATTTATCAATGTTAAAGGGGCCGTGCCGCCCCCGTCATCAGCAAGGTGATCTGCATGTTTACCGGAATTATCGAAGCGGTGGGAACCCTGGCCGAGCTGCGCCGCCAGGGTGAGGACATGGCCCTCACCGTGCACGCACCGACTCTGGATTTTGGCGACGTCAAGCTGGGCGACTCCATCGCCACCAACGGCGTCTGCCTCACCGTGATCGCGCTCGGCGACAAGAGCTATACCGCCGACGTGTCGCTGGAAACCCTCTCCCGCACCGGTTTCGCCACTGCCAGGGTGGGGGATAGGGTCAACCTCGAGAAGGCGTTGATGCCCACTTCCCGCCTCGGCGGCCACCTGGTCTCCGGCCATGTGGACGGCATCGGCGAGGTGAAGAGCAAGTCCGCCAGCGGCCGCGCCATCGAGTACTGGATCAAGGCACCGGGCGAACTCTCCCGCTACATCGCCGAGAAAGGCTCGATCGCGGTGGACGGCATCAGCCTCACCGTCAATGCCGTGCAGGGGGATCTGTTCCGGCTGACCATAGTGCCCCACACCGCCCAGGAGACCACCATCGCCCAGTGGAAACCTGGCTACAGGGTCAATCTCGAGGTGGATCAGATTGCCCGCTATCTGGAGCGGCTGATGACGGGCAAGCGTGAGGAGAGCAGCGCCTCCACCCTGACCCTGGAAAAGCTGGCCCAGTCCGGCTTCCTGTGATGGACCCTCGGCGGGAAAAACGCTTTTCTGTGATCCCGCGCTGATTGAAATGGGGCCTCCTGTGCCCCATCTAGAGCACAATAGGCAGTATCAAGCCGAGCCGACTGGCTCAATCCCCGCAGCATGTTGATGGAGTAGCCCATGGCGCTAAGCACGACCCAGGAAATCATTGCCGATATCAAGGCTGGCAAGATGGTGATCCTGATGGATGACGAAGACAGGGAGAACGAAGGGGACCTCATCATGGCCGCCTCCTGTGTCCGCCCGGAAGATATCAACTTCATGGCCCGCTATGGCCGGGGGCTCATCTGTCTGACCCTGACCCGGGATCGCTGCAAGCAGCTGGCGCTGCCGCTGATGGTCGATCGCAACAATGCCCAGTTCTCCACCGCCTTCACCGTGACCATCGAAGCGGCCGAAGGGGTGACCACCGGCATCTCCGCCGCCGACCGCGCCGTCACCGTGCAGGCTGCTGTCGCACCGAACGCCAAGGCCGCCGATCTGGTGCAGCCCGGCCACATCTTCCCGCTGATGGCGCAGGATGGTGGCGTGCTGACCCGCGCCGGTCACACCGAGGCCGGTTGCGATCTGGCCCGGCTGGCGGGTTACGAGCCGGCGTCCGTCATCGTCGAGATCCTCAACGAAGACGGCACCATGGCGCGCCGCCCTGATCTGGAGCTGTTCGCCGAGCAGCACGGCATCAAGCTCGGCACCATCGCCGACCTCATCGAATACCGCAACCAGCACGAGACCACGGTGGAGAAGGTGGCCGAGTGCAAGCTGCCCACCGAGTTTGGCGAGTTCGACCTCATCACCTTCCGCGACACCATCGACAACCAGGTGCACTTCGCCCTGAAAAAGGGTGAGGTACAGGCCGAGCAGCCGACCCTGGTGCGGGTCCATCTGCACGACGTGCTGAGCGATCTGCTGTTGACCGATCGCCACAGCGCCCGCAGCTGGCCGCTGCCCAAATCCATGGCCCGCATCGCCGACGAAGGCGGGGTGCTGGTGATCCTGGGGGCGGAAGCCCATGGCGCCGAGCTGCTGGCCCGGGTCAAGGGGTTCGAGGCGGCGGACAAGGGGTTGGCACCGGAAGGGGCCAAGTGGCAGGGCACCTCGCGCCGGGTCGGCGTCGGTTCCCAGATCCTCAAGGCGCTGGGCGTGGGCAAGATGCGCCTGTTGAGCTCGCCGAAGAAGTACCATGCCCTCGGCGGTTTCGGCCTGGAAGTGGTGGAGTACATCGGCGAATAAGCCTGATGTGATGAAATGAATATGAAGCAAGGGATGACCTCGGTCATCCCTTGTTGTTTTGCCTTAGCGGCGCCGGCGCAACCAGGCCAGCGGCAGCAGCAACAGGGCTGCGAAACCGGTGGCGCCACCACCGCCACTGCTTGAAGTGGTCGTCGTTGTGGTGGTCGTGGTGGTATCCGGAGTCTTGGTGGGCTCACTGGTGAGACTGATCAAGGCCCCTTCAAGGCGCTGGCTCGCCCCCTGTTCATTGGTGGCGGTGAGTTCAACGCCCTGCACGCGAAGGGTACCGACTGTATTGTTGCCATCGGCGCGAAGCCGCAGGGTGCAGGTTTGACCCGCTTCCAGACGGCCGGCGCAGCCGTTGCTCATGGCGGAGGCATCGCTGTAGATGCCGCTCAGGGTGACCGCCTGGTTGCTGCGGTTGGCCAGCAGGTAGTCGGCCCAGCCACTGGTGCCTGAAGGCAGGATCAGGCCGCGGACCGTGGTCAGGGTGACGCCTTGCTGCTGCTCGGCGATCCAGTCACTGAAGGCGGGGGCGTAGACATAGCCACCGGCGCTGCCGGTGGCGCAGGGGAAGGCCCCGTAGCTGGTCACGCCGACCAGTTGTCCACCATAAGTGAGCGGGCCACCGCTGTCGCCTTTGCAGGTGTCCTGACCGGCCAGCTTGCCGGCGAAGATATGGGTCGTGGTCGGGTCACCGTACCAGAAGTCCCTGTCTCCCCGATAGGCGAGATCCACCGCCAGCAGCTGCGGGCTGGCTTTGGTCGCGCTGGGGTCGATGCCACCGTACCCCAGGGCATGCAGCATGGTCGTGTTCTGCTGCCAGGTATCCTTGATGACGGGGTCGGCGATGGCGATCGGTGTCTGGGTAACGGGGGTGGCAAGGTGCAGCAGGGCCACATCCGAGGCGTTCGGGGTGTCGCGATAACCGAGATTGATCAGCAGGTTGACGTAATACTCCGGGTGCATCAGCACCTGGTCTACCTTGCTGCGAAGGTGAGGGCGGCTGAGATCACTCACCCCGATGGCCACTTCCATGGGGCCGGACTGGGCCTCTGCGACGCAGTGCGCAGCGGTGAGTACCCACTGCTTGTCGATGAGGGTGCCGCCGCAGAAATTGCTCCAATTGCCGTTGACGACTTCGCCGACGGCCACCATCCAGCTGGGGGCTGTGACGGCGCTGCCGCCGATGATGCGCGGGCTGCCAGCATCGGCCTGAGCAGCCAGCGGCAGCAGGCAGGCGAGTGCGACGCCGCTGCGTTTGAAATCCAACATACTGAACTCCTTGGTGTTATTATTTTAACCCGTAGTAGGGTGACGTATTATTATCAGGTCGGATCAGTTAAGCAAAAAGTCAATTGCACTGTCGTTGCCAGAATTGTGATGCATGTTTTTGTCCGATTCCCCTTTGTGCTAGAATGTGCGCACTTTTGACTCCGGCCCCTTTTGATTGCACAGAGACAGGATTTCCCATGAAGGTTATCGAAGGAAATATCGCCGCTCCTGAGGCGCGCGTTGCTATTGTCGTTGCCCGTTTCAACAGCTTCATCAACGAAAGCCTGGTGGACGGTGCGGTAGACGTACTGAAGCGTCAAGGTCAAGTCCAGGACAGCAACCTGACCCTGGTGCGAGTGCCGGGCGCAGTCGAAATCCCCCTGGCCATCAAGAAGCTGGCCAAGAGTGGTCAATATGACGCCATCGTGGCGCTGGGCACCGTCATCCGTGGCGGCACCTATCACTTCGATCTGGTGGCAAACGAGAACAGCAAGGGCATGGCCCAGGTAATGATGGAATATGAAATTCCGGTTGCCTTCGGCGTACTGACCACTGAAAACATTGAACAAGCCATCGAGCGTGCCGGTACCAAGGCGGGTAACAAGGGTGCAGAGGCAGCATTGAGCGCGCTCGAAATGATCAACGTCCTGAAACAGCTGGACGTGTAACGAGGAGAAATGCATTGAAACCGTCCGAGCGCCGCAAGGCCCGCCATTGTGCCACCCAGGCCATCTACCAGTGGCAGATGACCAAGGCCAACGTGGGCGACATCGAAGAGCAGTTCAAGATCGATCAGGACACCAAGGGTGTGGACCTGAACTACTTCCGCGATCTGCTGTTCGGAGTAGCCCTCCACTGCAACGAGCTGGACAAGGTCTTCGCACCTTTCCTCTCCCGTCCGCTGGAAGAAGTGGACATGGTGGACAAGGCGATCCTGCGTCTGGCGACCTATGAGCTGACCCGTCGTGATGATGTGCCGCCGCGCGTGGCCATCAACGAAGCGATCGAGCTGGCCAAATCCTTTGCTGCCGATGACAGCCACAAGTTTGTCAACGGTGTACTGGACAAGGTGATCAAGTCGCTGAACAAGCGTTGATCCTGCTGTCCGTCAACAGCATCTAAGAGAGGAGCCAGCTTATTGCTGGCTTTTTACTGTATGGGTGAATTCGAGCTGATTGATAAGTACTTCAAGGTCCCTCACGCCCGCAAGGACGTGGTGATGGGCCCTGGAGATGATTGTGCCCTGCTGACCCTGCCCCCCGACACCCAGCTGGCGGTGAGCACAGATACCCTGGTGAGCGGCGTCCACTTCTTTCCCGACATGGATCCGGTGGATCTGGGCTACAAGGCGCTGGCGGTCAATCTCTCCGATCTGGCTGCCATGGGCGCCGAGCCGCGCTGGGTCTCGCTGGCGCTGACCCTGCCCACCATCAACGAGGCCTGGGTAGCCGGTTTTGCCGAAGGGTTCCTGGAGCTTGCCGAATACTACAACGTGGCGCTGGTGGGCGGCGACATGACCCGCGGCCCGCTCTCCATCACGGTATCGGTGAAAGGGTCGGTGCCGGCTGGCCGTGCCCTGCTGCGCAGCGGTGCCAAGGCCGGGGACGGGGTCTACGTGACCGGCACCCTGGGCGATGCCGCCCTGGCGCTCTCCCATCTGCTGGCCAAGCGAACCCTCAACGAGAACCAGCTGGCGGCCGTGCTGCCGCGCCTCGACCATCCCCATCCCCGCATTCTGGCCGGACAGGCCCTGCGCGGGCTGGCCGGCAGCGCGCTGGATCTCTCCGACGGGCTTTCCTCGGATCTCGGCCATATCCTCAAGGCCTCCGGCGTGCGGGCCCAGATCGATCTCGATCTGCTGCCGCTCTCGCCGGTGCTGCAGGATGCGGTGAGCGAACAGGATGCCTGGCAGCTGGCACTGGCGGGTGGCGATGACTATGAGCTCTGCTTCACCGTGCCGGAGGAGCATCGCGGCGCGCTGGACACGGCGCTGGCCAACTGCGGCGTCAAATTTACCCGCATCGGCCGCATCGTTGCCGGCGAGCCGGGCATCGACTATCTGCGGGGTGAACAAATGGTGGCGCTGGAGCTGAAAGGGTGGGACCACTTCGCATGAGCCTGTTCGCGATAAAGCCCGAGCTGAAGCGGCTGAACCTGAAGCATCCGCTGCACTTTCTGGCGGTGGGTTTTGGCTCCGGCCTTTCGCCCAAGGCGCCGGGTACCATGGGGACGCTCGCCGCCATCCCCCTTTACCTGCTGGTGAGCGGTCTGTCGACGCCCTGGTTCATTGGGCTGCTGGTGTTGGGCTTCGTGGTGGGCATCCGGATCTGCCAGAGCGCCACCGATGCCATCGGCATGCCGGATCACGGCGCCATCGTCTGGGACGAGGTGATCGGTTTTGGGGTCACCATGATAGCGGCGCCGGCTGGCTGGGAATGGGTGCTGGCCGGTTTCGTGCTGTTCCGGTTGTTCGACATCCTCAAGCCCTGGCCCATCTCCTGGTTTGATCGCCGCATTCATGGCGGCCTTGGCATCATGCTGGACGATCTCATCGCTGGCCTGTTCGCCCTGTTTTGTATGCAATCGCTGGCATACTGGCTGGGTTGAGGGTGACAGCAAGGGGGAGCGCCATGCTGGCATCCCCCTATATATCTCTGTTTAGTTTTCATTCATCGGCATATGCTGCCGTTAAAAAATCATTTCACATAAATATTCACTACTCATTCGAAGCTTAAGACTATTAAGTCAATAGTGAATATTCCCGCCTGTTACGCCATTGTTGAAAGTAAAAGCACTAGTCATGCATTTTATTGGTCATATAGTCTGTATATGTGATAGTAGTCATGATTTATGACTGCTGACTTGGCTGCTAACTGAGCAAAGTATTGCGAAATTGTATAACCCGATCATTTACACTCGCCGCCAAACCGTCTAAGTTACTCGCGGGTTATTCCAAAAAAATGCAAAAAACCCGCCCGGATCGCTGGTTTCGTTGTCTCATGGATTGAGCGTTTTGCAGTCATATCAAGCACTCAAGATCACCCCAAGGCACGACCGGCATCTGCGGCCGATTTACGGACGAATTATTTGGGACGGATGTCCCCCGCAGAGGTAAACATGTCCTTGCTCGAAGTGAAAAACTTGCGGATCGAGTACCCCTCCCGCTACGGGGTGCTGGCCGCAGTGAAGGATCTCTCTTTTTCCGTGGAAAAGGGAGAGATAGTCGGTGTGGTAGGCGAGTCCGGTGCCGGCAAGTCCACCATAGGCAACGCCGTCATCGACCTGCTGAGCCCCCCTGGCCGTATCGCCCGTGGCGACATCTATCTCAATGGCGAACTCATCTCCGGCAAGAGCCAGAACGAGATGCGGGCCATTCGAGGGTCGCGCATCGGCTTCATCTTCCAGGACCCCATGACCTCCCTCAACCCGCTGTTCACCGTCGAACGGCAGCTGGTTGAAACCATTCTGGCCAATACCGACCTCACCCGTGAGGCGGCCTTTGCCAAGGCGCTTTCCCTGATGGCGGCGGTGGGGATCCCGCAGCCTGAGCTGCGCATCAAGCAGTACCCCCATCAGTTCTCCGGTGGCATGCGCCAACGGGTGGTCATTGCCATCGCCCTCTCCGGCGATCCCGAGCTCATCATCGCCGACGAACCGACCACGGCGCTGGACGTCTCCATTCAGGATCAGATCCTCCAGCTCATCCGCAACCTCTGTAAAGAGCGGCAGGTGGGCTGCATGCTGGTGACTCACGACATGGGCGTGGTGTCCAACGTCACCGACAAGGTGGCGGTCATGTATCGCGGCGATCTGGTGGAGTTCGGTACCACCGAACAGGTGCTGGGCCGCCCCAACCACCCCTATACCCGCAGCCTCATCTCGGCGGTGCCCCGCTCGGATGTGAAGCTGGTGCGCTTCCCGCTGGTTTCCTATATCGAGGACGCCGGTGCGGCGGATACCAGCATCGATCTCAAGACCCACTGGCTCGGCCAGAGTCAGGACGAGCGCGCCTATGAAGGGGCGCTGCTGCGGGTGGAGAACGTGGATCTGAAGTTCGTCACCAAGGATTCCCTGTTCCCGAGCCGCCGCCAGTACGTGCGGGCTTGCAACAACATCAGCTTCGAGATCTTCGAGGGTGAAACCTTCGGTCTGGTGGGGGAGTCTGGCTCCGGCAAGTCGACCATCGCCCGTGCCATCACCGGCCTCTATCCGCCCGATACCGGCAAGATCTTCTTCGAGGGGATCGATCTGACCGCGCTCAAGGGCGAGCATGAGCGCCGCCCGCTGCGTCGCCAGATGCAGATGGTGTTCCAGAATCCCTACTCCTCGATGAACCCGCGCATGAAGGTGCGTGACATCATCGCAGAGCCGATCCGCTTTCATAAGCTGGCTGGCAGCGAGAGCCAGATCGAGGGGATCGTGGGGGATCTGCTGGATCACGTCGGCCTTGGCCGCGGTGCCGGGGTCAAGTATCCCCACGAATTCTCCGGCGGCCAGCGTCAGCGTATCTCCATTGCCCGCGCCCTGGCGACCCGGCCACGTTTCCTCATCTGCGACGAGCCCACCTCGGCGCTGGATGTGTCGGTGCAGGCCCAGATCCTCAACCTGCTCAAGGATTTGCAGCAGGAGCTAGGCCTCACCATGCTGTTCATCAGTCACGATCTGCCGGTGATCCGCCAGATGTGCGATCGCATCGGGGTGATGCAGCACGGTCATCTGGTGGAAGTGGCGGAGACCGAGAAACTCTTTACCAATGCCGAGCATGAGTACAGCCGCAAGCTGATCTCCCTCATGCCGGAGTTCAAGGGAATGTCCCGCGAGGGGCTGGAAATCGCAAGCTAGGAAAGGGGCGGCCCGCCGCTCTGCTTGTCAAAAAAAGTGTCAATAAAAAGCCAAAAGCATGGAGAAAGACATGAAGAAAGGATTATCCAAGATTGCCCTGGCGCTGTTTGCCGCCGGTTTCGCTTTTAACGTTTCCGCCGTCGACATCAAGGTCGCCGTCGCCTCCGACGCTACCTCGCTGGACCCGCAGGAGCAGCTCTCCGGTCAGACCCTGGAGATGTCCCACCTGGTGTTCGATCCGCTGATGCGTTACACCCAGGACCTGAAATTCGAGCCGCGTCTGGCCGAGAAGTATGAGCGCATCGACGACAAGACCGTGCGCTTCTTCCTGCGCAAGGGCGTCAAGTTCCACTCCGGCAACGACTTCACCGCCGATGACGTGGTGTGGACCGTCAACCGTCTGAAGTCCTCCGTCGACTTCAAGGCCATCTTCGACCCCATCGCCGAAGTGAAGAAGGTCGATGAGTACACCGTTGATCTGATCACCGCCAAGCCGTTCCCGCTGGTGCTGCAGACCGTCACCTATATCTTCCCGATGGACTCCAAGTTCTATACCGGCAAGACCGAGGCGGGCAAAGACAAGGCCGAGATCGTCAAGAACGGCGACTCCTACGCCTCCACCCATGTCTCCGGTACCGGCCCGTTCAGCGTCAAGTTCCGCGAGCAGGGCGTCAAGCTGGAGTACACCCGCAACGCCAACTACTGGGACAAGGCCTCCAAGGGCAACGTCGACAACCTGACCGTGGTGCCCATCAAGGAGGACGCCACCCGCGTGGCGGCCCTGCTGGGTGGTGACGTGGACGTGATCTACCCGGTTGCGCCGAACGATCTGGAGCGCGTGAAGAACGGCAAGGACACCCAGCTGGTGACCCTGTCCGGTACCCGCGCCATCATCATCGAGCTGAACCAGAACACCAACCCGGCGCTGAAAGACAAGCGCGTGCGTCAGGCGATCAACTACGCCATCAACCAGGTGGGCATCGTCGAGAAGATCAACAAAGGCTTCGGTACCCCTGCCGGCCAGCTGAGCCCGAAAGGCTATGCCGGTCACAACGAGGCGCTCAAGCCCCAGTATGATCTGGCCAAGGCCAAGCAGCTGATGAAGGAAGCCGGCTATGAGCAGGGCTTCAAGATGAGCTTCATCTCCCCGGCTGCCCGTTACGTCAACGACGTCAAGATTGCCCAGGCCGTCTCCGCCATGCTGGCCAAGATCAACATCAAGGTGGATCTGAAGACCATGCCGGTGGCCCAGTACTGGCCTGAGTTTGACAAGTGCGCCGCGGACATGCAGCTGATCGGCTGGCACTCCGACACCGAAGACAGTGCGAACTTCTTCGAGTTCCTGACCTTCACCAAGGATGCCAAGACCGGCATGGGCCAGTACAACTGCGCCGGTTATGCCAACGCCGAGGCTGACAAGCTGGTCGAGCAGGCCAACGCCGAGACCGATCCGGCCAAGCGTGCCGAGATGCTGAAGAAGGTCGAAGCCATGCTGATCGACGACGCTGCCTATGTGCCGCTGCACTGGGAAGATTTGGCCTACGGCGCCAAGAAGAACGCCGATATCAAGCCGGTGGTCAACGTGATGAACTTCCCTTACTTCGGCGACCTGGTGGTCGGCAAGTAAGCGAAGGTTGCAAGGAAGGACGGGGCGGGGTGGTCAGCCGGCCACCCCGCCTGCTAACAGAAGCCTGTGCCATGACACAGGCCACGTAGAAGGACAAGCATGTTTACATTCCTGCTGAAACGGTTCTATCAGGCCGTGATAGTGATGTTCGTCATCAGCCTGGTCGCCTTCTCCATCCAGGACAACCTGGGGGATCCGTTGCGCGAGCTGGTGGGACAATCGGTCTCCGAAGCCCAGCGCCACGAATTGCGCGAGAAGATGGGCCTCAACGATCCTTTCCTCGTCAAATACAGCCGCTTCTTGAAGAACGCGGTACACGGGGATCTGGGTACTTCCTACTTCTTCAAGCGACCAGCCCTCGAGGTTATCCTCGACAAGCTGGTGGCTACTCTTGAGCTGGTGTTTGGCGCTGCGCTGATCATCGTGGTGGTCTCCATTCCGCTTGGGGTCTACTCGGCGATCCGCCCGCACAGCATACCGACCAAGATCATCATGGCGGGGAGCAGCATCGGTATCTCGATCCCGGTGTTCCTGACCGCCATCATGCTGATGTACCTCTTCTCCATCCAGCTGGGCTGGCTGCCGGCCTATGGCCGCGGCGAGACCTACAACCTGCTGGGCTGGGAGTCGGGCTTCTTCACCTGGGACGGCATCAAGCATTTGATCCTGCCCTGCGTGGCACTCTCCTCCATCATGCTGCCGCTGTTCATCCGGCTGGTGCGCTCCGAGATGCTGGAGCAGCTCTCCTCCGAGTACGTCAAGTTCGCCCGTGCCAAGGGGCTGGACAACAACAAGGTCTACTACAGCCACGCCCTCAAGAACACCATGCTGCCGGTCATTACCGTCGGTGGTGTGCAGATCGGCACCATGGTGGCCTACACCATCCTGACCGAGAGCGTGTTCCAGTGGCCGGGGACCGGCTTCCTGTTCCTCGAGGCGATCCACCGGGTCGATACGCCCCTCATCACCGCCTACGTCATCTTCGTCGGGCTCATTTTCGTGGTGACCAATACCCTGGTCGACCTGCTTTACGGGTTGATCAACCCGACCGTCAACCTGACCGCCAAGGGGTAACAGATGACTAATGCTGTAACTGCAAGCCCAAGCCGTTGGGCACGTATTAAAAATTCCGACATCGTCTACTACTTCCTGCGGGACAAGGTAGCCATGTTCAGCTTTGCGGTGTTCGTGGTGTTCGTACTGGCGGCGCTGCTGGCACCCTGGCTGGCCCCGTACAACGTCTACGACCAGACCAGCTTCGATCTGATGGATGCCGAATTGCCGCCCTCCTGGCTGGAAGGGGGCGAAGAGCGCTTCTGGCTCGGTACCGACAACCAGGGTCGCGACATCTGGAGCACCATCCTCTATGGCGCCCGCATCTCGCTGACCATAGGTCTGTTCGCGGTGGCGCTGCAGCTGGTGCTCGGCATTGTCATCGGGTTGATCGCCGGTTACTTCGGTGGCCGCATCGACAGCCTGCTGATGCGCTTTGCCGACGTGCAGCTGTCGTTCTCCACCATGATGGTGGCGATCATCATCTCCGCCATCTTTCAGGCTACGTTTGGTTCCGAGTTCTACTCGAAGTTCGCCATCCTGATGCTGGTGGTGATCATCGGTATCGCGGAGTGGCCGCAGTACGCCAGAACCGTGCGTGCCTCGGTGCTGGCGGAGAAGAAGAAGGAGTATGTGGAAGCGGCCAAGGTGATGGGCTTTCGCGCCCCACGCATCATGTTCCGCCACATTCTGCCCAACTGCCTGTCGCCGATCCTGGTCATCTCCACGGTGCAGGTGGCCAACGCCATCATGAGTGAGGCGGCGCTCTCCTTCCTCGGTCTGGGGATGCCGGTGGATCAGCCGTCGCTGGGCTCGCTCATCAGCGTGGGCTTCAACTACATCTTCTCCGGTTCCTGGTGGATCACCGCCTTCCCGGGCATCTGCCTGGTGGTGCTGGTGCTGGTCATCAACCTGCTGGGTGACTGGCTGCGGGATGTGTTCAATCCCAAGCTCTACAAGGGCTGATGGTCACAGATAAACCAACGAGACAGACAAACAAAAAGGGCGCCGTAACGGCGCCCTTTTGCTGTGTGTGCTGAGGGGGTCAAGCCTGCAGCCACTGCTCTATGCTGCGCTGGATGCCGGCGCCATCGAGCCCCAATAGAGCGTAGATCTCTTCCTGGGTACCCTGTTCGACGAAGCGATCCGGCAGGCCGAGATTGAGCACCGGCTTGCACTGTTTGCTGTGCATCAGCAGCTCGTTCACCGCAGAGCCCGCGCCGCCCATGATGGCGTTGTCCTCGAGGGTGACGAACTGATCGTGGGTCGCGGCCAGAGAGAGCACCAGCGCCTCGTCCATCGGTTTGACGAAGCGCATGTCCACCAGGGTGGCATCGAGCGCCTCGGCTGCCGCTTTGGCCTGTTGCAGCAGGGTGCCGAACGCCAGGATGGCGGTGCCCTTGCCTTGACGCACGATGCGCCCCTTGCCGAGCGCCAGCGCCTGCATCTCGCTCTCGACCTGGATGCCGGTGCCGCTGCCGCGGGGGTAGCGCACCGCCGCCGGCCCGTTGCACTGGTAGCCGGTGTAGAGCATCTGACGGCATTCGTTCTCGTCGGACGGGGTCATGATCACCATGTTGGGCACGGTGCGCAGGAAGCTGATGTCGAACGCCCCCTGATGGGTGGGGCCGTCGGCCCCCACCAGACCGGCCCGGTCGATGGCGAACAGTACCGGCAGCTCTTGCAGCGCCACATCGTGGATCAACTGGTCGTAGGCCCGCTGCAGGAAGCTCGAGTAGATGGCGACCACCGGCTTCTGGTCGGCGATGGCGAGACCGGCGGCGAAGGTGACCGCGTGCTGCTCGGCGATGGCCACGTCGAAGTAGCGATCCGGATACTGCTGGCTGAACTTCACCAGGCCGGAGCCTTCGCGCATGGCCGGGGTGATGCCGACCAGCCGCTCATCCTTGGCCGCCATGTCGCACAGCCACTGGCCGAAGATGGCGGAGAAGCTCGGCTTGCCGCCGCTCGCCTTGGGCAGGGTGCACTCGTCCGGATTGAACTTGGGCACGCCGTGATAACCGATGGGGTCCTTCTCGGCGGGCTCGTAGCCCTTGCCCTTCTTGGTCTTGACGTGCAGCAGCTGCGGCCCCTTGAGGTTGCGCATGTTACGCAGGGTCTCGACCAGGGCGTTGATGTCGTGGCCGTCGATGGGGCCGATGTAGTTGAAGCCGAACTCCTCGAACAGGGTGCCGGGCACCACCATTCCCTTGAGGTGTTCCTCGGCCCGCTTGGCCAGCTCCTTGACCGGCGGCAGGCCGGCCAGCACCTTCTTGCCACCCTCGCGGATGGTGGTGTAGAGCTTGCCAGACATGATGCGGGCCAGGTGGTTGTTCAGTGCCCCGACATTTTCTGAGATGGACATCTCGTTGTCGTTGAGCACCACCAGCATGTCCTTGTGGACATCGCCGGCGTGATTGAGTGCCTCGAACGCCATGCCGGCAGTGATGGCGCCATCGCCGATCACCGCTACCACCTTGCGCCCCAGCCCTTCGCTTTCGGCCGCAACGGCCATGCCGAGCGCCGCACCGATGGAGGTGCTGGAGTGGCCGACTGAGAGCACGTCATATTCGCTCTCGCCGCGCCAGGGGAAGGGGTGCAGACCGTCTTTCTGGCGGATGCTTTGCATCCGATCGCGGCGACCGGTGAGGATCTTGTGGGGATAAGCCTGGTGGCCCACGTCCCACACCAGCCGATCGAACGGGGTGTTGTAGACGTAGTGCAGCGCCACCGTCAGTTCGACGGTACCGAGCCCGGAGGCAAGATGGCCACTGGAGCGACTCACCGAACGCAGCAGATATTCACGCAGTTCGTTGCACAGTACGGGCAGTCGCTCGAAGGGCAGGGATCGCAACTCGACCGGCGTATCCGCGAGGGCCAGGTTGGGGAAATTACTTATATCAACGCTCATATTGTTACTGTTATCCAGCGTTTAGTGGGTTCGCTCGATGATGTAATCGGCAAACGCTTCCAGAATGTCGGTATTGTAGGGCAAAGATTGCAAGGCTGTTAAGGCTTTACCATGCAGTTCGCGAGCCAGCTCACGGGCATTGTCGAGCCCCAGCAGCGCCGGATAGGTACTCTTTTCCAGCGCCAGATCGGAACCTTGCCGCTTGCCGAGGGTGGCGGTATCGCCCGTGATGTCGAGGATGTCATCCTGCACCTGGAAGGCGAGACCGATGGCGGCGGCATAGGTTTGCAGCGCGCTCAGGGTGGTTTCATCCACGTCCGCCTTGCACAGGGCGCCAAGCGCCACGGCGCACTCGATGAGAGCCCCGGTCTTGTGGCGGTGTACCTGTTCCAGCTCGGCGAGGGAAATCTGGCGCCCTTCCGCCAGCAGATCCAGCGCCTGACCGCCGCACATGCCGAGATAACCCGAGGCGCGGGCCAGTCGGCTCAGCATCCGTACCCGGTTGGCCAGCAGCGAATCCGGCATCGGGTGATCGGCCAGAATGGTGAAGGCCAGGGTCTGCAGGGCGTCGCCGGCCAAAATGGCGGTGCCTTCATCAAATGCCTTGTGCACCGTCGGCTGACCGCGACGCAGATCGTCGTTGTCCATGGCGGGCAGATCGTCGTGTAGCAGGGAGTAGGCGTGGATGCACTCCACCGCGGCGGCAGGGCCGTCCAGCAGCTCGTTCTTTACGCCCAGCATCTCGCCGACGGCGTAGACCAGGAAGGGGCGCACCCGTTTGCCGCCCAGCAGCAGGCCATAGCGCATGGCATCGCGCAGGCGAGGGGCCATGGCGGGCAAGGATTCAAGTTGTGCAGACAGACAGTCGTCAATACGTTGCCGGTGCAGGCGGGAAAAATCGTCCAGCGTCACTCACTCCTCTCCTTGCTCTGGCTGGAAGGGGACGGCTTGCTCGCTGCCATCGGCCTGAGTCAGCAGGATCTGGATCTTCTGCTCGGCCTGCTCCAGCTTCTGCTGGCCGGCCCGCACCAGATGAATGCCCTGCTCAAACTGCTTGAGGGCCTCTTCCAGCGGTAGGGAGCCCTGTTCCAGTTGATGAACTATGGTTTCCAGCTCTTCCAGAGTGGCATCAAAACTCAGGCGGTCGATTTTTTTACTGGCCATGTCCATCCTCGGGGATTGAAAAAAACGGCTTATCTTAACATCGACGACGGGCAGGGGGGAGGCAGAAAAATGCCGTCGGCTTAAACTCTCGGAAAAGTGGCCGATAATAAGCCATCTTCCGAATGGGGAAAATTGTGGCAACCCTTGCCGCTGATGAGCCAATAGCAGAAAATTCAACAAACTGCAGATACAACAAATTTCAGCTGACAGGAGTAGGGATGTGGATTTAGGCAGTCTGATAGGCATAGTGCTGGGGTTCGGGGTGGTGGTGTACGGCATGCTGCTGGGTGGCCCCATGAGCATGTATGTGGATATGCCCTCGGTCTATATCACCATTTTGGGTTCTCTGTTCATCTGCATGATGAAGTTCAACCTCGGCCAGTTTCTGATGGCGTTCAAGGTGGCCGGCAAGGCATTCATGTACAAGGGGGACAAGCTCGATGACCTGATTGCCAAGGCGGTGGAGCTGGCGGACGCGGCCCGCAAGGGGGGCTTCCTGGCCCTGGAGGCGGCGGAGATCCCCAATACCTTCATGAAGAAGGGCATCGACATGCTGGTGGACGGCCATGACGCCGACGTGGTGCGGGCGGTGATGGAGAAGGACATCGAGCTGACCTCGGAGCGCCACGTCATCGCCGTCAAGGTGTTCCGCTCCCTGGGGGATCTCGGCCCTGCCATGGGGATGATAGGTACCCTGGTGGGCCTGGTGGCCATGCTGGCGAACATGAGTGACCCTAAATCCATCGGCCCGGCCATGGCGGTGGCCTTGCTCACCACCCTGTACGGGGCGATCGAGGCCAACATGATCGCCATCCCCATCGCCGACAAGCTGGAGCTGCGCAGCGGTGAGGAGCAGCTGAGCCGTACCCTGATCCTCGACGCCATCATGGGCATTCAGGATGGCCAGAACCCGAGAGTGATCCAGGCCATGCTGCAGAACTACCTGAACCAGTCCAAACGCAGCAACGGGACCGAATAGGAGCGCGCATGGCAAAGTGCAAATGCCCACCTCCCGGTCTGCCCGGCTATATGGGAACCTTCGCCGACCTGATGTCGCTGCTGATGTGCTTCTTCGTGCTGCTGCTCTCGTTTGCCGAGATGGACGTGCAGAAGTTCAAGCAGATTGCCGGCTCCATGGAGAAGGCGTTCGGGGTACAGAATATTCTCGAGGTGAAGGACATTCCCAAGGGAACCTCCGTCATCGCCCAGGAGTTCAGGCCGGGTCGCCCGGAGCCTACCCCCATCGATACCATCATGCAGCAGACCATGGACATGACCCAGACCGAGCTGGATTTCCAGCCCGGTGATGCCGATCAGGCTGGCGGTCATGACAAGAGTGAAGAGAAGCTGGTGGGGGGCGATACCCAACAGGAGGCGCAGAAACAACAGCAGCAGGAGCAGTCCAACGCGCTGGCCAAGGCGCTGGCGGATCAGATGAAGGCGCAGATCCAGGATGGCGCAATCGAAGTGGAGGCGCTGGGCCAGCAGATCATCATCCGGATCCGGGAAAAAGCGGCCTTCCCGGCGGGATCCGCCTTCCTGCAGCCCCAGTTCTGGCCGGTGGTACGCAAGGTGGCAGCCCTGCTCAAGGATGTGCCCGGCGAGATCACCGTCTCGGGCCATACCGATGATGCCGCCACCGAGGATGAGCTGTTCCAGTCCAACTGGGAGCTCTCCTCCCAGCGGGCGGTGGCGGTAGCCCACCAGATGATCAAGGTACCGGGCTTCGATGGCGGCCGGCTGGTGGTACAGGGCATGGCCGATTCCCAGCCGCTGGTGCCCAATACCAGCCCGGAAAACCGGCGCATGAACCGGCGGGTGGAGATCTCCATCATGCAGGGCAAACCGACGGTGTCAGCCCCGATCAGCGCGCAGGAGCAGAAATAGTTCCGGTAAATTCTGATGAGAAAGCGCGATCCCGCTCGCAGGGACTGACATGGATTTTGTGCCGGCTTCATATTAAGATGCCTCATCCGAACCGACAGCTGCGGCTCTCTCTGATAGCCGCAGCTTCTCTTTTCAAGCAACCCAGGTTTCGACTATGAATCATACTCCGATGACTGTTCGCGGCGCTGAAAAGCTGCGTGAAGAGCTCGAATATCTCAAGACCGAGCTGCGTCCGCAGATTATCGAAGCGATTGCAGATGCCCGTGAACATGGTGATCTGAAAGAAAACGCCGAATACCATGCTGCCCGCGAGCAGCAAGGCTTCTGTGAAGGCCGTATCCAGGAAATCGAGAGCAAGCTCTCCAACGCCCAGGTGATCGACATCACCAAGATGACCAACAATGGTCGCGTCATCTTCGGGGCAACCGTGACTCTGCTCAAGAGCGAGACGGAAGAAGAGGTGGTCTACCGTATCGTGGGCGACGACGAGGCGGACATCAAACAGAACATGATCTCCGTGAATTCCCCCATCGCCCGTGCTCTGATCGGCAAGGAAGTGGACGATGTGGCCATCGTCAAAACGCCGGCAGGCGATGTGGAGTACGAGATCCTGGAAGTTGCCTACCTCTGAGGTAGCTTGATGCCAGAACAGGGGAGCCCCGGCTCCCCTGTTTGTATTTAGCGGGGCTGGTAAGCCTGGGTGAAGGCGTCCTGATGACGCTGGAACATCCAGTTGCGCAGCAGTTCAAGGTCCGCTTTGGCCATCTGGAAATGCAGTGCCCAGCCCTGGATGCCGTTGCGACGATGAATGTGTCTGACCAGCTCAGCGCTGAGCGGCAGGGGGGCGAGATCCTCAATGAGCAGGCTGCCTGTCAAGGTTGCGCCGACGGCCAGTCCGGGCGGCAGGCCCTCGACGACCAGACCATCGAGCGACAGGCTGTGCACTAGATAGTCATGCTCACCCATCCTGAAGCTGGCCTGCTCGTCCAGCCGCCAAGTGCGCGGATGGGGATAACCCAGCTCCTTGATGACGGGGGCGGCGATGCGTGGCTCGACGAAGCCATCATCCCCTTGAGTGAAGCGCAGCGGAAAACGGAGCTGATGCCCGGCAAAACGGGCTTCCAGCACCAGCTGGTCGGCGCGTTGCAGCAGGCCTAGCAGGGGAGTGGCGAGATAACCGCTCAGGGATTGACCGGCGGCCGTCTCCTGATCGCTTCCCAAGTCCCGTAGCATGGCCAGTTCATCTTCGGTGAGAATCTGATGGTGATCCATAGCGGGTATCCACGAGTATTCATCGCAGGTTAAGGGCCTGGCGACTACTTTGGCAAGCGACTTGGGAAGAGGGGAAATGAAGGAAAGAGCGATGCTCTTTCCTGTTACTTGCGGGGCAGTTGGATTTTCGGCTCGTTGGCCTGACGATAGATGGTCAGCACGTGGCCGATGCTCTGTACTTTCACCGCGCCGGTTTCACGGACGATGGCATCCATAACCAGCTGTTTCATCTCACGATCTTCAGACGCAACCTTAACCTTGATCAGCTCGTGGTGGTTGAGCGCCAGATCGATCTCGGCCAGCACACCTTCGGTCAGACCGTGTTGTCCCAGCAGGACGACCGGCTTCAGACTGTGGGCAAGGCCCTTGAGGTACTGTTTCTGTTTATTGTTGAGAATCATGGCAATTTCTTCATAAGTCAGGGTTGAAAGGGGCGTATTCTACCCCCACTTAGCCCTTAATACTAATAACCCTTGTGGTTTTTTAAAGTCGACGATCATGACCCAGAAAAAACATTCCCCCAGTTCAACCCGCTGGTTAAAAGAGCATTTTGACGATCAATACGTCAAAAAAGCCCAGAAGTTGGGACTGAGATCCCGTGCCGTGTTCAAGATCGACGAGATCCAGGGCAAGGACAAACTGCTCAAGCCGGGCATGACGGTGGTGGATCTGGGGGCGGCCCCCGGTGGCTGGTCCCAGTTTGCCATCGACCAGGTCGGTGACAAGGGCCGGGTGATCGCCTGCGATATTCTGCCGATGGATTCCATCGCCGGTGTCGATTTCCTTCAGGGCGACTTTCGGGAGGAAACTGTACTGGGCGCCCTGCTTGAACGGGTAGGTCCGGACAAGGTTGACGTCGTCATGTCCGACATGGCGCCCAACATGAGCGGTACTCAGCAGGTGGATCAGGCCCGTTCCATGTATCTGGTCGAACTGGCGCTGGACATGTGCAATCAGGTCCTGCGGGCCAACGGCAGCTTCGTGGTCAAGGTATTCCAGGGGGAGGGGTTTGATATCTATCTCAATGAAATCCGTAAACTTTTCACTGCCGTCAAGATTCGTAAACCAGACTCGTCTCGTGCCCGTTCACGAGAAGTCTACATTGTGGCTACCGGTTTTAAACTGTAGTACCCTAACCTTCATCGTTAACTGTCAGTCTGCGAGGTTACTGATTTGAGTGACATGGCGAAAAACCTAATCCTGTGGCTGGTCATCGCCGTCGTGTTGATGTCGGTGTTCAATAGCTTCAGCCCCAGCGATACCACCAGTCGCCAGCTGGACTATTCCAGCTTCGTTAAAGAAGTGACCCAAGAGCAGATCCGTGAAGTGCGGATGGATGGCAAGGTCATTAATGGCGTCAAGCGCACCGGTGAACGCTTCACCACCATCATCCCGGCGCCGGATCCCCAGCTGCTCAACGACATGCTCAATCACAATGTCAAAGTGATGGGCGAGAAGCCGGAAGAGCCGTCTCTGCTGACGTCCATCTTCATCTCCTGGTTCCCGATGCTGTTGCTGATCGGTGTCTGGGTCTTCTTCATGCGTCAAATGCAGGGCGGTGGTGGCAAGGGTGCCATGTCGTTCGGCAAGAGCAAGGCTCGCCTGATGAGTGAAGATCAGATCAAGACCACCTTTGCCGACGTGGCCGGCTGTGACGAAGCCAAGGAAGAGGTGAAGGAGCTGGTCGACTATCTGCGCGATCCGAGCAAGTTCCAGAAACTGGGCGGCAAGATTCCGACCGGTGTGCTGCTGGTTGGTCCTCCCGGTACCGGTAAGACCCTGCTGGCCAAGGCCATTGCAGGCGAGGCCAAGGTCCCCTTCTTTACCATTTCGGGTTCAGATTTCGTCGAAATGTTCGTGGGTGTCGGTGCCTCCCGGGTACGCGACATGTTCGAGCAGGCCAAGAAGTCTTCTCCCTGCATCATCTTCATCGATGAGATTGACGCAGTCGGTCGCCAGCGTGGTGCCGGTCTGGGCGGTGGTCATGACGAGCGTGAGCAGACCCTGAACCAGATGCTGGTCGAAATGGATGGCTTTGAAGGCAATGAAGGCATCATCGTCATCGCCGCCACCAACCGTCCTGACGTACTGGACCCGGCCTTGCTGCGTCCGGGTCGTTTCGACCGCCAGGTCGTGGTCGGTCTGCCGGATGTCCGTGGTCGCGAACAGATCCTGAAAGTGCATATGCGCAAGGTGCCGTTGGCGGATGATGTCAATCCGGCGCTGATTGCCCGTGGCACCCCCGGTTTCTCCGGTGCTGACCTGGCCAACCTGGTCAACGAAGCTGCTCTGTTCTCGGCCCGCGAGAGCCGTCGTGTGGTTTCCATGGCCGAGTTTGAAAAGGCCAAGGACAAGATCATGATGGGTGCGGAACGTCGCTCCATGGTGATGAAAGAGTCCGAGAAAGAGATGACAGCCTATCACGAAGCCGGTCACGCCATCATTGGTCGTCTGGTGCCGGATCATGACCCCGTCTACAAGGTCTCCATCATTCCGCGCGGTCGTGCGCTGGGTGTGACCATGTACCTGCCGGAGCAGGATCGCTGGAGCCACTCCAAGCAGCATCTGGAGTCCATGATCTCCAGCCTGTACGGCGGTCGTCTGGCGGAAGAGTTGATCTACGGTGCTGAGAAGGTATCGACCGGTGCGTCCAACGACATCGAGCGTGCCACCGACATCGCCCGCAAGATGGTGACCCAGTGGGGCATGTCCGAGCGCCTCGGCCCCATGCTCTATGCGGAAGAAGATGGCGAGGTGTTCCTCGGTCGCAGCATGGCCAAGGCCAAGCACATGTCCGATGATACTGCACGTGTCATCGATGCCGAGGTCAAGCAGGTCATCGATCGCAACTACGCCCGCTCCAAGCAGATCCTGCTGGACAACATGGACGTGCTGCACAGCATGAAAGATGCGCTGATGAAGTACGAGACCATCGATGCCAAGCAGATCGACGATCTGATGGCTCGCCGCGAAGTGCGTGCCCCCAGCAACTGGCATGATGAGCACGGTGATACCCCGCAAGGCGGTGCCACGGTTGCTGCAGAGGCCAAGCCGGCGGTAGCCGAGACCGAGCAGGTGGCTGATGTCGATATCGACAAGGCCAACGATCTGCCGGCCAAATAAATCGTGATGATACAAACCCCGGGCTGGCCCCGGGGTTTTTCTTTATGTCAACGGAAGTAACGATGCAGCTAACCAGCAAGGGGCTCAGCCTCTCCCTCGAACGTCCCCACGTCATGGGGATCCTCAATGTGACACCGGACTCCTTCTCCGACGGCGGTCATTTCAATCAGCTGGAGCGGGCGATGACCCATGCGCGCCAGATGGTGGCGGAGGGGGCGACCCTCATCGACATCGGTGGCGAGTCGACCCGTCCCGGTGCTCCCGATGTGAGCGAGCAGGAGGAACTGGACCGAGTCATTCCCGTGGTGGAGCGCATGGTCGCCGAACTGGAGGTGATGATCTCCCTGGATACCTCCAAGGCGGCGGTGATGCGGGAAGGCTGCGCGGTGGGTGCCCATCTTATCAACGACGTACGAGCCCTGCTCGAGCCGGGGGCCCTGGCCGCGGCCGCCGTTGCCGACGTTCCGGTGTGCCTGATGCACATGCAAGGACAGCCGAGAACCATGCAGGCAGAGCCGCATTATGATGATCTGCTGGGGGAGGTGAGGGCTTTCTTCGACGAGCGGATCGCCGCCTGCCTGGCAGCGGGAATACGGAGGGAGCAGTTGTTGCTGGACCCCGGTTACGGTTTTGGCAAGACGCTCGCACACAACTATCAGCTGCTTGCGCAGCAGGAGAAGTTGCTCGATTACCAGCTTCCGCTCTTGGTCGGTATGTCGCGAAAGTCTATGATAGGCAACCTGCTTGGCCGCCCGGTTGATGAACGGCTGGCCGGCAGTCTGGCCTGTGCGCTCATCGGGATGCAGCGCGGTGCCCGGATCATTCGGGTGCACGATGTGCGAGCGACCATGGATGCCTTGCGTACCGGCTGGATGGTCATGACGGGACAAGATTTCATATCCAAATAAAAAAACGAGAACAGACAATGGCAAGAAAGTATTTTGGCACCGACGGTGTACGCGGCAAGGTGGGTGAATACCCGATCACCCCGGATTTCGTGATGAAACTGGGCTGGGCCGCGGGCAAGGTGCTCTCCAAGAAGGGTACTCGCAAGGTGCTGATCGGCAAGGATACCCGCATCTCCGGCTACATGCTGGAGTCCGCACTGGAGGCGGGCCTGTCCGCCGCGGGTCTCAAGGCCATTCTGATGGGCCCCATGCCCACCCCGGCCGTCGCCTACCTGACCCGCACCTTCCGGGCCGAAGCCGGCATCGTCATCAGCGCTTCCCACAACCCCTATTACGACAACGGCATCAAGTTCTTCTCCGCCGACGGTACCAAGCTGCCTGACGAAGTCGAGATGGCCATCGAAGCCGAGCTGGACCACGAACTCAAGTGTGTGGAGTCTGCCGAGCTGGGCAAGGCACTGCGCATCGACGATGCCGCTGGTCGTTACATCGAATTCTGCAAGAGCACTTTCCCCTCCAATCTGAGCCTGGAAGGGTTGAAGATGGTGGTGGACTGCGGTCATGGTGCGACCTACCACATTGCGCCTTCCGTGTTCCGCGAGCTGGGAGCAGAAGTGATCGCCATCGGCTGCAGCCCGGATGGTCTCAACATCAACGACGGTGTCGGTTCGACCGCCCCCGAAGCTCTGGCGGCCAAGGTGCTGGAGTGCAAGGCAGATCTGGGGGTGGCCTTCGATGGTGATGGCGACCGTCTGGTGATGGTGGACAACACCGGCTATATCATCGACGGCGACGAAATCCTCTACATCATTGCCCGCGATGCACTGCGCAACGGTCGCCTCAAGGGCGGCGTGGTGGGCACCCTGATGGCCAACATGGGTCTGGAGCTGGCGCTGCAGACTCTCGGCATCCCGTTCGCCCGCGCCAAGGTGGGTGACCGCTACGTGCTGGAGATGATGAACGAGAAGGGCTGGCGCATCGGCGGCGAGAACTCCGGTCACATCATTTGCCTGGATCAGACCACTACCGGGGATGGCATCGTCGCCGCTCTGCAGGTACTGACCGCCATCTGCACCGCCGAGATGCCGCTGGCCAAGCTGCGCTCCGGCATGAACAAGTTCCCGCAGGTGCTGGTCAATGTACGTTTTGCCGAAGGCAAGGATCCGCTGGCGGCCGACGCCGTGCAGCAGGAAGTGGCCAAGGTGGAACAGGAGCTGGCCGGTCGTGGCCGTGTGCTGCTGCGCAAATCCGGCACTGAACCTCTGATCCGCGTGATGGTGGAAGGGGAACATGAACAGCAGGTGCGTGATATGGCCCAACGCATCGCACAACAGGTCGAATCGGCGTTTTAATGAACAAAAAGGGCGGCTTTTAAGCCGCCCTGGTTGTATCTTGTTCAAACGATTCGAAAATTTGAAAATAGCGCTTGTCAGCTGACAATCCTCTGGATATTATCAGCCCCGCTTTCGCAAGGGAGTTGCCGATGGGACATCGCAAGCCGTTTGTAGCCGCCAACTGGAAGTTACACGGTAGTAGGTCGCAGTTAGAGCAGTTTACTGGTCAATGTCTGAAGGGCGTTGATGAACGAGTAGACGTGGTCTTGTGTCCATCCCATGTGCATCTCGACTTTACGGCCGCATTGCTCGGTGAGCAGCGGACAATGAAGTTGGGGGCTCAGAATGTGAGCCAGCACAGACAGGGCGCTTACACGGGGGAAATCTCGTGTCAGATGCTGGTCGAGGCAGGGTGTCGATACGTACTGGTAGGGCACTCCGAGCGCAGGCGTCTCTTTGGTGAGACCAGTTTTATCGTCGCAGAGAAGTTTGCGGCAGCCAGAGCGGCAGGTCTGATTCCCATCCTCTGTTTGGGTGAATCAGGGGCAGCGAGGCAGGCGAGAAGAACCTTCGAGGTGATCGCCGAAGAGCTGGACATCGTCATAGAGAAAAATGGCGCGATGGCTTTCGATAATGCTATCATCGCCTACGAGCCGATTTGGGCTGTAGGTACAGGTAAATGCGCCACACCCGAGCAGGCACAAGAGGTTCATTCCTTTATACGTGGTCGCTTGGCGGAGGATACTCCGGTCATAGGTGAGAAAGTCAGAATCATCTATGGTGGGAGCGTGACGCCGGCCAATGCGAGAGAGTTGTTTGCCCAGCCCGACGTTGACGGCGGCCTGATTGGGGGAGCAAGTCTCGATGACCAGACGTTTTTAGGAATTGTTGAAGCGGCAAAGGGTGCAAGTTAAATGTACGAGATTCTTTTGGTCGTTTATCTGCTGGTGTCACTGGCTCTGATTGGTCTGGTGATGATTCAGCAAGGTAAAGGGGCTGACATGGGCGCCTCCTTCGGCGCAGGGGCATCGAATACCGTATTCGGCTCCGGTGGTTCAGGCAGCTTCCTGACCCGCACAACAGCGATTTTGGCTACTCTGTTCTTCTTGATTAGCTTGGTGCTTGGCTCTATGTCCAGCAACAAGGTCAAACAGGGTAGTGAATGGGAAAATCTGCAACAAACCCAACAGGTTGAGCAGAGCAAAGCGCCAGTCAAGAAAGACACTGACGTTCCCGAGTAAGAGTTTTGCCGTGGTGGTGGAATTGGTAGACACGCTATCTTGAGGGGGTAGTGCTCTAGGGTGTGCGGGTTCGAGTCCCGCCCACGGCACCAATTAAGCAGTGAGCCCGGGTAACCGGGTGTATTATAGCCAGTCAGTCTTGTGTGACGAGGGTGAAGTGGCTATAATCTCGCACGATTTCGGACGCGGGGTGGAGCAGCATGGTAGCTCGTCGGGCTCATAACCCGAAGGTCGTCGGTTCAAATCCGGCCCCCGCAACCAAATTTCACGCATTTCCTACGCTCAGGAAGGCGGTCGCTGCGAGGCGACAATCAGGGTAAAGCGCCAAGCCCCGATTTGACATCGGGGCTTTTTGTTATGTGCAATTTACTCTGAACCAATTTCTATCTGGGCTTTATGCCCTTTTTTTGTTTTTTCGGAGGGTGACTTTGGCTACGTTGGAACAACGTTTGACCGATCTGCTCGAGGCTCCTGTCGTTGCCTTGGGCTTTGAACTGTGGGGTATTGAGTTTATCCGTGCGGGTAAACACTCCACCTTGCGCGTCTATATCGACGGCGAGCATGGCGTGAGCGTCGAGAACTGTGCTGAGGTCAGCCATCAGGTTGGCGCCATCATGGATGTCGAAGATCCCATCACCGAGGAGTATTACCTCGAGGTGTCTTCCCCGGGTCTGGATCGTCCCCTGTTCAAGGTTGCCCAGTTCGAAAAATACGTTGGCCAAGAGGCGGCGGTAACGCTTCGGATGGCAACAAACAACCGCCGCAAGTTCAAAGGCGTAATCAAAGCCGTGCAGGGCGACATGATCACCCTGACGGTAGATGGTAAGGACGAAGTGTTGGCTTTCACCAATATCCAAAAAGCGAACATAGTGCCGAACTTTGGTTAACGAGGCTATCGGATATGAATAAAGAGATTTTGCTGGTCGTTGACGCAGTTTCCAACGAGAAGGCGGTACCCCGCGAGAAGATTTTCCAGGCTCTGGAAACCGCGTTGGCGACAGCGACCAAGAAAAAATACGAAGGCGAGATTGAAGTTCGGGTCGAGATCGATCGCAAGACCGGTGACTACGACACTTATCGCCGCTGGGTCGTCATTGCAGATCAAGCTGCGATGGAAAACCCCTACGCCGAGATTACCCTGGAAGCTGCCCAGATCGAGCAGCCAGAAATCCAGATCGGTGAATACGTTGAAGATCAGATCGACTCTGTCACCTTCGACCGCATCACCACCCAGACTGCCAAGCAGGTCATCGTGCAGAAAGTGCGCGAAGCCGAGCGTTCCCAGGTCGTTGACCAGTTCAAGGACAAGGAAGGCACCATCATCAGCGGCGTGGTCAAGAAGAGCAACCGCGACAACGTGATCCTGGATCTGGGCAGCAACGCCGAAGCCGTGATCTTCCGCGACGACATGCTGCCGCGCGAGACCTTCCGCCCGGGTGACCGCATCCGTGGTCTGCTCTACGCCGTGCGTCCGGAAGCCCGTGGTTCCCAGCTGTTCGTCAGCCGTTCCAGCCCGGACTTCCTGAAAGAGCTGTTCCGCATCGAAGTACCGGAAATCGGTGAAGAGATGATCGAAATCATGGGCGCAGCCCGTGATCCGGGTTCCCGCGCCAAGATCGCGGTGAAGACCAACGATCGTCGTATCGACCCGATCGGTGCCTGTATCGGCATGCGTGGTGCCCGCGTTCAGGCGGTCTCCGCCGAGCTGAGCGGCGAGCGCGCCGACATCGTGCTGTACGATGACAACCCGGCCCAGTACGTGATCAATGCCATGGCGCCTGCCGATGTGGCCTCCATCATCGTTGATGAAGACAACCACACCATGGACATCGCCGTGGAAGCCGCCAACCTGGCCCAGGCCATCGGCCGCAACGGTCAGAACGTGCGTCTGGCTTCCCAGCTGACTGGTTGGGAGCTGAACGTGATGACCGTCGAGGACATGCGTGCCAAGCACCAGGCCGAGAACGACCGCATCCTGACGCTGTTCACCAGCACTCTGGACATCGATGACGATTTCGCCAGCCTGTTGATGGAAGAGGGTTTCTCCACTCTGGAAGAGATCGCCTTCGTGCCGGTCAACGAGCTGCTGGCCATCGATGGCCTGGACGAAGACATGGTGGAAGAGCTGCGCAAACGCGCCAAGGATGCTCTGACCACCAAGGCTTTGGCCAAAGAAGAATCCTTTGAAGGTGTAGAGCCTTCCGAAGAACTGCTCAATCTGAACGGCCTTGGCCGTGAAATGGCGTACGCACTGGCCGCTCGCGGCATCGGTACCCTGGAAGATTTGGCAGAGCAAGGCATCGATGACCTTGCTGATATTGAAGGGCTGACGGCAGAGAAAGCCGGTGAGCTGATTATGGCTGCTCGTAATATCTGTTGGTTCGGAGAAGAGCAGTCTGAGTAAGATCAAACGGAGGAAAATGAATGGCAGAAGTATCAGTCAAACAACTTGCCACTGACATCGACACACCGGTTGATCGTCTTCTCCAGCAGTTTGTCGATGCCGGTATCAGCAAGAGCAAGGCCGACGACATGGTCAGCGAGTCTGAGAAACAGACACTGCTGGCCCATCTGAAGAAACAGCATGGAGGTGACGAGGTCGCCGCACCTGCCCGCATGACCTTGCAGCGCAAGACCAAGAGCACCATCAGTGTTCAGGGGACTGGCGGCAAGAACAAGGAAGTGCAGGTAGAAGTGCGCAAGTCTCGCACCTATGTAAGACGTTCGGCGCTGGAAGATGAACAGCGCCAGGCGGAAGCCGAGGAAACAGCGCGTTTGGAAGCAGAAGAAAAAGCTCGTCGCGAGGCCGAAGATAAGGCCCGTCTCGACGCTGAAGAGAAGGCTCGCCGTGAGGCTGAGCAGGCTCGTCGTGAAGCTGAGGAAAAGGCGCGGATCGAGGCACAACAAAAGGCTCGACAGGCTCAACAGCCCGCCAAAGCAGCCGGTAGCACAGCTCAGCAAGAGGCAGAAAAGATGGCCAAGCGCGAAGCAGAAGAACTGAAGCGCCAACAAGAACAAGCAGCCTTGACCAAGGCTGAAGAACTCGCCGCGAAGAAAGCCGAAGAGGCTCGTGTCATGGCGGAACAGAACGCAGCCCGCTGGGCTGAAGAAGAAGCCGCTCGCGCCAAAGAGAGCAGCGATTACCATCTGACCACCAACAAGCACGCTCAGGCGGCTGAAGATGAGTTGGATCGTAAGGAAGAGACCAGCCGCCGCACTGCCGCTGCTGCCAAGGGCCCGAAAAAGGCCGGTCGTCGTGAAGACGATCGCGATGCGCGCAACCCGCGTGCTCGCAAGGGCAAGCGTGGCAAGGTTGCCACTCCGAACGCCATGAAGCACGGCTTCAACAAGCCGGCGGCCGCGGTGAACCGCGACGTGGTGATCGGCGAGACCATCACTGTGGCCGACCTGGCCAACAAGATGGCCGTCAAGGGCGTTGAAGTCATCAAGGTGATGATGAAGATGGGTGCCATGGCCACCATCAACCAGGTGATCGACCAGGAGACCGCTCAGCTGGTCGCCGAGGAGATGGGTCACAAGGTGGTGCTGCGCCGCGAGAACGAGCTGGAAGAGGCGGTACTGTCCGATCGTGACGAGACCTCCGAAGCCAAGCCGCGCGCGCCGGTCGTGACCATCATGGGTCACGTTGACCACGGCAAGACCTCGCTGCTGGACTACATCCGTAAAGCCAAGGTTGCCGCGGGCGAAGCCGGTGGTATTACCCAGCATATCGGTGCTTACCACGTCGAAACCGACAGTGGCATGATCACCTTCCTGGATACCCCGGGTCACGCGGCGTTTACCTCCATGCGTGCTCGTGGTGCCAAGGCCACCGATATCGTGGTGCTGGTCGTTGCTGCCGATGATGGCGTGATGCCGCAAACCATCGAAGCCATCCAGCACGCCAAGGCCGCTGAAGTGCCCTTGGTGGTGGCGGTCAACAAGATCGACAAGCCGGAAGCGGATCCGGATCGCGTCAAGACCGAGCTGGCCCGTTACAACGTCATGTCAGAAGACTGGGGTGGCGATTGCCAGTTCGTCCATGTCTCCGCCAAATCCGGCCAGGGCATCGATGACCTGCTGGAAGCCATCCTGATCCAGTCCGAAGTACTGGAGCTGAAAGCTGTAGTTGACGGCATGGCCAACGGCGTCGTGATCGAGTCCTTCCTGGACAAGGGTCGTGGTCCGGTTGCTACCGTGCTGGTACAAGAAGGTACCCTGCGTCAGGGCGACATCGTGCTGTGCGGCCTGGAATATGGTCGTGTCCGTGCCATGCGTGACGAGCTGGGTCGCGAGATCAAGGAAGCGGGTCCGTCCCTGCCGGTGGAAATCCTCGGCCTGTCCGGCGTTCCCTCTGCCGGTGACGAAGCCACTGTCGTGCGTGACGAGAAGAAAGCCCGTGAAGTGGCGCTCTACCGTCAAGGCAAGTTCCGCGAAGTCAAGCTGGCTCGCCAGCAGAAGGCCAAGCTGGAAAACATGTTCGCCAACATGACCGAGGGCGAAGTGTCCGAAGTGAACGTGGTGATCAAGGCCGACGTACAGGGTTCCGTGGAAGCGATCTGCGATGCTCTGGTCAAGCTCTCCACCGACGAAGTGAAGGTGAAGATCGTGGGTTCCGGCGTGGGTGGTATCACCGAGACCGACGCTACTCTGGCTGCCGCGTCCAGCGCCATCCTGGTGGGCTTCAACGTCCGTGCCGATGCCTCTGCACGCAAGGTCATCGAGGCCGAGAGCCTGGATCTGCGTTACTACTCCGTCATCTATGACCTGATCGACGAAGTGAAGCAGGCCATGAGCGGCATGCTGGCCCCCGAGTACCGTCAGGAAATCATCGGTCTGGCCGAAGTGCGCAGCGTGTTCAAGTCACCGAAGTTTGGTGCCGTGGCCGGCTGTATGGTCACCGAGGGTGTGGTCAAGCGTTCCAACCGCATTCGCGTTCTGCGCGACAACGTGGTTATCTATGAAGGCGAGCTGGAATCCCTGCGTCGCTTCAAGGATGACGTCAACGAAGTCAAGAACGGCTACGAGTGTGGTATCGCGGTCAAGAACTACAACGACGTGCGCGAAGGCGACCAGATCGAAGTTTACGAGACCGTTGAAATTCA
Organism: Aeromonas sp. V90_14; assembly: GCF_029967615.1. Lineage (NCBI taxonomy): Bacteria > Pseudomonadati > Pseudomonadota > Gammaproteobacteria > Aeromonadales > Aeromonadaceae > Aeromonas > Aeromonas sp. V90_14. Next base: position 148,108 of record NZ_JASCAS010000002.1, on the reverse strand, counting down.
ACGGACTCTGTAAGGCTGGAGTCAGATTAAATAGGGGGCCGCGGCCCCCTTTTATCGCAGGATAGAATATGGCCAGAGAATTTAGCCGGACCCGTCGGGTCGGACAGCAGATCCAGCGTGAAATCGCGCTCATTCTGCAGCGCGAGGTCAAGGACCCGCGCATCGGCATGGTGACCGTTTCCGATGTGGAAGTGTCCCGTGACCTCAATTACGCCAAGGTGTATGTCACCTTCTTGCAGCTGGAAAATGATGCCGAGCGCATCAAGGAAGGGCTCAAGGCGCTGACGGAAGCCGCTGGCTACATCCGCAGCCTGCTGGGCAGCGCCATGCGTCTGCGCGTGGTGCCCGAGCTGCGTTTCTTCTACGACCAGACCCTGGTCGAGGGGATGCGTCTCTCCAACCTGGTGACCAACACCATCCGTGAAGACAAGCGTCGCATGGCCGAATCCGGTCGTGAAGAAGACGATGCCGCGCCGGATGAAACTACTGAGGATAACGCCTGAGATGTCTCGTAGACGTCGTTTCAAGGGCCGTGACGTGCACGGTATCCTGCTGCTGGACAAGCCGACCGGGCTGACCTCCAACGATGTGTTGCAGAAGGTCAAGCGGATCTACAACGCCGCCAAGGCCGGCCACACCGGCGCCCTGGACCCGCTGGCAACCGGCATGCTGCCGATCTGCCTCGGCGAAGCCACCAAGTTCTCCCAGTATCTGCTGGAAGCGGACAAGCGCTACGAGGTGACCGCCAAGCTGGGCGAGCGCACCAATACCAGCGACTCCGATGGCGAGGTGGTCTCCACCCGGCCGGTGAACGTGGCCGTGGGTACCCTGATCGAGTCGCTGGACCAGTTCCGCGGCCCCATCATGCAGGTGCCGTCCATGTACTCAGCCCTCAAGCACAACGGTCGCCCGCTCTACGAGTACGCCCGTGAAGGCATCGAGATCGAGCGGGAAGCCCGCCCCATCACGGTGTTCGAGCTCAAGCTCATCAGCTTTGAAGGGGACGAGGTCAAGCTGGAGGTGCACTGCAGCAAGGGCACCTACATCCGCTCCCTGGTGGACGATCTGGGGGAGGTGCTGGGCTGCGGCGCGCACGTCACCCAGTTGCGCCGTACCCAGGTGGCCAGCTATCCCTATGAGCGGATGCTGACCCTGGAACAGCTCGAGTGCATCTTCGAGCAGGCCAAGGCCGAAAGCATCCCGCCGCGCGAGCAGCTGGATCCGCTGCTGCTGCCGATGGATACCGCCGTGGCAAGCCTGCCCGAGGTGAATATGCTGGCTGCCGTGGCTGCCTATGTGAACCAGGGCCAGGCCGTGCAGGTCGCCGGAGCGCCGCAGAGCGGTCAGGTGCGCATGACGGTCGGTCCGGATCGCGAGTTCATCGGCGTGGGCGAGATCGACGACGAGGGGCGCGTGGCGCCCAAGCGTCTGGTGCGTTATCACGACGAACACGACGAGGAGTGATCCTCAGGCGGTATCGACGCGTGTTGGCCGTTGTGGCTCTTTCCCGTTGCGTAAAGTGACGGGGACGATTATGATACCGCCCTCATTTCACGGCTGAATTAGAGATTGGCTGTGAACCTTTAAACACTCTACTGGAGTAATACCATGTCTCTAAATGCTGAGATCAAAGCTCAAATCGTTGCTGACAACGCTCGTTGCGCCAACGACACTGGCTCCCCCGAAGTGCAAGTTGCCCTGCTGACTGCCCAGATCAACCATCTGCAAGGTCACTTCAAGGAGCACTCCAAGGATCACCACGGTCGTCGCGGTCTGCTGCGCATGGTTTCCCAGCGTCGTAAGCTGCTGGACTACCTGAAGCGTAAAGACGTTCAGCGTTACGCTGCTCTGATCGCCAAGCTGGGTCTGCGTCGTTAATCGACCATCAGATTTCGCGAAAAAGGGGAACCTCCGGGTTCCCCTTTTTTATTGCGCGTCAGGCTGTTGCCGCCCTCACAGAATTTGTGTCGCTGCTTACCTTTTGCATCGAATCAAGTATACTTGCACGCGAATTTAAAGCGCCAAATTGTAAAAAGGAAATTCACGTGAATCCTATTGTAAAGTCATTCCAGTACGGTCAACACACCGTCACTCTGGAAACCGGAGTGATGGCCCGTCAAGCCACTGCGGCCGTCATGGTCAGCATGGACGATACCTGCGTATTTGTGACCGTAGTTGGCAAGAAAGAGGCCGATCACGGCCGTGATTTCTTCCCGCTGACCGTCAACTACCAGGAGCGTACCTATGCTGCTGGTCGTATCCCGGGTGGTTTCTTCCGTCGTGAAGGCCGTCCGAGCGAAGGCGAGACGCTGATCTCCCGTCTGATCGACCGTCCTATTCGTCCGCTGTTCCCGGAAGGCTTCCTCAATGAGGTTCAGGTGGTTGCCACCGTCATGTCCGTGAACCCGGCCGTTTCTCCCGACATCGTTGCCATGATCGGTGCCTCCGCGGCGCTGGCCATCTCCGGTATCCCGTTCGGCGGCCCGATCGGTGCAGCCCGCGTGGGTTACATGAACGGTCAGTACGTGCTGAACCCGACCACTACCGAATTGCCGCAGAGCGATCTGGACCTGGTAGTGGCCGGTACCGCCAACGCCGTGCTGATGGTTGAATCCGAAGCGGCCATCCTCTCCGAAGAGGTGATGCTGGGTGCCGTGGTGTTCGGTCACGAGCAGATGCAGGCCGTTATCAACGCCATCAACGAATTCGCTGCCGACGTCGGCACCAAGCCGTGGAACTGGACTGCTCCTGCCGTCAACGAAGCGCTGAAAGCCAAGGTTGCCGAGCTGGCGACAGCCGAGCTGGGTGAAGCCTACCGCATCACCGAGAAAGCCGTGCGTTACGAAACCATCGGTGCCATCAAGGCTCGCGTGGTTGAGCAAGTGATCGCTTCCGGCGTGGAAGAAGATGCCAAGAAGATCGGCGAAGAGTTCCACAGCCTGGAAAGCCGCATCGTCCGTGGTCGCGTCGTCCGTGGCGAGCCGCGCATCGATGGTCGCGATCCGGAGATGATCCGCGCCCTGTCCGTCGCCACCGGCGTACTGCCGCGTGCCCACGGCTCTGCCCTGTTCACCCGTGGTGAGACTCAGGCCATGGTCGTTGCCACCCTGGGTACCGAGCGTGACGCCCAGAACATCGACGAGCTGACCGGCAACCGCGCCGATCGCTTCATGCTGCACTACAACTTCCCGCCATACTGCGTCGGTGAAACCGGCATGATGGGTAGCCCGAAACGTCGTGAAATCGGTCACGGTCGTCTGGCCAAGCGCGGCGTTGCTGCCGTGATGCCGAGCGCCGACGAGTTCCCGTACGTGGTACGCGTGGTGTCTGAAATCACCGAATCCAACGGTTCCTCCTCCATGGCCTCCGTCTGTGGTTCCTCCCTGGCGCTGATGGACGCCGGTGTGCCGATCAAGGCCTCCGTTGCCGGTATCGCCATGGGTCTGGTGAAGGAAGAAGAAGGTTTCGTCGTGCTGTCCGACATCCTGGGTGACGAAGATCATCTGGGCGACATGGACTTCAAGGTTGCCGGTACCACCGAAGGTGTGACCGCACTGCAGATGGACATCAAGATCGAAGGCATCACCAAAGAGATCATGGAGATTGCCCTGAAGCAAGCTCGTGGTGCTCGCCTGCACATCCTGAAAGTGATGGACGAAGCCATCCAGGCACCGCGTGCCGAGATCTCCGATTTCGCCCCGCGCATCCACACCATCAAGATCAACCCGGAGAAGATCAAGGACGTCATCGGTAAAGGTGGCTCCGTGATCCGTGCCCTGACCGAAGAGACCGGCACCAACATCGAGCTGGATGATGACGGTACTGTCCGCATCGCCGCCGTTGACGGTGATGCCGCCAAGGAAGCGATCCGCCGTATCGAGGCCATCACCGCCGAGATCGAAGTGAACCGCATCTACGAAGGCAAGGTTGTACGTCTGGCTGACTTCGGTGCCTTCGTCAACATCCTGCCGGGCAAGGACGGTCTGGTGCACATCTCCCAGATCACCGATGCACGCGTGCAGAACGTGGCCGACTATCTGAAGATCGGTGACGTGGTGAAGGTGAAGGTACTGGAAGTGGACCGTCAGGGCCGCGTGCGTCTCTCCATCAAGGAAGCGAACGCCCCGACCGAAGCCGCAGCCGAGCCGGCTGTTGCCGCCGTCGAAGAGCCGGCCGCCGAATAAGCCGCCGAGCCTTGAAAAAGCCGACCTCAGGGTCGGCTTTTTTTATATTTGTGACTTGATGTTGTCTCCTTTGAGACCTCTTGTTATAACGAAAGGCTTCCCGTGCGACGGGCAACAAGGAGCAGTGTGATGTCGTGGGCCCTCCTCAGGCAGTTTCCTCCCCTGGTCTGGACCGTGATCCTGGGCACCTTCATGGTGCGCACCAGCTATTACATGGTCTGGCCGTTTCTCTCCATCTTGCTCTATCGGGAGTATGGCCTCTCGGCGACCGCCATCGGCGCCATGCTGGGGGCGACTGCGGCCATCTCCACCCTGGTCAGCTTCTATGGCGGCTGGCTGTCCGACAAGCTGGGGCGGCGCAACATCCTGCTGGCGGGTTGTCTGGTCTCCGTGCTCTGCTACGGCCTGCTCGGCTTCTCCCATTCGGTGCTCTGGCTCGGACTCGGGGTACTCGGCAGCGGCCTCTCCTCCGGGCTCATCGATGCGCCCGGCAAGGCGCTGATGGCTGACAGCCTGGCCTCGGCCAAGGCCCGCGAGCTGGCGCTGCACCTGCGTTACTTCCTGCTCAACCTGGGGGCGGCTCTCGGCCCCCTGCTGGGGGTGACCCTCGGCATCAGTGCCCAGCAGCAGACCTTCCTGCTGCTGAGTAGCAGCTACCTGCTGCTGGGGGCTGCCTTCCTCTGGGGATTTGCGCAAAGCAGGGTCGTGGCGACCCACGGCAGCGAGCTGGGCTTGCGTGCGGCCATCAAGGTATTGTGGCTGGATCGTGGCTTCTTGCTGCTGGTACTGGCCAACCTGCTGATGAACCTGGTCTATTCCCAGTTCCACTCACCGCTGGTGCAGTATCTGACTAGGGCCGGGACGCCAGAGGTAGCGAGCCTCATCGCCCTTCTGGTGGCCACCAACGCCCTGACCGTGGTCTTGCTGCAGTTTCCCTTGCTGCACCTCCTCGCCTGCTGGCCCGGTAAGGTGCGCCTGCAGGTCGGCATCACCCTGTTTCTGGGGGCTCAGGTGCTGTTTGCACTGGGGGATCCGCAGCAGTGGTCGCACTGGGTCGGGGCGGTACTGATGCTGAGCGTGGGGGAGACCATACTGTTTCCGCTGCTCAACGTGCTGATCGATCAGATGTCGCCCCCGCACCTGAAGGGGAGCTACTTCGGCGCCGGTGCGCTGGCCGGGCTGGGTGGTGCCATCGGTGCCTTGCTGGGGGGCTGGATCCTTGCCGTGTGGGGCGGTCAGGCACTCTACGTGCTGATGGCGGTGCTCTGCCTGTTTACCTTCCTGCTCTATGAGTGGGGCGCCCGCATTGCGCGCCCGGAACGGATTCGGGTCAGGCAGGATTGAACCTCAGTGGGTACTGTTCTGGTTGACCTGCTTCATCGCCTTCTTGGCGGCATACATGCGCTCGTCGGCCAGCCGGATCAGGCTGTTGCCCTCGTCGAACTGGACCGGCCCGGTCTGCACCAGACCGATGCTGAGGGTGACGTCACTGATCTGCTCGGCCAGCGCGTTGGTCAGCCGCTGCAGGTAGACGTCTCTGGCCTGCTCCTCGTTGCAGTTGGGCAGGATCAGACAGAACTCGTCCCCGCCGTAACGGAAACAGCAATCCTCCGCCCGTGAGACCTTGCGAATGCAGTCGCCGACGATGCGCAGGATCTCGTCCCCGCGCTGATGGCCCTGGCTGTCGTTGATCTGCTTGAAGTCATCGATGTCGAGATAGGCGATGACCACCGGCTCTGAGCGGCGCTGGCAGGTACGCAGGGTGCGGGTCAGGTTCTCCTGCAGGTGGCGTACGCTGAGCAGGCCGGTGAGGGCATCAGTCCGGCTCATCTCCTCCAGCTGCTGGGTGCGCTCGCGTACCTTCTCCTCCAGCGACTTGGCGTAGATCTCCGATTTCTCCTTGGAGGACTCGATCTCCGACACCAGGCTGCGAATATAGGTCTCGAACACCAGGGTGATGTCGAACAGGAACAGCTTGTCGAGGGCGGTCAGCATGGTGATGCGGTCCGGCTCATGGTCTATCTGGGTGAAGATATCCTCGATGAGCAGCCCCTTGAGGGTGTTGATGGCGGCCAGATAGAGCTTGGGTTCCACCCCGATCCGCTTGTGCACCAGCCCGATCCGCAGCCGGTTGTTGACGTATTCCAGGTCGTACAGGCCGCTGAACAGGTCGAGAATGTAGCGGCGCTGAGCGGCCCGCAGCCGGGTGAGGGTGTCGGCGTCGCCGATCAGCAGGGCAATTTCGGTGATCCCGGTCTGCAGGGTGTAAAACTTGTCGACCAGGGCGTCGATGTGGGGCTCGATTTTGGGACGGTAGCTGGCGAGCAGGGCGAAATCCCGTTCATCCAGCAGCAACAGCTCCTTGCGATGAGCGATTTCGAACTCGGTGATCCGCATTTGTTCCAGCAGAGTCTGTTCGGTTGGATTCATGGCAGTTCCCTGAACGAAAATGAAAGCGCGCACGTTGTTATCTAACTGACAGTGTAGACATTAACAGCTGTGAACAGGTTTTCAAATGGCGCAGGATTGTTGCAGATCAATGCCTGCGCCCGGTTCTCGCACCGCTAGAAGGTCAACACCTTGTCGGCCGCCAGTGTCCACTGGGCCAGCAGCGGCAGGGTGCCGATCTCGATCCCCTCGATGAGCGGCAGCGTCGTGATGCCACGGGCATCGGTACAGGTCTTGCAAAGGCGGATGCTGATCCCCTGAGCCAGCAGGATCTCCAGCATCTGGCGCAGGTTGTAGCCCTCGGCCGGGGCCTGGCCCGCCAGTGCGGCGCTGACCGCATCGGACATCAGAAACAGTTTCAGGTTGGCACCGCCCTGTTCGCGCAGGGCGATGGCCAGGCGCAGGGCATTGAACAGGGATTCGCTGCCATAGGGGGCGCCGTTGGCGATGATGACAATCTCTTGATTCATAACAGACTCCTTCATGAAAGTAGCCATTGTAGGCCCATCGGCACCCGGTTGGCGTGATGTCGCACAAACTCTGTCGTAGCGGTTTGCCCGCGCCTTGACCCGGCCGGCCGAGTACGGTCTGATAGGCGGCCATCAAACATGACAGGGGAACGAGGTCGTTATGTGGAAGGTTATCGGAATGAGCATGCTGCTGTTGGCCGGCCAGGCCTATGGCAGTGAGGCCGTTGGCTGCAAGGCGCGCCAGCAGGCCGTCAAGGATCAGCTGGTGTTTGCCAAGGCGCACGACAATGCGGATCAGATCGCGGGGCTGGAGCGGGCCCTGCGCAATATCGAGACTCACTGCACCGACGCCGGCCTGTTCAAGGAGCAGCAGCAGCGGGTGGCCGAGCTCAAGGAGCAGGTCAACGAACGGTTAGTCGAGCTGCAAAACGCCAGGGTGACGGGCAAACCCGACAAGATCGCCAAGAAGCAGGCCAAGCTGGAAGAGGCCCAGACCAAGCTGCTGGCCGCCCAGCGCGAGCTGGATGCCCTGAGCAAGCTTGTCAAACCCTGACTCATCGATGAAAAAAGAAGCCGGCGCAGTCCGGCTTCTTTTTTGTCTCGAGTTTCCCTCCGGGCTGGTTCAGCCGCCGTGCCGACCCACCATGTCGGCCGGCACCACCCAGGCATCGAACTGCTGCGCCGTCAGATGGCCGGAGGCGATGGCCGCCTCCCGCAGGCTGAGCCCCTCATGGTGGGCCCGCTTGGCGATCTCTGCCGCCTTGTCATAGCCGATATGGGGGTTGAGCGCCGTCACCAGCATCAGGGAGCGGGCCAGCAGCTCGTCGATACGGGGCTGGTTCGGGGTGATGCCGACGGCGCAGTGATCGTGGAAGCTCTGCATGCCGTCCGCCAGCAGCCGCACGCTCTGCAGGAAGTTGTGGGCGATCATCGGCCTGAACACGTTGAGCTCGAAGTTGCCGCTGGCGCCGCCGATGTTGATGGCGACGTCGTTGCCCATCACCTGGGCGCACAGCATGGTGAGCGCCTCGCACTGGGTCGGGTTGACCTTGCCGGGCATGATGGAGGAGCCTGGCTCGTTTTCCGGGATGAGCAGCTCTCCCAGCCCGCTGCGGGGGCCGCTCGCCAGCCAGCGCACGTCGTTGGCGATCTTCATGAGAGAGGCGGCCAGCGTCTTGAGGGCGCCGTGGCCATGCACTAGGGCATCGCTCGCCGCCAGCGCCTCGAACTTGTTGGGAGCGCTTACCAGCGGCAGGCCGGTTTGCTCGGCCAGGGTGGCGGCCACCGCCTCGGCGAAGCCGGGCGGGGTATTGAGGCCGGTGCCGACGGCAGTGCCCCCCAGCGCCAGCTCGCACAGATGGGGCAGGGCGGCCCGGATATGGCGCTCCCCCTGCTCGAGCTGGGCGACCCAGCCGGAGAACTCCTGCCCCAGGGTGAGCGGGGTGGCATCCTGCAGATGGGTGCGGCCTATCTTGACGATGTCGTCGAAGGCCGCCGCCTTGCCGGCCAGGGTAGTGCGCAGGGTCGCCAGGGCGGGCAGCAGGTGCCCGGTGATGGCCGTGACGGCCGCCAGGTTCATGGCGCTCGGGAAGACGTCGTTGCTCGACTGGCTCTTGTTCACCTCGTCGTTGGGGTGCACCAGCCGCCCCTCGCCACGGGGGCCGCCGAGCAGCTCGCTGGCCCGGTTGGCCAGCACCTCGTTGAGGTTCATGTTGGTCTGGGTGCCGGAGCCGGTCTGCCATACCCGCAGCGGGAACTCCTCATCATGCTGGCCGCACAGGATCTCGTCGGCGGCGCTCATGATGGCCTGCGCCGTGCGGGCGGGCAGCAGTCCGTTGGCGTGGTTGACCCGGGCACAGGCCGACTTGATACGCGCCAGGGCGTGGATCAGCGCCATCGGCTGGTGCTCGCCGGAGATGTCGAAGTGTTGCAGGGAGCGCTGGGTCTGGGCCCCCCACAGCCGATCGGCCGGCACGGCGATCGCGCCGAAGCTGTCGTGTTCAGTCCTGCTCTTCATCTCATCCTCCCTTCATTGCAAAAAAGGGGCGACATCCTGCGCCCCTGTGGGTTTTCAACCGGTCAGCGCCATTCAGCCGCGCGGGCGAAACGGCGTCAGCTCGGCCAGCGGCGCGGCCGTGCTGAACTCCTGGGTGGTCTCGGCGTGTTTGAAGATTTTGAAGCCTTCGCCGCGGGCGCTCCAGTATTCGATGTGCTCGCCACTGACCTGGAGCAGACTTGCCTCGCGCAGGGCCACCACGTGTTCGCTCGGGTTGATGGCGCAGAACTCGGCCAGGCGCTCGTCGCGGGTCTCCCCCATGTGGCCGCTGATGCTGGCGTCCAGATAGTGGGGGTTGATCTGCAGCGGGAACAGCCCCAGCGCAGGCAGCACGGCGGCGCTGCAGACCGGCATGTCGTTGGTGGTGCGGATGCTCGGGGTCGCCACGTTGCAACCGGCGCTCCAGCCCACATAGGGCACGCCCCGCTCGCGCACGGCGCGCTGGATGGGCACCACCAGGCCGTTCTCGTGCAGCAGCTGGTTGAGGCGCCAGGAGTTGCCGCCGCTGATGAAGATGGCGTCGGCATGGTTGATCGCGTCCACCGGGTCATCGAACTGATGGATGCTGATGGCCTCCACCCCCAGGCTCTCGCTGAGCTCCAGGGCGCGGGCATCCCAGTCGCTGCGGATCACCGCGTAGGGGATGAGCAGGATGCGCTTGACCTGTTTGCGGGCGAGCAGGGTCTGCACCCGATCCCGGGCCCAGCCGAGCAGGCCCGGGCATTCGGTGGCTTTGCCGTTGCTGAGAAGAAGCAGTTCCATGAAGCGTGTCCTCGATAAGTGAAAGCGCGAAGAGGTCACCGGCCCCAGGCCGGGTGACGGAAGCCCCCATTCTAGCCCGATCGCTGCTCGGGTTCTGTGATCGATGGCGCCATGTACCCTGATGAGACCGTTTTTTGAGCGCCAGATGCAACAAACCCCGGCATGCCGGGGTTTGTTGTTGCAGCGGGCGGGTCAGCTGGCGCTGGCCGGGGCAATCCGGAACTCGGGTTGCTGGCGCAGCTTCCACAGCTCAATCCACTTGCGGATGGCCGACACCAGGATGACGGCGCCGAGCCCCAGCATCAGCAGCGAGATGCCGCCGTTGAGCAGGTTGTAGCCCTTGGCTTCGGGGTTGAAGTAGACGTGGCTGACCATCCAGTAACCGGCGTAGTTGACGGTGACGAACAGGTAGGCCAGCGGGATCAGGCAGGTCAGCATGTAGCGGCGCTTGCTGGCCAGTCGCAGGATGATGGTGGCACCTATGATGAGGCCCACCGAGGCCATCAGCTGGTTCGAGACCCCGAACAGCGCCCACACAGATCCGATATCGCCGGACATCAGCAGGTAACCCCACATCACGCAGGCGAGCACGCTGGCCCCGATGGCGCCCGGCATCCAGTCGATGCGCTTGAGGGGCGGGTAGAATTCGCCGAAGAAGTCCTGAATGAGGTAGCGGGAGACCCGGGTACCGGAGTCGACGGCGGTCAGGATGAACACCGCTTCAAACATCACCACGAACTGGAAGAAGTAGGAGGCGAGGTTACTGAACCAGGGCACCTTGGTGAAGATGTAGGACATGCCCACCGCCAGGGTGACGGCGCCGCCGGTGCGGCCGTTCAGATCCATGCCGATCTCCTGGGAGAGGAACGGCAAGTCCACCACCTGCATCCCCAGCTTGGCGAAGGCCTCCGGGGTGGCGTTGATGGCGAAGTAGTCGGCAGGGTGCAGGGCGGTGGCGGCGATCAGCGCCATCACGCCCACCACGCACTCGGCCAGCATGGCACCGAAGGCGACCGGCAGAATGTCGCTCCACTTGTCCACCAGTTTCGGGGTGGTGCCTGAGCCGATGAAGGCATGGAAGCCGGAGATGGCGCCACAGGCGATGGTGATGGAGATAAAGGGCCAGACCGGGCCGCCCAGTACCGGGCCGCCGCCGTGGACGAACTGGGTCATGGCGGGGAACTGGATCTCGGGGTTGATGCAGATGACGCCGATGACCAGGGCGCCGAATACACCGATCTTCATGAAGCTGGAGATGTAGCCGCGCGGGGTGAGCAGCAGCCAGACCGGCAGCGCGGTGGCGAAGAAGGCGTAGACCGGCAGCGCCAGACTGATGGTCTCGGCGCGCAGGGTCAGCCAGGCACCGAAGGCGCTCTCCTGCACGTAGGGGCCGAAGAAGACGCAGGCCAGCACGGCGATGAAGCCCACCCAGGAGGCGGCTTGCAGGTTGCCAGTCAGCTTGTGCCAGATCCCCACCACCATGGAGATGGGGATGGTCATGAACACTGCGAACACGCCCCAGGCGTTACGCTCCAGCGCGTGTACCACCACCATGGAGAGACCCGCCATGGTGATGGTGATGATGAACAGCATGGCAAGGCCGGTACACCAGCCGGCGATGGGGCCGAGTTCGGCCTTGGCCACCTCGGAGAGGGACTTGCCCTGATGCTTCATGGAGGCGAACAGCACGACGGTGTCGTGCACCGCGCCGCCGATGACGCAGCCGATCAGCAGCCAGAGAAAGCTCGGCAGGTAGCCGTACTGGGCGGCCAGGACCGGGCCCACCAGCGGGCCGGCGGCGGCGATGGCCGCGAAGTGCTGGCCGAAGTTGACCCACTTGTTGGTCGGCACATAGTTTTTGCCATCTTCCAGCTGGTGGGAGGGGGTGACCAGCTTGTCGTCGGCCATCAGCACCTTGCGCACAAAGAACACGCCGTAGAGGCGATAGGCGATGGCGAGGATGCAGAGGGCCGCAATGACGAAGGTGATTGCGTGTTGCATGACGGAGTTTCCTTTTCCTGCGGCCAATCTGGCCGGGCTCAGGCTGCACTCTACCGATGCGGCAGGGAAAGGGGAGCGCAGAAAAGGTCAGTGGCAGAGGGCCGCCAGCGAGCGGCAGAAAAGCGGCCCCGAGCGGTTTGAGGGATGAGCCGGCGTGCGCGGCAAGCGTGGTAACGGGCAGAGCAGGAGCGGGGAGAGTGGCCCGCTCCTCAGGGGATCTCCAGCAGCTCCTTGAGTGGCTTGAGGTAGCGGCGGCTCACCGGCACCTTGTGACCGCCCTGGGTCACCACCTCCGCCAGCCCGCCGTCGAGCAGCAGGATCTCGCGGATCTGGCCGGGGTTGAGCAGGTACTGGCGGTGACAGCGTACGAAGCCGGTCTTCTCCTCCAGGGTGCGCAGGGTCAGCTCGGTGGTGCCCTGCTGCTGGGCGCTCACCACCTTGTTGCCGGCCAGATCGCTGTGGACGAACTCCACCTCGCCAAGGGGCAGCAGCAGAATCCGGTTGTGGCCGCTGCAGGGAATGCTGCGCAGGGGCTGGGCGATGCGGGTCGGGTCCGGCAGCAGCTGGCCCGCCAGCTCACCCTTTGGCGAAAGCAGCCGCTGGATGCGCTCCAGCGCCTTGTTCATCCGTTCGCTGGTGACCGGCTTGAGCAGGTAGTCGAGGGCGTTCTCCTCGAACGCGCGCAGGGCAAACTCGTCGTAGGCGGTGATGAAGACGATGTGGGGGCGCAAGTCCGGGTCCAGCATGCTCACCAGCTCCAGCCCGTTGATGCGCGGCATCTGGATGTCGAGAAACAGCAGATCGGGCTTGAGGCGATGGATGGCGGGCAGCGCCTCCATGGCGTGGGCACACTCACCCAGCAGGTGGATGTTGCCCGCCTGTTCCAGCAGCAGCCGCAGCTCCTCGCGGGCGAGGGGTTCATCGTCGACGATAAGGGCGGTCAGCATGGGCTCTCCTGCAGGGGAAGGGTGATCCTCACCCGGGTGGATTGATGGGGCTCGCAGTGAATGGTGACCCCGTACTCGGCGCCGTAACGGGCCTTGATGCGCCGGTCCACTATGTTCATGCCAAGGCCGCTCTCCTCCCGTTTGGCCTGATAGAGGCCGGCGTTGTCCTCTACCTCCAGCACCAGCTGTTCGCCCTCCTGTCGCGCAGTCAGGGTCAGTTTGCCCGGCTCGAACATCTGGGAGATGCCGTGCTTGATGGCGTTTTCGACGATGGGTTGCAGGGAGAAGGTGGGCAGCCGGTACTCCAGCAGCGGCTCGGGAATCTGGATCTGCACGCTCAGGTGCTCGGCGAAGCGGGCCTGCTCGATGTGCAGGTAGGCGTTCACGTGCTCCAGCTCGTCGGCCAGGGTCACCTCGTCCCCCTGGCGCTTGAGGTTCTTGCGAAAGAAGGTGGAGAGGTGGTGCACCAGGGTGCGGGCATCCTCGGGGTCGCGCCGGATCACCGCCGCCAGGGTGTTGAGGGCGTTGAACAGGAAGTGAGGGTTGATCTGGGCCTGCAGCAGCTTGATCTCCGACTGGGCCAGCAGCCGCTTCTGCTCGTTGTACTTGCTGGCGAGGATCTGGCCGGAGAGCAGCCGGGCGATCCCTTCCCCCAGGGTGCGATTGATGGAGGAGAAGAACTTGCGCTTGGGCTCGTAGAGCTTGATGGTGCCCACCACGGATCCCTCTTCCCCCCGCAGCGGTATGACCAGCGAGGAGCCTAGCCGGCACTGGGGATGCTGGTTGCAGCTGTAGGGAATGAGGTTGCCATCCGCATAGACCACCTCGTTGTGCTGGATCGCCTTGAAGGTGTGGGCCGAGTTGATGGCGGTACCCGGCAGGTGGTGATCCTCGCCGATGCCGATGAAGGCGAGCAGCTTCTCCCGATCGGTGATGGCCACTGCGCCCACTCCGGTCTCCTCGTAGAGGATGCGCGCCATCTGCTGACACGCCTGCTGGGTGAAGCCCTTGTCCAGCACCCGCATCGCCCGCTCGGCGATCTTGAGGGCGCGGGCGGAGAAGGCTACCGAGTATTTTTCCAGCATGGCGCGGTGATCGAGGATCATCCGCATGAACATGGCGGCCCCCAGGGTATTGGCCACCAGCATGGGGGCGATGATGTTCTCGATGAGGTGGACGGCGTCGTCAAACGGGCGGGCCACCAGCAAGATGATCCCCATCTGCATCAGTTCGGCGATGAGGGCTACAGATCCCACCACCCAGGGGCTGAACAGCAGGTCGAGCCGGTGGCGGGCGACGAAGTGGCGGTGCACCAGCCCGCCGAGCAGCCCCTCGGCGATGGTGGAGAAGGTGCAGGCGAGGGCGGTAAAGCCCCCCAGCGAGTAGCGATGGATGCCGCCGGTCAGCCCCACCAGCAGCCCCACCACAGGGCCGCCGACGATGCCGCCGAGCACGGCGCCGATGGCGCGGGTGTTGGCGATGGAGTCCTCGACTCTCAGGCCAAAGTAGGTGCCCATGACGCAGAAGCCGGAGAAGATGAGGTAGCAGAGGATCTTGTGGGGCCAGCTCAGGGTCACCTGGGTCAGCGGCATGAACAGCGGCGTCTTGGAGAGCAGCCAGGCGATCACCAGATAGACGCAGAGCTGCTGGAAGAGAGATATCACGAGCGCGAATTGTTCGAAAGCCACGGCACACTATCTCGAAAGGGGATGCTCATCCAATGGACGCGGAGTATTAGCAAACCCCGATTTGCGCTGCAAGCCGCGGGCGCCGGAATAGCGCGCCTGCGCACAGATTTGCCGGCACCCTGAGCCAAAGGCATCCCCTGTGCTGACCGATGGGGGATGGGCATAGGCCCGGCAAGTGGGTCACTCTCCCGGCCTGGATTAGGGGCCTGGCTCAGGGGCCTGGTTCAAGGGACTGAATGGACGTTTGCATAGAGCAGCATCAGCTCGGCCAGGGAATCGACCTCGAGCCGCCGCATCAGGCTGGCGCGGCACACCTCGACGGTGCGCACCGAGATGCAGAGGTCCTGCGCTATCTGCTGGTTCTTGTGGCCCCGGGCGATGAGTTGCAGCAGCTGGTGCTCGCGCGGGGTGAGCCGCCGGTAGGCGGCCAGCTGGGCGAAACGGGTGGCCGCACTCAGGGTCGCCTGCTCGGCCCGTTCGATGGCGGCAAGCAGGGGGGCCAGCTGCACCGGCTTTTGCAAGAAATCCACCGCCCCCAGCTTGAGGGACTCCACCGCCAGCGGCACCTCGCCGTGGCCGGTGAGAAACAGGATGGCGATGGGGCTCTGGGCCGCCTTCAGCCGCTGCTGCACCTCGGGGCCCGACAGCCCCGGCATGCGGCAGTCGAGGATGAGGCAGGCGGGCTGGTACAGGTCGACCTCGGCCAGAAAGCGCTCGCCATCGGCAAAGCTGAGCAGCTGCCGCTCGTCGCAGCTCTCCAGCATGAAGCGCAGGGAGTCGAGCACGGCCTCGTCATCGTCAACCAGATAGAGCGGGGGGCGGGCAGGGGGCGGCATCTCAGTTCCTCGGCATGTCGGTGGATGAAGGGAGGGTTTCGGGTGGCGGCACGGGCAGGGTGACCCGGGCCAGACAGCCGTGGGGGCTCAGGTTCTCCAGACTGAACTGGCCGCGATGGCTCTCGACCACCTCCCGGCAGATGGCCAGCCCCAGCCCCATGCCATCGGGCTTGTCGCTGTAAAACGCCTGCTGCAGTTCGGTGGCGGGGACCCTCAGGCCGGCGCCGTTGTCGCGGATCTCCAGCAGCAGGCTCTGCGCCTCGAAGGTGATCAGCAGCTCGACCCGGGCAGGCGCCTGTGCCGCTGCTTGCGCAGGGGGGGGAGCAGGAGAGTGAACCGCAGCGCGCGCCTTCTTCGCCGCACTCTGCGCCGCCCTCTGCGCCGCACTCTCGGCGCCATTCTTGATGAGGTTGACCAGCAACTGCTCTATCCCGGTGCCGTCCAGAGGCTGCCGGCGCGGCTGGCCCCGCCAGTGCAGGGTGAAGGCGACGTCGAGTGGCGCCAGCATCTGCTCCAGCAGGGGGCGCAACTCCGCCACCAGGGTGGGCAGGTCGCAAGGCTCGAAGCGGGGAGGGCGCTTTTGCAGCCGGGCCCTGAGCCGGTTGACGGTCTGGGTGATGCGCTGGACCTGGAGCCCTATCTGTTCCAGGGCCTGACGCAGGGAGGCCTGGGCGGCGGTCTGGGCAGGATCCTGTGCCAATCTGTCCAGTCGCAACAAGGCCCCCTGGCTGTAGTTGGCGATGGCGCTGAGAGGCTGATTGATCTCGTGGGCCACGTTGGCGCCCAGCTCGCCGAGTTCGGCGAGCCGTCTGGCCTGTGCCAGCTGGCGTCCCTTCTGCTCGAGCTGGTGGCGGGCTTTGAGCAGCCGGCGCTGGCTGCGGTTGAACAGGTATTGCAGCAGCAGGTGGTGGCCTCCCAGCAGCAGTACCAGCGCCAGGGCGCCCCATCCCCACTGTTGATGCTGGCGCAGCCAGTGCCAGGCCGCTTGCCACCAGGGGCCCTGCAGCGGGTGGCGATCCAGCGCCTTGAGCAGGCGGTCGATGGCGAGCTCGCTGGTGGGTACGGTCCAGCCCGCCGAATCGACGGCGATGGCCGCCTCGCTATCAGCGGGTAGGTCGAACAACGCGCGGGTCACCGCCAGCGCCAACGCGGGGGAGGCCCGTTCTGTCTTGGCGAAGGACCAGTTGGGGTAGAGCCGGGTCGAGCTCTGGCAGCCAAAGCCGGCCGGCGCCTGATCGTCCAGTACCCGAAACGCCCCCCTGGCGACCTTGCCTTCCCGCTCCATGCGCTCCAGCTGGCACACCGGCACGATGGCGGCGGCCACCTCGCCTACGGCCAGCCGCTCGATGAGCCGGTCCAGTGGAAAGCCGGTGAACTGCACGGTGGAGAAGAAGTGCTCCAGCCTGACCCCCTGTTCGCCCGCCTCGAAGCGATAGGCGAGGTAGCCGCCGAAGGCGTTCTCCGAGACGGCGGCGACCGCTTGCCCCTCGAGGTCGCGCCAGTGTTGGTAGGGGGCCTGGGCGGGCACCACCAGCGCGGCGCCGATGGCGAGATTGTCCCCCCCGGCCGGGCTCTTGAGGGTGGCGAGCCAGGCCAGCGGGTACTGGCGCGCCAGACTCACCGACTGGCCCGGGTTGGTGATGACGAAATCGAGGTGCTCGCGGGCGACGGCCTCGGCCAGTTCATCGAGCCCCAGCGGATGCAGCACGAAGCGATGGTCGGGCACGCGCTGTGCCAGCCAGCGCAGCAGCGGTTGCCACTGGGCTCTTGCCAGTGCCGGGCCGCGGGTCGCCAGCACGCCGATGCGTATCGGCTCGGCCAAGGTCTGCACCGGCGTGGCCTGGGATGGTGCGGATTCCTGTCGGACCAGCGCTGGCGAAGAGGGGGTCGGGGTGGCCTGCACCCGCAGCGGCAGGGCTGACAGCGCGAGCCAGAGCAGCAGGCTGAGCAGGGGCAAGGGGACTGGGGCGTGCAGGGGGCTCTCCTCTCGGTGCAAAGGGGGCAGTCTATCACCGGGGCGCGCGCTTGCATTCGAACGGGGGCCGGGAGGGGCGGCAAACGCCGCCCCGGTCACAGTTCAGCAGGGCTGGGACATTTTTTATTGCGCTGGATCAACCCGGCTCCCGGTATGTGGAAAACCACAATAGAGGCGACTTCCTGCGTTGAGGACAATCGGCCCAACCCCTTTCAAGCCAGCTCAGCAGAAGGAAAAACGCCATGGAGCCCAGCAAGCGCCGATTGTTATCCGGGATCGCCGCCCTCACCGCAGGGGCGGCCCTGATCCCCGTCACCCAGGTTCAGGCGCAGTCCATTCCCGCTCCCCGCAACGGGCGGGCGGCCATCAGCCGGGGGGACGGGCGCAAGCGTTACGGCATGCTGATCGACCTGCGCCGCTGCGTCGGCTGTCAGGCCTGCACCGTGGCCTGCACCATCGAAAACCAGCCTCCCCTCGGCCAGTTTCGCACCACGGTGAGCCAGTACGAGGTGAGCGACATGGCCGCCCTCGAGGCTCCCGCCTCCCTCTTGATGCTGCCGAGGCTGTGCAACCACTGCGCCGAGCCCGCCTGCCTCGATGTCTGCCCCACCGGCGCCACCTTCCAGCGCGATGACGGCATCGTCGTGGTCAACAACGACTGGTGCGTCGGCTGCGGCTACTGCGTGCAGGCCTGCCCCTACGATGCCCGCTTCATCAACCACGAGACCAACACCGCCGACAAGTGCACCTTCTGCGCCCATCGGCTGGAGGCTGGGCTCTTGCCCGCCTGCGTGGAGAGCTGTGTCGGCGAGGCGCGCATCATAGGCGACTTGAACGATCCCAAGAGCCGGATCAGCCGCTTGCTGCGCGAACACGAGCCGGCGCTCAAGGTGCTCAAGCCGGAGGCCCATACCCAGCCGCGGGTCTTTTATCTCGGCATGGACGAGGCCTTCGTCAGCAAGGTCGACGGCAACCCGGCCCTGCGCACCCTGCTCACCGACGATGGCAAGGAGATAGCCCATGGTCATTAACGAACTGCTGGCCCCGGCTCAGCCCATCACCTGGCTGCCCTGGGCGGTGCAATATTTCTTTCTGATCGGCCTCGCCTACGGGGCACTCTGGCTCGGCGCGTTTGAGCTGTGGCGCAAGGCGCCGGACCCGCGGCTGCAGACCCTGGCGGCGGTGCTGATGGTGGCGGCCGGTCTGGTAGCTCCCATCGCCCTGACCGCGGATCTGCACCAGCCGGCCCGGGCCTGGCACTTCTACGCCCAGACGCGCTTTGGCTCCGTCATGTGGTATGGCGCCTATCTGCTGCCGCTGTTCAGCCTGCTCTCCATGCTGCTCGGCTGGCTGCTGCTAAGGCCTGCCCTGGCCCGGCGCGGTACAGAAGGGGACAAGATAGCCCGCCTTGCCAGGCTGCTCTGCCTGGGAAGCTGGTCGGGGCACGTTTGGCTGCGGCCCCTCTCTTTGCTGGCCGCCCTGAGCGGGCTCAGCATCGCCCTCTACACCGGGCTTGAGACCATGGCGGTGGCGGCGCGCCCGCTCTGGCATACCCCCTGGTTGCCCTGGCTGCTGACCCTGAGCGCCGTGCTGGGGGCCCAGAGTGCCCTGCTGCTGCTCAACCGCTTGCTGGCGGGCTGGCGTGCCCAGACCGAGTCGACCCTGCTGCGCCAGAGCGGCTGGACGTTAGGCCTGCTGGCGCTCTCCCTGCTGGGCTGGGCCCTGTTGGGCGGCGCCTCGGCAGCAGAGGCCGCGGCCCTCTATCGGCTCGATCCGAGCTGGCGGCTGGCGGCCCACTGGCTGTTGCTGACCCTGGGGCTGGCCAGCCTGCTGATGCTGCTGCGGCCAAGGATCTCTGCCCGCCTGGCACTCTGGGGGCTGGCGCTGCTGGGGCTACACCTGGTGTGGGGCCTGCGCTGGCTGGTGCTGATCCAGGGGCAGCTCGCCCCCAAGTACGGGGCTGGCGTCTACCTCTATGAAATCGCCTGGGGCCCGGCCGGTGTGCTCGGCATTCTCGGTACCTTCGGTCTGCTGCTGGCCCTGCTGGTGGCCCTCTCGGAGCTGGTGCGCCCCTCTGCTTCCCCCGCCATCAAGGCATCCACAACTTTTGCACGCGAGGCACTCTGATGGATCACAGCAAACGCAAGTTTCTCAAGGGCGCTGCCATCGCCGGTGGCACCGGATTGTTCGTCGCCGGTTACAGCGACACCCTCAAGCAGGTGGCGACTGGTCTCGCCACCGGCAGCTCGGGCCAGCCGACCCGGGATCCCATCCATGGCAACTCGCTGGCCGTGGAGTACCGGGTTGACGAGCGAGGGGAGCTGCACCCCAACCCGGCCCAGCGGGTTGCCAACACCATGTGCCTCGGCTGCTGGACCCTGTGCGGAGTACGGGCTCGCATCGACAACGAACGCGACCAGATAGTGCGGATCCTGGGCAACCCCTATCACCCCCTCTCCGCCCGCCATCACATCGACTTCAAGACCCCGCTCAAACAGGCGCTGCTCGCCACCAGTGGCTACCAGGAAGGGGGGCTGGACGGGCGCTCCACCGCCTGCGCGCGGGGCAACGCCATGCTGGAGCAGCTCGACAGCCCGCAGCGGGTCACCCGTTGTCTCAAGCGGGTGGGGCCCCGTGGCAGCGGCCGCTGGCAGAGTATCCCCTTCGAGCAGCTGGTGGCCGAGGTGGTGGAGGGGGGCGATCTGTTTGGTGAGGGCCAGGTTGAGGGGCTGCGGGCCATTCGCAACCTCGCCGAGCCGCTCGACCCGGCCAACCCGGAGTACGGCCCCAAGGCCAACCAGCTGCTGGTGAGCAACGCCTCGGACGAGGGGCGAGATCACTTCATCAAGCGCTTCACCTTCAACAGCTTCGGCACCCGCAACTTCGCCAACCACGGCGCTTACTGCGGCCTGTCGTTCCGGGTCGGGGCCGGCGCCCTGCTGGACGATCTGGAGAAGAACGCCCACCTCAAACCGGACTGGGACGAGAGTGACTTCCTGCTGTTCATGGGCACCTCGCCCCAGCAATCGGGCAACCCCTTCAAGCGCCAGTCCCGCCAGCTGGCGGCGAACCGGGCGCGACCGGGCAAGCCGTTCTCCTACGTGGTGGTGGCCCCCAGCCTGCCCAACACGGTGAACATGCCGTCCGCCCCCGCCAACCGCTGGCTGCCCATCCGCCCTGCCACCGACTCGGCGCTGGCCCTGGCCATGCTGCGCTGGATCATCGACAACCAACGCTACGCCGAGTCTTTCCTGACGGCACCCAATGCCGCTGCCGCCGAGCGAGCCGGCTATCGCGGTTTTTGCAACGCCAGCCACCTGGTGCTCTGCGACGAGTCCCACCCGCGTTTTGGTCAGATGCTGCGGGCCAGCGATCTTGGCTTGCCCTTTGAAGGGGAAGCCTATGGAGAGGGGGACGCCATGCTGGTAGAGGAGGCGAGCAGCGGCGAGCCGAGACCCGCCGACCAGTGTGAGCGGGCCAACCTCTGGGTGGATCGCACCATTCAGGGCCCCAAGGGGGAGTTCACGGTCAAGAGCAGCTTCCAGCTGCTGGCCGAGGCGTGCCGGGAGCACTCCCTCGCGCAATACAGCGCCGAGTGCGCCGTGCCGGTGGCCGACATCGAGGCGCTGGCGCGGGAGTTCACCAGCCACGGCACCCGGGCAGCAGTGGTCTCCCACGGTGGCACCATGAGCGCCAACGGCTTCTACTCGGCCTGGGCCATCATGATGCTCAACGTCATGATTGGGAACCTCAACGCCCGGGGCGGCGCCGTGGCGAGCGGCGGCAAGTTCGATCCCTTCGGGGCGGGGCCGCGCTACGATCTGGCGAGCTTCCCCGGCATGGTCAAGCCCGCCGGGGTTTTCCTGTCGCGCTCCAAGTTCCCCTACGAGAAAACTTCCGAATATCGGCGCAAGCGCGAGGCGGGCCAGAATCCCTATCCGGCGCAGGAGCCCTGGTTCCCCATCTCCGGCCCATTGCTCGGCGAACACCTGACTGCGGCGGTGAACGGCTACCCCTACCGGCTCAAGGCCTGGATCAACCACATGGGCAACCCCCTCTACGGCCAGGCCGGGCTCAGCAAGGCCATCGGCGAAGAGCTCAAGGATCCTGCCGTGCTGCCCCTTGTGGTCAGCATCGACAGCTTCATCAACGAGTCGTCGGCGCTGTCGGACTACCTAGTGCCGGATACCCTCACCTACGAATCCTGGGGCTGGGCCACCGCCTGGCACGGGGTGATGACCAAGGTCTCCACCGGTCGCTGGCCCATCGTGGAGCCCCGTGTCGCCAAGACCGCCGAGGGAGATCCGGTCTGCATGGAGTCCTTCTTTATCGCGGTGGCCAAACGGCTGGGGTTGCCGGGCTTTGGCGAGGGGGCGCTCAAAGGGGCGGACGGCAAGTTGCACGGCTTGAACCGGGCGGCGGACTTCTCCCTCTACGGGGCGGCCAACGTTGCCTATCTCGGCGAGCCGGTGCCCGCCATAGGTCTCGAGGATCTCGCCTGGTCCGGAGTAGAGCGCATCCTGCCGGTGTTGAATGCCACCCTGAGCGCGGAGGAGGCGGGTCGCGCCGCCTACCTCTTCGCCCGTGGCGGGCGCTTCGAGCCGGCGGCCAAGGGGCGCGATGCAGCCGGTCAGCCGAGCAAGCGCTGGCCCAAGCCGCTGATGTTGTGGAACCCCGAGGTGGGCAGCCGCCGTCACAGCCAGAGCGGGCAGTTCCTGAGTGGCACACCGCGCTTCTTCCGCCCCCAGCTGGCGGACGGCACGCCGCTCAATGAGGCGTTCAAGCCGGCCCAGTGGCCGCTGCTGCTCACCAGCTACAAGTCCCACACCATGAGCTCCATGAGCATCGGCTCGGATCGCCTGCGCCAGGTGAACCCCAGCAACCGGGTGCGGCTCAATGCGCAGACGGCGGCGCAGCTGGGCATCGAGAGCGGGGACAGGGTGCGGGTCAGCACCCCGGATGGCAGCGTGATCGGGGTGGCCGAGTGCGTGGCCGGGGTGCAGGCCGATGCCATCGCCATCGAGCACGGCTTCGGCCACAAGGAGCTGGGGGCGCGGGAACACTGGATAGACGGCCAGAAAGTGGTTGCCAATCCGCTGCGCGGAGCCGGGGTCAACCTCAACGATCTAGCGGTGCTGGATCCCAGCCGCCATGGCCGCTACCCCCTGGTGGACTGGGCCATCGGCTCGTCGGCGCGCCAGGGGCTGCCGGCCCGGGTGGAGAAGCTGGTATGACGATCCAATGAAAACGGGGCCTGCGGGCCCCGTTGCTTATCTGCTCTGCGTCACTGTCACAGTTTGAAGTCGACCCACACTAGGCGGTGATCCGAGCTGACTCCCTTGGCGATGCCGAGCTTGGCGTCATACACCAGGTGGTAGCCCGGCTCGAAGCTGGCTGGCCAGAACACGCCGGAGGCAACCGCGTTCAGGTTGGCGGAGGGCAGCACGTGGTCAAGCTGCAGGCCGCTGCTGCTGGTGATGCGCTCCGGGGTGGGGCGGTTGTTGTTGCGCTTGCACTGATCCGGCTGGCTGGCGAGGCACTCGGGGCCGCCCTGGCTGACCGGGATCAGGGCGCCGTTGGTGACGGCCTGATTGACCAGCGCATGGTTGTGCAGATCCTGAATGGCGGTGAGATCCCCATCGCCAATCTGGGGATCGGCGTTGAGATCACCGGCGATGACGAACTTGGCGCCCGCGGGCAGGCCACCGGCCTTGCCGGCGTCATCCACCATGTAGCTGGCGGTCTCCACGTAATCCTGCCAGAAGGCGATTTCGGCCCGGTTGTGCTTGACGTTGTGGCGCGCCGCGTTGCCGAAGATGGGCGGAGTCGGGTGGGAGATGAGGAAGTGGATCACCTCCTCCTTGTTGCCGCGCTTGATGCGCACCGGCACGTCGGCGTGGTTCTTGGACGAGAGCGGGAAGGCCTGCCAGGCTGCGTCGTCATACCAGGCATCGCCGCACTGGCGGCCGGCCGGGATCGGCGCCTTGGCATTGTTGCAGTCGTCGATGACGGGGTTCACTTCGCCCGGCATGTCCTTCCACTTGAATTTCTGGAAGGTACGGATCTGCTTGGTATCGATGGGGTACTGGGACATCACGGCGAAGGCGTACTGGCCGTGGTAGTTGCCAAAGCCCCAGGCGTCGTCCGGCCCGTTGTTGACCTTGCCGTCCAGGTTGAGGTCATGGCCGCTCATCAGGCCGGTGTTGGTGGCGAAGTTCTGCAGCACCGGGTAGCTGATGGCCTTTACCTCGTCGTGCTGGGCGTGGGCCAGGTAGTTGTCGTTGAAGGCTTTGAGGTCCGTGGTGTCGCTGCCCTTGCCGTCATTGTCGAATTCGTTGAGCAGGAACACATCCGGCCGGGTGCGCTGGATGATTTCGGCGATGTTGCGGATCTGCTGCACGTCGAGGGCCTTGGTCTTCTCGGCGCCGCTCAAGGTGCCGTCGGCGAGGCGCGCCAGCAGGGCATCCTGCTCGGTGCGACTGAGGGCCAGTTCACCGGCCAGCATGCCGGCGGCGGTGCGATCGAAGGAGAGGTTGAAGGTAGCGAAGCGAACCATGGGAGTCGGGGTCTCGGAGTCATTTTGGCTGTTACAGCCTGCCATCAATCCGAGGGAAATGGCAGCGGCCAGTAGGGATTTGCTGATATTTTTCATTGTAATATTCCGTAGCATCAATAAGTTATACCTTGCTCATGGGGAGCGAAGGCGTGCCCATTATAGGGATCCCGGCCGACAGTCGGGCTCTGAATGGGCCAAAGTGTGAGACCATTCACAGAGCAAAACGGGGAGGCGAGATGAGTCGGCGACAGACGGCCCTGGTGGTCGAGGGGGGCGCCATGCGCGGCATTTTCGCCGCCGGGGTGCTGGATGCGTTTCTGGCCAAGGGCCGCACGGCGTTTGATCACTGCATCGGGGTATCGGCCGGGGCGGTCAATCTGGCGGCCTTTCTGGCCGGTCAGCAGGGGCGCAACCACAACGTCATCACCGACTACTCCTGCCGCCCCGAGTTCATCAACCTGGCCAAGTTCTTGCGCGGCGGCCACTGGCTCGATCTCGACTGGCTGTGGGCGATCACCATCCGCGAGTGCCGGCTCGATCTGGCGCGCTTTGCCGCCAACCCGGTGCCGCTGACCGTGGTGACCACCCGGGTCGCGGACGGCCAGGCCGCCTACCTCAAGGCCAATGCCGCCGAGCTGGAGCAGCAGATCAAGGCCTCCTGCTCGGTGCCGCTGGTCTACCGGGATTTCGTGCGCATCGACGGGGAGGCCATGACGGATGGCGGGGTGGCCGACTCCATTCCGGTGCGCCACGCCTATGAACAGGGGGCGCGCGACATCACTGTGGTGCTCTCCCGGCCGCTGGGCTATCGCAAGCGGGCGCCGCGTCTGCCCGCCCTGCATCGCTACCTGCTGCGCGAGACGCCGGCCCTGGCTCGCGCCAGCCTGTCGCGTCATCAAAGCTACAACGATGCCATCGACTTCATCCGCCAGCCGCCGGCCGATTGCCGCATCCGGGTCATAGTGCCGCCGGCGGGTTTTCGGGTCGGCCGCATGACCACCGACCGGGGGCGGCTGGAGCAGGGTTACCAGATGGGCTGGCAGGCGGCCCTCGACTACCTAGGGAGCGCTTAGGCGCTCTTTGCACACCATTGCGGCCCCGGTCGGGGCCGCCACCATGAAAGCGTATGGCGATGGCGCAGCAGATCTGCGACGCGTCATTTCGCCCGGTCATTCCCCCTCTTGCGCGGCGGTGGCTGCACTCCGTTCGTCTGCTTAATATGTAGCTGGATAATTATTTGCGATATTTACAGCGAAATGGTCAGGATTGCCGCCATGAAAAAATATCACTATTAAGTTGTGCTAAATAATCCACGAGTCAATTTGTGACTGAATAATAAAGCGGTTGGGGAACTTTTCTGATTGGTGATATTTGATACGCATCAATTTAAATAAAATCTGTTTTTATTCATATGTATAGTTCAACTTAGCTTATGCGAAATAGATTATTCGCTGCGGGTTGAATCTGTTTACATCAATGGCGAATTGATAGCCTGACTTCATCTCGGCTACTGTCCCCTCTCGATTCGTTTGGGTAGCAAACGGATACAAAAATAATAACGACAGAGACTGGACGCATTGATAAATAGTCATCTTTATTGATTTTAATCCTGCCAAAGGAGCCGGAATAATGAGTGGTTTATCTTCCCATCATATTGCCCAAAATATATTTGCCGAGCTGTTGCCTTATCGCCGCCGCTTCCCCGATCCCATTCTGGATCGGCAGCAGGAGGAAGCAGAGGTGGCCGCCATCCAGATCCCCCGTCTGCAGGCCTTCATCGAGCGGGGCGAGACCATCACCTGCGTGCTGCCTGCCTTCCCCACCAAGTCGCCCAATCCGAACAAGGTGCTGGGCACCCTGCCGGACATGGCTGAGCGGCTCTCCCTCAGCTTTCTCAACCACCTCTGCCAGCGCATCCAGCTGCACTATGCGCCCGGCATGCGGATCCTCATCTGCTCGGACGGCCACGTGTTCGGTGACCTCATCCGGGTGGCGGACCCGGCCATCGACGCCTATCAGGCCCATATCGAGCAGTTGATCCTGGAGCTGGGGGCGACTCACCTCGGGGTCTTCCACCTAGGGATGGTGGCGGGCATGGCCGAGTTTTGCGCCAGCCGCGACTTCGACACCCTGCGCGAACAGCTGGTCGAACGCTATGCGGAGCCGCTGGCACAGATCACGGAAGAGGTGAGAAGCACCGAGGAGGGAATTCGCCTCTATCGCGCCATGACCCGCTTCCTCTATGAAGACAGCCAGCTGCCGGATACCCCGCTCTCCAACACGGCGCTGCAGCGGGATGCCAAGGCGCGCACCCATGCGGTGATCCAGCGCAGCCGTGCCTGGGGCAACCTGCTGGCGGAGCGCTTCCCCGAGGCGATCCGCCTCTCCATCCACCCCCAGGCGAGCCACAGCCTGAAGATGGGCATCCACATGCTGCCGACCCGGGATGACTGGCTCACCCCCTGGCACGGGGTGGCGGCCAACCTGGATGGCCAGTTCGTGCTGATGAAGCGGCGCGACGTGCTGGCGATGGAGCATGAGCTGGTTCATATCCACGGCCGTCCGAGCCACTACCTGATCAACGGCAAGCAGGCCGCTGCCTGAGGAGTTTCCCATGACTGCATCCATCGTTACCCTCGGCGGCGAGCGCTGCCGCATCCTGCCACAGGCCCCGTTCGGCCTGCTGATTGAACCGGTCCGCAACGCCCAGCCGGTGCAGAGCCTGGCTATCGAGGCGCTGCGCGAACTGGCCCGCCGCCACGGTGTGCTGATCCTGCGCGGGTTCGAGACCGGCTTCACCGATCCCGAGCGGCTGACCCGCTACGGCGAGGCGTGGGGCGAGATCATGATGTGGCCGTTCGGCGCCGTGCTGGATGTGAAAGAGCACGAGAACGCCACCGACCACATCTTCGACTCCAGCTATGTGCCGCTGCACTGGGACGGCATGTACAAGCCGACCCTGCCCGAGTTCCAGCTGTTTCACTGCGTGCACGCGCCGGCGGTGGACGAAGGGGGGCGCACCACCTTCATCAATACCCGCCAATTGCTCACCGAGCTCGACGGCGAGCGGCTGGCCCGCTGGGAGCGGGTGCACATCACCTATCGCATCAAGCAGGTGGTGCACTACGGCGGCCAGGTGCGCTCGCCACTGCTGGTGCCCCACCCGGTGAGCGGCGAGACGGTGCTGCGCTACAACGAGCCGCCGCGCGAGGGGGGGCGTTTTCTCAACCAGCATGCCCTCGAGATCGAGGGGGTGGCACCGGCCGAGCAGGCCGCCTTCCTGCAGGATCTGCACCAGCGGCTCTACGATCCGCGCTACTTCTATGCCCACCAGTGGCAAGGGGGAGACGTGGTGATCGCCGACAACCTCGGTCTGCTGCACGGTCGTGAGGGGTTCACCGCCCGCTCGGCCCGCCACATCCAGCGGGTTCACATCCAGGCCAGTCCGGTCTGTCTCAACCCGGCGCTGGCGCCGCAAGGGGCGGCGTGATGGCGACCATTTTGCTGGCGGCCACCGCCACCCCGGGCCACGTCAATCCCATGCTGGCGGCGGCCCGTCTGCTGGTGGAGGAGGGGCATCGAGTGCTGATGCTGTGCGGCGCCCTGTTCGAGCAGCGCATCCGCGAAGCCGGCGCCGAATTCGTGCCCTTCGCCCTCGAGCTGGACTTTGACTACCGGGCGCTGGAGCGGCATTTTCCCGAGCGGGCCAGCCTGAGCGGCACCGCTCAGATGGCGCTGGCGCTCAGGCGCTTTTTTGCCGCCCCCATGGCGCAGCACGACAGTCATCTGCGGGCGCTGATCGCGGCGGAGGGGGTGGATCTGCTGCTGGTGGAGAACGGCTTCTACGGCGTGCTGCCGCTGTTGCAACAGGGGGACGGGCGGCGCCTTCCCATCCTGATGCTGGGGGTGAACCCGGTCTCCTTCTCGAGTCCGGACGCCATCTTCTACGGCCCGCGCATCCCCCCCGAGCTGCGCCGCTCCCTTGGCGAGCAGCCCTGGCTCGATGAGCCTACCCGGCAACTGCAAAGGGAGGTTCAGCAGAGCTTCGATGCCGCACTGGCCGAGGCGGGGGCGCCGCCGCTGACGGCTCCCTTCACTGATGTCATGGTGACGGCCCCCGATGCCTTTTTGCAGCTCTCCTGCGCCGGCTTTGAATACGAGCGGCCGGAGCTGGAGGGGGTGATCCGTTATGTCGGCCCGCTGCTGCCACCCCGGATTGCGCTGACGCCGCCGCCCTGGTGGGAGCGGCTCGATGAGCGGCCGCTGGTCATCGTCAGCCAGGGCACCCTGGCCAACGTGGATCTGGGGCAGTTGCTGCTGCCGGCCATGCAGGGGCTGGCTGGCGACGAGCTGCAACTGCTGCTGACCACCGGCGGGCGGGATCCGGCGCGGCTCGGCACCGCCGTCCCGGCCAACGCCATCGTCACCGAACACGTGCCGTTCGAGCTGGCGCTGCCCCGCGCCGCCGTGCTGGTGACCAACGGTGGTTATGGCTCGGTACAGGCCGCGCTGGCGCACGGGGTGCCGCTGGTGGTGGCGGGCACCGGGGAGGACAAGGCTGAGGTGGCCACCCGGGTGGCGTGGAGCGGTGCCGGCATCAATCTGCACAGCAACGAGCCGACGGCGGACGCGGTGGCCGCGGCGGTGCGCAAGCTGGTGCACGAGCCGCGCTATCGGGCCAGGGCCCGGCTGCTGGCCGACGAGATGGCCACGCTCGATGCCCGCGCCGCCATCGCGGGGACGGTGGCGGCTCTGCTCGGCGGGCAAGGGTGATCCCGTGATGAAACAGGGGGGCTCGATGGCCTCCCTGTTGTTCAGCTTGCGCTCAGTTTGTGGCTGCTAGGGTTGCCAGGGTGACAAGAGGCGGCGTCAGCGGCGCCGGATGCGCTTTTTCATGCAAAAAGAGCGATCCCGACGTTGAATTTTTGGCCGACTCAGGAAAGAATGCGCGCTCGGTAATCGACCTCGGACGCAAGGTGACTCGTCACGGGTCAGACCGAGGATGAAATGGCCGTCGGCCAACTTGGTACAGGAAACCACACAGGAATTTTATGAATCCCCTTCGCACTGCCGCTTCGGCTCTTTTATGTACTCTGGCGCTGGTCAGCCAGCAGGCCGCCGCCGTTGAATACCAGCTGCCTGCAGCCAACAGCCGTCTGATCGGTGAGAACCAGGAGTACGTGGTACCCGCGGACAATCGTCCGCTGGAGCAGATCGCCTCCGACTTCCAGTTGGGTCTGACCAACATCATGGAAGCCAACCCGGGTGTCGACCCCTACCTGCCCAAGGCGGGCAGCAAACTGGTCATCCCCCATCAGCTGATCCTGCCCAACGCTCCCCGCGAAGGGATCGTCATCAACGTGGCGGAGATGCGTCTCTACTACTACCCGAAAGGCAAGAACGTGGTGCAGGTGCTGCCCATCGGCATCGGCCAGCTGGGGGTCAACACCCCGGAGAACTGGATCACCAAGGTGGAGCGCAAGCGCGCCAACCCGACCTGGACCCCGACTGAAAACATCCGTCGCCGCTACGCCGCCCAGGGCAAGACCCTGCCAGCGGTCTGGCCGGCCGGCCCGGACAACCCCATGGGTCTGCACGCGCTCTACATTGGCAACCTGTACGCCATTCACGGCACCAACGCCACCTTCGGCATCGGTCTGCGGGTGAGCAGCGGTTGCGTGCGTCTGCGCGCCGACGACATCAAGTATCTGTTCGACAACGTGCCGGTCGGTACTCGCGTCCAGTTCGTCAACCAGCCGGTCAAGACCACGGTCGAGCCGGATGGCGGTCGCTACATGGAAGTGCACGAGCCGCTGTCACGCAACGAGGAGGAGTTCAACTCCACCGCCTCCGTGCCGCTGCCCATGACCCAGGCCACCACCCGCTTCATCGCCCACATGGACAGCGACTCCAATGTGGTCAAGCAGGTGCTGGAACAGCGTACCGGCATGCCGACCCGTCTCAACCCGCAGGTCTGATGACCGGGGAGACTGGCTAATGCACAACGGCGACCATGAGGTCGCCGTTGTTGTTTCTGGCACAGCCATCGGTTATCAGCTGGTGGGAGGGGCATAGAGGGCCAGCCAGTTGCCCTCGGTATCTTCGATGATGACCCGGGAGCCATGGCCGCTGCCGATGCTGTGCAAGGGTTCGAGCACCCGTCCGCCGATCTTGGGCACCAGCTGTTCAGCCTCCTGCAGGCGCTGGCCAAGGGCGAGGTAGATGAGGGGGCCCGTGTGCCCCGGCTGGTGGTACTTGTCCATGGGGCCGAGACAGGCCGCCGCGTTGTTGCCATCGTGGCGCAGCATGGCGAAGCGGATCTCCTCCTGTATCGGCGTGACCGGCACGTCGAGCAGGGCCGAGTAGAAGGCCATGGCGCGATCCAGATCCCGTGTCGGAATGTCGGCCCAGACCAGGGTATTGTCCATCTTGGTTATCTCCAGCATGTTCCGGCCGATGCGACCGGCGGCGCTGTTCCTTGCTGACGGCCTCTCGCGGCAGCTCGCAGGCAGCTTCCTAGAGGTTAGGAGCAGCCCATGAGGGGCGCCAGAGCTAAAAAGCGGCGCCGGATGGCGCCGCTTTCGGGTGGGGGGCTGGAGGTTTTTTCCCCTCGATATACAGTTACTTGCCTGCAATGCTCAGCCCGCCGAAGCGGATGAATGGAGGAGCATGATGCTCCTGGTCATCCATCGGCGGCTACTTGCCTGCAATGCTCAGCCGCCGAAGCGGACGAATGGAGGAGCATGATGCCCCTGGTCATCTATCGGTGGCTACTTGCCTGCAATGCTCAGCCCGCCGAAGCGGACGAATGGAGGAGCATGATGCTTCTGGTCATCCATCGGCGGCTACTTGCCTGCAATGCTCAGCCCGCCGAAGCGGATAAGAGGCGCATAGACGCTCTTGCCATCGTCGTGGTGCAACACGTTGGCGACCGCTTCCAGCTCACCCAGCAGGCGATAGAAGTTGCCCGCCACCGTGATGCCGCGCACCGGCGCCACCCGCACGCCATCCCGGCACAGGAAGCCGGAGGCACCGAACGAGAAGTCGCCGCTCACCGCATCGGCGCCGGAGTGCAGGCCGTCCAGCTTGACCAGCTCCAGGTACTCGCCGCCTTGCGCCTCGGCCTCGCTGTGGGGGCCGAGCCCGAACACCAGGTGGCGCGGGCTGACATCCAGCGCACTGCGGGCGCTGCGCGCCGCCGAGCCGTTGCTGGCCAGGCCGAAGTGGTGGCCGGTGGCGCTGTTGTGCAGCAGGGTCTTGAGCTCCCCTTCGCCGATCAGCAGCAGATCCCGGGTGGGGGCACCCTCGCCATCGAAGGCCTTGATGTGCATGCCGCCCGGCATATAGGCCCGGCTCTCCAGGGTGAGCCAGCGGGAGGCCACCGACTGGCCCAGCTTGTCGCGCCAGGGGTTGATCCCCTGCTGGGCCCACTTGCCTGACAGCGCGGCCTGGAAGCAGCCGAACAGGCTGGCCAGAGCATTGGTGTCGAAGATGGCGCTGTAGTGGCCGCTCGGCACCGCGTCTCCCGCCAGCAGGCCGTCGGCCACGGCGTGGATCTGGCGGATCAGGGTCTGGCTGTCCAGCGCATCGAAGCGGCGCTCATACTGCCCCTGGGAGAACATGGACTGACGGCCGTCGCGCTCGATGAGGGCGGAGCTGTAGCAGCCGACGCTGAACGCCTGATGCTGGCAGAGGCTGCCCTGGCTGTTGGCAAGCCACAGCCGGCCCTCTCCCTCGAAGAAACTGTTGTAGGGGGCGCCGGTCACGTCCGGCAGCGCCAGCATGTCCGACTCGAGGCGCAGGGCCAGGGCAATCTTCTCCTCCACGGGGGTGGTGTCGGGCTGATTGATCTCGGCGCAGTCGGTGGTGAGCCGGCTCTGCTGCACGGCGATGGTCTGATCCGGGTCCACCTTGGCGAAGCGGCTGGCATCCAGCGCATCCTGCAGCATGGCGGCCAGCGCCGACTCGTCGAGGGACTCCGAATAGGCGATGCCGACCCGGCCCTCTTTTATCAGCCGAATGCCGATCTGCTGGCTGCTGGTGACCTTGTATTCGCTGAGCTCGCCCTTGTCGGCCTTGAGGGAGAAGGCCTTGTCCTGGTTGGCGATGATGTCGGCCTCGGCACCGAGATCGGCGACCTGGTCCAGCAGGCGGGCAAGCAGTTGGTTCATGTCGAGTTGGCTCATCAGGCGTTCCCTCCGACCAGGATATTGTCAACCTTGAGTGGTGGCTGGCCGACCGAGGCGGGAATGGAGCCTGAGACTGAGCCGCACATGCCGGCGGAGAGAGCCAGATCGCGCCCCACCATGGAGATCTCCTTCAATACCTGCGGGCCGGTGCCGATCAGGGTGGCCGACTTGAGCGGCCGGGTGATCTTGCCCCCCTCGATGAGGTAGGCCTCCTGCACGTTGAAGTTGAACTCGCCGGTGCCGGGCTGCACCGAGCCACCCCCCATCCGCTTGGCATAGATGCCGTGCTCCACGGTTGCCAGCATCTCGTCCAGGCTGTGATGGCCCGGCTCTATGTAGGTGTTGCGCATGCGCGAGGCTGGCGCGAACTTGTAGGATTCGCGGCGCCCGGAGCCGGTACGGGCGTAGCCGGTACGCAGGGCCCCCATCCGGTCCACCAGGAAGCCGGTGAGCACGCCATCCTTGATGAGCTGGGTGTGCTGGGTTGCCATCCCCTCGTCATCGACGTTGATGGAGCCCCAGGCGTTGCCTTGCAGCCCCTCGTCCACCGCGCTGACCGCCGGATTGGCGATGAGCTGGCCCATCTTGTCGTGGAACACCGAGGCCTTCTTGGCCACCGAGGTGGTCTCCAGCAGGTGGCCGCATGCCTCGTGGAAGATGACGCCGCCAAAGCCGCTCTCCATGATGACCGGCAGCTTGCCGCTCGGGCAGGGGGCTGCGCCCAGTTTCACCAGCGCCTGGCGGGTGGCGGTGAGGGCCAGCTCGCGGGGATCGACACTGGCGGCGTGTTCCCAGCCCATCATGGCGCCGGGGGCTTCGTAACCTACGCTCTGTTCGCTGCCAAGGGCGGCGATGGTCTGGGCCATGATGCGGTTGTAGTGGCGGCGATCGCTCACCTGCACCCCTTCGCTGTTGAAGATCTCCACCTCCTGCTCCCAGCCCAGCACGTTGCCGGCAAACTGGCTCACCTTGGTGCTCTCGGCGCGGGCCGCGGCATCCATGGCGTGCAGGTAGGCGATCTTCTGTTCCAGCAGCTTGTCGGCCGACAGCGGCAAGGCCACCGGGTTGCGATCGCTCAGGCGACTGAAATCGAAGGCGGTGGCGGTCACCACGGGGTCACGCCGGTCCT
The DNA here is from genome assembly GCF_029967615.1 of Aeromonas sp. V90_14. NCBI lineage: Bacteria > Pseudomonadati > Pseudomonadota > Gammaproteobacteria > Aeromonadales > Aeromonadaceae > Aeromonas > Aeromonas sp. V90_14. The sequence goes on along the minus strand of NZ_JASCAS010000002.1, from coordinate 114,867 downwards.
TGGCCGCCAGCAGGCTGACGATGCGCAAGAGCTCATCGCGGCTGGCCAGGTTGGTGTAGCCATAGAGCACCTTGTGGCCGTAGCACAGGCGCACGCCGATGCCGAAATCGAGGCCACCGCTGATGTTTTCTATCTGGCTGGAGAGCAGGCTGAGCTGGCTGCGGCGCTTGCGCTCCACAAACAGCTCGGCGAAGTCGGCACCCAGCGCCAGCGCGTGATCGAGCACGTCGCGGGCGATGGCGGGGGCCAACAGGGAGAATGGGGTCATAGAATTTCCTTATTCTGGTCTGTCCGTTTGCTTCCGATACCCGGCTGTGATTGTTATGGGGTACCGTTTCCATTGTTGCAGACCAGCACAAAAAAGTCGCTATAGCGTCATGCGATGATACCGATTGAGAAAATCGGAGCGATTTATGCGCCCGGCAGCCCGAAACCCGGCCGCCGGTAGTCAGGGAGGCGTCGCCGTTGACGTTTGTTCAAGGGGGCCTTTCCAGGTCTTTTTCGTCATGCCATGCGGGGAGAGGGCGATGGCTGGGGGCCATCGCCACTGGTGTCAGGCAACCCTGCGTCAGAGCAGCTCGTGGATCTCGCTCAGGATCTGGTCGACCCATTGCTCAATGCGGGGTCGGTCTGGTCCTATTGGCTGGCGTCGTCGAGAACCTAGCCGACGCAAGATGGCGGCCATCGTCAAACCGGCAAGATCAGAGCAGCTCGTGGATCTCGCTCAGGATCTGGTCGACCCATTGCTCGATGCGGGATTCGGTCTGGTCGTACTGATTGGCGTCGTCGAGCGCCAGCCCGACGAAGTGACGGCCATCGTCGATCAGCGCCTTGGAGGCATCGAACTCGTACCCCTCGTTGGGCCAGTAGCCCACCAGCTTGACTCCCTTGGGGACCAGCTGATCGTGCAGCAGGCCGAGGGCATCCTGATACCATTCGCCGTAACCCAGCTGATCGCCAAGGCCGAACAGGGCGATGATGCGACCTTCCAGCTCGACATCCTGAATGTCTTCCCAGCGGGATTCCCAGTCTTCCTGCAGCTCGCCGAAGTCCCAGGTGGAGATGCCCAGGATCAGGATATCGTACTCCTGCATGAGGGTGAGGGGCACATCCTTGATGTTGTGGAGATCGACCAGCTCGGGGCCAATGAGGGCGCGGATCTTCTCGGCGGCCATCTCGGTGTAGCAGGTGGTAGAGCCGTAAAACAAACCTATCTTCATCGCTCTTCTCTTGATCGCAGTCGGCAATGGGAGCGGGCAACCGCAGGGTGGCGCCCGGGGGAGGGCGTCAGTCTAGCAGATTGCCCGGCGCGCTTCACCGCCTGGCGGGCGATGGACAACGGCAACTTGCGGCCGCGGTGGGTCGGCACGTTACAATGGGCCATGTTTCCCCTGAGCGCGGCGTACCATGAGCAAGTCTGAATCCCATCCCCTGATCGAGCCGTTTCTGGACGCCCTCTGGCTGGAGCGGGGCCTCTCCGACAACACGGTCAGCTCCTATCGCACCGATCTGGAAAAGTTCTCCCTTTGGCTCGACGAGCAGGGCGGCTCCCTGCTGCTGGCGGGGCTGGACGACATCCAGCACTATCTCGCCTGGCGGGTGGACCAGCAGTTTGCGGCCAGCAGCACGGCCCGCTTCCTGTCGGCCCTGCGCCGTTTCTACCAGTATCTCAACCGGGAGAAGCTGCGCAGCGACGACCCCACCGTGCTGCTGGAGGGGCCCAAGCTGCCCAAGAAGTTGCCATCGGATCTCAGCGAAGCCGAGGTGGAAGCGCTGCTGCAAGCGCCGCTGGTGGACGAGCCGCTGGAGCTGCGGGACAAGGCGATGCTCGAGCTGCTCTACGCCACCGGGCTGCGGGTCTCCGAGCTGGTGGGGCTGACCGCCGAGCATGTCAGCCTGCGCCAGGGGTTGGTGCGGGTGGTCGGCAAGGGCAACAAGGAGCGACTGGTGCCCATGGGGGAGGAGGCGGTGCACTGGCTGGAGCGCTACTACCGGGAGGCGCGTACCCTGCTGCTCGGCGGCACCAGCTCGGACGTGGTGTTCCCTTCCAAGCAGGCGCGCATGATGACCCGTCAGACCTTCTGGCACCGCATCAAGCTCTATGCCCAGCGCGCCGGCATCCAGGGCGAGCTCTCCCCCCACACCCTGCGTCACGCCTTCGCCACCCATCTGCTCAACCACGGCGCCGATCTGCGGGTAGTGCAGATGCTGCTGGGTCACGCGGATCTCTCCACCACCCAGATCTACACCCACGTGGCCAACGAGCGGCTCAAGGCGCTGCACGGCCAGCACCATCCGCGCGCCTGACCGGCAACAAAAAACCGCCAGAAGGCGGTTTTTTTCGAATACACGACAGGAGCTGGCGCTTATTTTCCCTGCTGGGATTTGAGCAGATCGCGGATCTCGGTCAGCAGCTCCTGATCCTTGGTCGGGCCGGCCGGGGCCGCTTCCTCTTCCTGCTTGCGCTTGAGGGTGTTGATGGCCTTCAGCCCCATGAAGATGGCGAAGGAGATGATCAGGAAGTCGATGATGGTCTGGATGAACTTGCCGTAGGCGATGACCACGGCCGGGGTGCTTCCCTCGGCGGCCTTCAGGGTCACGGCGAGGTCGCTGAAGTCCACGCCCCCCAGGATCAGGCCGATGGGCGGCATGATCACGTCTCCAACGAAGGAGGAGACTATCTTGCCGAAGGCGGCACCAATGATGATACCGACCGCCATGTCGATCACGTTGCCTCTGGACGCAAAGGCCTTGAACTCTTGAATCAGACTCATTTTCCCCTCCAAAAATGGGCAGGGTACGGCCAGCGCCGCACCGGTATTTGAATAATTAAAGCTTCAGGAAAACAGAGGATGACCGTCGTGTTTCCTGTCGTCCCGGTTAGCTTGCTGGGCCTTTGCCCGATTGGCAACCTGTCAGATCGGGATTTTTTTGCGGCCCTCGCTATTAATCAATCGGTAATTAAGCGGTTGAGGAGAGAATATTCACTGAGTTACCTTGTGAGTCCATTCGTTCATGCCAAGTGAGTAAAAGAGTGAAATATTTACTGCTGGGAATGATGCTGCTGGGCTCTTTTGCCGCCAGCGCGGGGATGGATCCCCAACTGTTGAAGCAGACCATAGAGCAACGGCTCGGGGTACAGGTCTATCTGGTGGACGAGACCCCCATGCCCGGTCTCTACATGCTGGGCACCGCCCAGGGGCTGCTCTATACCGATGCCAGGGGCGACTATGTGCTGCAGGGCACCATGCTGGATCTGGCCCACGACATGAAAAACCTCACCATGCTGGGGCTGCGTCAGCAGCGGCAACTGGCCCTGGCCCAGATCGGCGAGCGGCGGGTACAGCTGCGGGCCGAGCAGGAGCGCCATCGCGTCACCCTGTTCACCGATCTCGCCTGCAGCAGCTGTCGCACCACCCTGGCAGAGTTGCCGGTCCTGCAGGCGAGGGGGGTCAGCGTGCAGCTGCTGCCGGTGCTCGGCACCTTTGCCGATCTGGCCGAGGCGCAGGCGCGCTGGTGCGATCCCCGGCAGTTCGGCGCACTGGATCTCAGTGATCGTTTGCCTGAGACCGGCTGTAATGAGATCCTTGCCCATCATATCGGCCTGAGCCAGTGGCTCGGGATCAAGGCGCTGCCGAGCTGGGTCCTGCCAAATGGCGACCTGGTGCGCGGTTATCAGAGCCCTGAACAACTGCTCAAGATACTGGATCACATCAATGCCCCTGCAAATCCGTCGTCGTCCGCGAGTTGATGATTCCCATCTGCCCGCCACCCTGCACCCGCTGCTTCGTCAAATCTTCGCCAGCCGCGGGGTTGAAGATCCCGCTCTGCTCGAGCGCAGCGCCAGCCAGCTGCTGCCGCCTCAGCGTCTGTTCGGCATGGCGCAGGCGGTGCCACTGCTGGCCGAGGCGCTGACGGCGCAAAAACGCATTCTCATCGTCGGTGACTTTGACTGCGACGGCGCCACCAGCTCGGCGCTGTGCGTGCTGGCCCTGCGCGCCATGGGCGGTCGTCACATCGATTTTCTGGTGCCCAACCGCTTCGAGTTCGGTTATGGCCTCACCCCGGAGATCGTCGAGCTGGCGGTAGCCCGCGGCGCCGAGTTCCTGATCACGGTGGACAACGGCATCTCCAGCATCGCCGGGGTGGCGGCGGCCAAGGCGGCCGGCATGCAGGTACTGGTTACCGATCACCATTTGCCGGGCCAGGAGCTGCCTGACGCCGACGCGATAGTGAACCCCAACCAGCATGGCTGCGACTTCCCCTCCAAGTCGCTGGCCGGGGTCGGGGTCGCCTTCTATCTGATGGCGGCCCTCAACACCCATCTGCGCCAGAGCGGCTGGTATGAGCGCCAGGGGCTGCGCGCACCCAACGTGGCGGATTACCTGGATCTGGTGGCGCTTGGCACCGTGGCCGACGTGGTAGCACTGGATGGCAACAACCGCATCCTGGTTCATCAGGGTTTGCAGCGGATCCGGGCCGGGCGTTGCCGCCCCGGCATCCAGGCGCTGGTGGACGTGTCGGGCCGCGACGGTCGTCGCCTGTGCGCCGCCGATCTCGGCTTTGCGCTGGGGCCGCGCCTCAACGCGGTGGGCCGGCTCGACGACATGTCGCTCGGGGTAGCCTGCCTGCTGAGCGACGACATCAACCTGGCGCGCCAGCTCGCTTCCGAAATGGACAGCCTCAACCAGGAGCGCAAGGAGATCGAGCAGGGGATGCAGCAGGAGGCGCTCGCCACTCTGGAGCAGATCCGTTTTCGTGACGGCGAGGTGCCGTCGGGCATAGTGCTGCACCGGGACGAGTGGCATCAGGGGGTGGTGGGGCTGGTGGCCTCCAAGGTGAAGGAGAAGTACTACCGCCCGGTCATCGCGTTTGCCGAGAGCAGCGAAACCGAGCTCAAGGGCTCCGGGCGCTCCATCCCGGGGGTGCACCTGCGCGATGCGCTGGAACTGCTCGATACCCGCCACCCCGGCTTGATGGGCAAGTTTGGCGGCCACGCCATGGCGGCCGGGCTGACCCTGCCCAAGGCCAATATCGAGGCCTTCGGCCGGGCCTTTGAGGCGGTCATCGGCGAGCTGGTGACCCCTGAGCTGTTGACCGGAGTGCTGCTCACCGATGGCGAGCTGCTGCCCGATGAGCTGAGTCTGGAGCTGGCGGAGCTGATCCGCACCTCCGGCCCCTGGGGTCAGGCCTTCCCCGAGCCGCTGTTCGACGGCGAATTCGTGCTGGTGCAGCAGCGGCTGGTGGGGGAGAAGCACCTCAAGATGATGCTGACCACGGATTCCGGCCACGCGGTGGATGCCATCGCCTTTGGCGTCGACTTGCAGCGCTGGCCCGATGCCTCGGTGAAACGGGTGCGGCTGGTCTACCGGCTCGATGTCAACGAGTGGCGCGGCAACCGCAGCGTGCAGCTGCTGGTGGAGCATCTGGAGGCCGCCGGCCTCTGATCCCGCGAGTCTCTCTTGCTGCCGATGACGGCCACCTCAGGGTGGCCGTTTTTTTATGGTGTGAACCCGGATTTTGCCGTTGACCCGTCTATTGCTTCACAGTTTAAGCTTCCCTGCATCGGGTCACAGACCCTTCAGCGAGTGGTTGTCATGAAAATATCCGAACTGGCCCGGCGCTGCGGCCTGGCCCGCTCCACCCTGCTCTATTACGAGAAGCTGGGGGTGATTGCGGGCACGAGAGCCGCCAACGGCTATCGCCACTACGACGATGAAGATCTGCAGCGGTTGCTGATGGTGCAGGCCCTGCAGGCCGGCGGCCTCAGCCTCAAGCAGTGCCTCGCCTGCCTGGCGGGAGAGCTGGATCAGGCGACACTGGCAGCCCGGGTCAGGGAGCTGGATGAAGAGCTGGCGCGGATGCAACGCGCCCGGGATCTGCTTGCGGATCTCGCCGGTTTGCGTGCGCACTCCGGCGACGAGTTCAAGGCCTGGCAGCGGCAACTGCAGCATCAAGCCCCACAGGCCTACTTTGCCTGGGTGATGAAGCAGGGATTCAGTGAAAAAGAGCGTTACCACCTGCAGTGGCTGAGCAAAGACATGAACGAACATGAGCGCTACATCCGGGATTTCAAGCTGCTGCTGGACGGCATGAGCTATTGGGGGCCGGGCGATAGCCTCTTCACCCAGCAGCAGTTTGCCGCGCTGCCCAGCCAGCCTCGCCGGATCCTCGACATGGGCTGCGGGCGCGGCGCCGCCACAATGGCGCTGGCACAGGTGACGGACGCCACCATAGTGGCCATCGATCTGGACGAGGAAGCGCTGGCCGCCGTGGCCCGCAGCGCCAATGCGGCTGGGCTGAGTCATGTCACTACTCTGTGCGCCAACATGGCGGCGCTGCCGGCAGACCTTGCCCCCGCCGATCTCATCTGGGCCGAGGGGAGCGCCTACACCATAGGGGTGGCCAACGCCTTGCAGGCATGGCGGCCGTACCTTGCCGGTCCTGCTGCCAGCCTGGTGCTGAGCGACCTGGTGTGGCTGACTGACACGCCGCCAGAGGAGGCGCTGGCGTTCTGGCAGCGGGATTATCCCGCCATGCAGACCCTGGTGGGCCTGCTCAAAACGGTGCAGGAGGCGGGTTATCGCTGCCTGTGGCACACCCCGTTGCCGCAAAGGGCCTGGCACAACTATCTGGACCCCATCGAGCGCAATCTGGCGCGCCACAGTGCCGAGCTGGGGGATAGCCCCGCCTGGCAGGATCTGAGCCGGGAAGTGGCCATCCACCGCCAACACCTGGGCAGCTATGGCTATGTGATCTGCTGCCTGCAGGCAGTCTGATCAGGCCATCCATTGCAAGATAACAAACGGAGAAAACCTATGAACATCATCATTCGGCCCGAAACAGGCGCCGATCACGACGCCATTGAAGCGGTGACCGTGGCCGCATTCCTCAATGCCCCCCATACCGATCACAACGAGCAGCGGATCGTGCGCGACCTGCGCCAGGCCGGGGCGCTCAGCCTGTCGCTGGTGGCGGAGCAGGCGGGGCAAGTGGTCGGCCATCTCTGTTTCTCGCCGGTGACCATCAGTGATGGCAGCCCGCACTGGTATGGTCTTGGCCCCATTTCGGTCTCTCCTGCGCTGCACGGCAAGGGGCTGGGTTCACGGCTGATGGATGCGGGTCTGGCACAGCTCAAGGGGATGGGGGCGGCCGGCTGCGTGGTGCTGGGGGATCCCGGCTTCTACGGCCGTTTCGGCTTCGTGTCCGAGCCGGGGTTGACGCTGCCCGGTGTGCCGGCGGAGTACTTCATGGCTCGCTCGTTCGGCGCCGCCATGCCCCGTGGCGAAGTGTGCTACCACCCGGCCTTTGTGCAGGCGTGAGGGGCGGGCAAAGAGGGTGCTCCTTGCGCTCATTGTGGTTTTTAATTGCCGGCTTTATTGATAACGAGGGTTTTTAGTATCAATTCGTGGGTATTTGCAGGGTTTCAAATTCAATAAAAAGATGAATTGTGATATATTCGGCCTCGCTGAATCCTCTTTTAAAGAAGGGACTCCCCGCTTGTCACCCGCTGGCCGACGCTCGACCTGGCCGATGGCGCTCGCCATCGCCTGCCTTCTGTGGCTTGCCGCCTTCGCCGCGGCAGAGGTCGGTGCAGCCGTACGTCAGGCAGCGGTCGGCCAGGGCGCCTCGATGCAGTTGCATGAGCCGGCCGATCCCGGGCTGGTCAACAGCGTCAGCCTGCCGCCGGGCGGCCAGTGGCGGCTCAGCTTCGAGCAGGGTCGACGGCTGGAAGGGGCCGCTCAAGCCGAGCTCTATCAGGTGCTGCTGGCCTGGTTCCAGCACGATATCCTCGGCCTGCTCTGCGGCCTGCTGTTCTTCCTGCCCCTCATCTACCTCAGACAACTGAGCGACTACTTCGGTTATCTGCACCGGTGGCGCTTGAGCTGCCATCACCTGCAATTTCGTTTCCGCCACAGCGACTCGCGCCCGGCTGCTTGCTGAGCGCCCGTCCGCCCAAGGCTTGCTCCCTCGCTGATCGATGTCAGCCGCGAAGGCATGCCCGTGCGGTCCGGTGCCCTCCTTGCACCGTCTTCATGCCTGCCCGCCGGCGAGCACGAAGGCGGCTCCCGCCCCGTACACGTTGTGAGCCGACCCGATGGATTATTATGTAAACCTGTTTATTCACTCGATTTTTGTCGAAAACCTGGCGCTGGCCTTCTTCCTTGGCATGTGCACCTTCCTGGCTGTTTCCAAGAACATCAACACCGCCTTCGGCCTTGGCATGACGGTGCTGGTGGTCATGGTGATCGCTATTCCCCTCAACAACCTGATCTACCGCCATATCCTGCGTCCCGAGAGTACCTTCCTCGGCGAGTTTGATCTGAGCTTTCTCGATTTCATCGTCTATATCGGGGTGCTGGCGGCGCTGGTGCAGGTGATGGAGATGGTGCTGGACAAACATTTCCCGGCGCTCTATCACGCGCTCGGCATCTATCTGCCGCTGCTGACGGTGCATTGCGCCATCTTCGGCGGAGTGATGTTCATGGCCCAGCGGGATTACGATTTCATCGAATCCGTGGTGTACGGGGCGGGCTCAGGACTGGGCTGGCTGCTGGCCATTGTCGCCATCGCCGGTCTGCGTCAGAAGATGAAGTATTCGGATGTGCCAGAGGGGCTGCGCGGCATCGGCATCACCTTCATCGTGGCCGGACTGATGTCGCTGGGCTTCATGTCTTTTTCCGGCATCTCGCTCTAGCCGGCTGAGTGTTGCAACGGCCACGCAAGTGGCCGTTTTGCCATCTATCGGTCCTCGATCATCCCCAGCAGGCGGTCGTGTACCAGCGGCAGCTCCAGAAAACCGTCCCGATCGAGGAAGTGACCGCCATGCTCCAGGCTGTAGAGCGGCGCGGCCAGCTGTTCGCTCAGGTGCTGGCAGTAGCGATAGGGCACGATGGTATCGTCGCGGGAGGCGACCACGACCCGCCGGGGTGCCAGCGCCATGATGTGGGCCGGGTCATAACCCTGGGTCATGAAGGGAGCCAGCTCCGGCAGGGTGTGCAGCGGCTGATCGAAGCCGGATACCAGCAGGATCCCGCCCACCCGGCGGGAGGCGGGCAGGCGGCTCAGCTGGCGCAAGATGGTGATGCAGCCGAGGCTGTGGCCCAGCAGAAAGGTCCGCTCATCGTGATCCTGCACCAGGCTGTCCATGGCTGCGTCCCAGGCGGCGGGTTGTGGATGGTGGGGATCAGGCATGGCCAGCACCTCGACCCGGATATCGCGGGCTTCGAGCCGTGCCTTGAGCCAGGGAAACCAGTGGGAGTGGGGGGAGGCGGTATAGCCGTGCACGATGAAGACGCGGGTGTGTGACATAAGCAGGATCCTGAAACGGGGCGACAGGGAACAAACAGGGCGTGCGCAGCGACGCAGGCCGGGGCGGCCTCATCATACCAGCGCCAGCCGGGTGGTGGCACGCCCCTGTCCGGGTGGTACAAGGGCGGGATAAACCGTTCAACCCAGCCGTTTGGCCATGTTGTAGCCGGTGATGGCGAAGCCCGCCTCCTGGTAAAGGGCGAGGGCGCGCGGGTTGTCGTGGGCGACCCGCAGGGTGATCTGGCGGATGCCGCTGCGTTTGAGCTCGGCTTCCAGCAGCGCCATGGCGGCCTTGCCGATCCCCCGGCTGCGGTGAGCCGGTGCGACATAGAAGTCATAGATAAAGGTGGCGGCGCCGTCGCTGTCGATGGCGTGCCAGAGATAACCCAGTGGCTCCTCCTCGACGGGGGTAACTGCTCCCTTTGTATCGGCGGGCAGGATGCAGAGCAGGTGGTGACCGGCGCTGGCCACCCCTTGCGGCAGATAGCGCTGCAGAGAGGCCTCGGCCTTGTGGCGGGCGGTGGCGAGATCGTGGCCCTGGTTGCTGGCGAGATCCTGCGCGTACTCCTCGATGAAGCAGGCGCAATAGGCGGGGTAGTGCTGCTCGCTCATGGGCAGCAAGCGGATAAGCGGTGTTGGCATCCTGCAGATCACTCAAGGGGAGAAGGGAGGCTCACGTTAACCCGGCGGCGAAGTGAGTGCAAACGGCGCTGGCCGTGGTCGGCAGCCAAAACGGCGTCAGCCCGTGGCCGGCCCATAAAAAAAGAGCGCCCAAGGGCGCTCTTTTTTGACCAGGGGGAGCGAGGTTATTTCACCTCTTCGCCCTTGGCTTGCAGGTCCGCATGGTAGGAGGAGCGGACGAAGGGACCGCAGGCGGCGTGGGAGAAGCCCAGCCCCATGGCCACGTCTTTGAGCTCGTCGAACTCTGCGGGCGGCACGTAGCGCTTCACCGGCAGGTGGTGGCGGCTCGGTTGCAGATACTGGCCCAGGGTCAGCATGTTGACGCCGTGCTCGCGCAAGTCCTTGAGTACCTGCACGATCTCTTCGTTGGTTTCGCCCAGACCCATCATGACGCCGGACTTGGTCGGCACATGGGGGTGCATCTCCTTGATCCGGCGCAAGAGCTCCAGCGACCACTTGTAGTCGGCACCCGGACGGGCGACCCGGTACATGCGCGGGGCGGTTTCCAGGTTGTGGTTGAACACGTCCGGCGGGGTCTCGCGGAACACTTCCAGTGCCTGCTCCATCCGGCCGCGGAAGTCCGGGGTCAGGATCTCGATGCGGGTCTGCGGGCTGTGCTCGCGGATCTGTTTGATGCAGTCGGCGAAGTGCTGGGCACCGCCGTCACGCAGATCGTCGCGGTCCACCGAGGTGATCACCACGTATTTCAGCCCCATCTCCTTGATGGTCAGCGCCAGCTTCTTCGGCTCGTCCGGATCAAGCGCCAGCGGGCGGCCGTGGGCCACGTCGCAGAAGGGGCAGCGACGGGTGCAGATGGCGCCCATGATCATGAAGGTGGCGGTGCCGTGGTTGAAGCACTCCGCCAGGTTGGGGCAGGAGGCCTCCTCACACACTGAGTGCAGCTTGTTCTTGCGCAGGGTGCTCTTGATGTGCTCGATCTTCTGGCTCGACGGCGGCAGCTTGATCCGCATCCAGTCCGGCTTGCGCAGCACTTCCTCGTTGGGATCCGGCATGAATTTCACCGGGATCAGGGCCATCTTGTCGCCATCGCGCAGCTTGACGCCCGGCTCCATACGAACGGGTTTGCTCATGATTCACTCTCGGTGTTTGTTATTGTCTGGTTGATAGCCACCAGGGTCATCTCGGTGCCCTCATGGCCACGCAGCATGGGCTCGCTCATGCCGCCTCTTCGGTATTCGTGATTGTCTCATAGCCAATCAGGCTGGCCAGTTCGGCCACCAGCATCGCTTGCGCCTCGGCCACGCTCTGCGGGCCGCCCAGGGTGCTGGTCTGGGTCATGGCCATGCCCGCATAGCCGCACGGATTGATGCGCAGGAAGGGGGTCATGTCCATGTTGACGTTGAGGGCTAGGCCGTGGAACGAGCAGCCCTTGCGGATGCGCAGACCCAGGGACGCCAGTTTGGCTTCTGTCTGCAGCGAGGCGCCGAGCTGGTTCTTCACATAGACGCCGGGGGCGTCGGGTTTGGCATAAGCCTCAATCCCGCTCTTGGCCAGGGTGTTGATGATGGCGGTCTCGAGGCAGGTCACCAGCTCGCGCACCGTCAGCTTGCTGCGGCGCACATCCACCAGCACGTAGAGCACCAGCTGGCCAGGGCCGTGATAGGTCACCTGGCCACCGCGATCGCTCTGCACCACCGGGATGTCGCCGGGGGCGAGCAGATGTTCGGCCTTGCCGGCCTGACCCTGGGTGTAGACGGGGTCGTGCTCCACCACCCAGAACTCGTCCGGGGTGTCGGGGGTACGGCTGTCGGTGAAGGCCTTCATGGCATCCCATACCGGCTGGTAGGGACGGCGGCCCAGCTGTCTGACCAGCAGCCGGGGGGCTGACGATGGTGATTCGGCGGGGGTTTGGAGTGACATCTTTCCTCACTGACAGGCGCTGGGGTCGGCCAGCGCGGCCACGACAGCCGGCTGGCAAATAATCAGTCGCCCCGGTGGCGGGGCGAGAGAGGCGACTTACAGGACGTAGCGAACCAGCTCTATGTTACCGAGTGCGGTATACATGGCTTCGATATGTTCCTTGCTCTGGGCGGTCACAGTGACCCGGACCGAGTGGTAGTTGCCCTTGGAGCTGGGCTGCACGGTCGGGCTGTAGGTACCGGGGGCGTGCTGCTGCAGCACTTCCACCACCATGTCCGGCAGCGCCGGGTCGGCAACGCCGAGCACCTTGAACGGGAACTTGCAGGGGAACTCCAGCAGTTCATCAAACTTGGTATTCATTTACTCACCTTTTGGTGTCGTCATGGGACGACTTCATCGCTTGTGGCTAGTGGCCGATGGCCCATCAGGGCCGCCATCTACGTCTGTGGCGGGCACTGCTCAAGTGTATATGGGCATTGCCCAGGCCGGGATCAAGGTCCGGTCTGGCAGACGAGGCATGGAGGTGCTGCTTTTTACCACAAATCGTCAGTCGGCGGAACCTGCAGATTGCAGGGTTATTGACTGGCCCGACCGCAAAAGACAGCAGCGGCGCCTGTTGGCGCCGCTGTTTGGTCAGGTTTGTGCGCGGGTTACTTGAACCAGCTGGAGACCAGCATCACCAGGTAATCCCACAGACGGCTCATCAGGCCACCTTCCTGCACCTCTTCCAGGGCGACCAGCGGAACCTGCTTGATCTCCTTGTCACCTTGCTTGAGGAACACGGTACCGACCCGTTGGCCCTTGGCCAGCGGTGCCTTCAGCTCGCTTTCGAGCTGGAAGTCAGCCTTGAGGTTGTTGCCCTGGCCACGGGTGACCAGCACGGAGACGTCCTTGTCGACGCCCAGTTTCACTTCAGACTTGTCGCCCATCCAGATCTTCTGGGTCACCAGCTCGGTGCCGGCCTTGTACGGGGTCAGGCTCTGGAAGAAACGGAAACCGTAGGTGAGCAGTTTCTTGCTCTCGGCGGCGCGGGAGGCTTCGCTGCTGGCACCCAGCACCACGGCGATCAGGCGCATGCCTTCGTTGTTGGTGGCGGAGGAGACCAGGTTGTAGCCGACCTGGCTGACGTGGCCGGTCTTGATGCCGTCAACTTGCAGGGATTGATCCCACAGCAGACGGTTGCGGTTGTGCTGGGTGATGCCGTTGAACACGAAGGACTTCTGGGCGTAGATCTTGTACTCGTCCGGCAGGTCGCGGATCAGGGCCTGGCCCAGGCGCGCCATGTCGTGGGCGGTACTGTAGTGACCTTCCGCATCCAGTCCGTGCGGGTTCATGAAGTGGCTGTCGTTCATGCCGAGCTTGGCGGCCCAGCTGTTCATCAGGCTGGCGAAGGAGTCGGTGCTGCCGGCCAGGAATTCGGCCATGGCGACGCAGGCGTCGTTGCCGGACTGGATGATGATGCCCTTGTTGAGATCATCGACCGAGACCTGCTTGCCCACCTCGATGAACATCTTGGAGGAGTCGGAGTAGTTCTTGGACCAGGCGTTCTGGCTGATGGTCACCATGTCGGTGCGCTTGATGTTCCCCTTCAGCAGCTCCTGGCCGATGATGTAGGAGGTCATCATCTTGGTCAGACTGGCGGGCGGCAGACGCTCTTCGGCGTTCTGCTCGGCCAGCACCTGACCCGAGTAGTAGTCGATCAGAATATGGGCCTTGGCGGAGATCTCCGGCGCGGCGGGAACGACCACGGGGTTGGCGTTCGGGGTCGGTACAGGCGTGTTGGCCTGAGCGGTGGCGCTTATCAGGGAGGCCAGAATAACTGAACGGGCAAATTTGGACATCTTGAAATTCCTGGAGCCTGGTTGGGGTAACCCAAGTTAAAAATGCGGGCTTCACTATACCAGAAGCGACCGTCGGTCAAAGCCCGACGTGCCATCTGGCCTGGTTTTTTATCCATCCATTGCCGCCATCACGCCGGGAAACGACGTGATGGCGGGCGGTTGGCGGTGGTTCATGCTGGGTGAGCCACTCCGCGATCAGGGGACGATGAAGGCTTGCTCCAGCCCCCCCTGACGGATCTGTTCGAGCAGGGCGCTCTGCTGAGCGGCGGGGACCGGTCCCAGCAGGACCCGGAAGATGGCACCGTGGGCCGCCACCTGGTAGGGCACCCCATGGCGCTGGGTCATCACCTTGCCCATCGCCTCGGCCCGCGCCTGCGAGCCGCTGGCCAGCACCTGGATCATCTTGCCCTCGCCGCTGCTGGCGGGCGCGGCCGCCTTGGCCGCTGCCGGTTTGGCAGGTTTGGTAACCGGAGCCTTGACGGGGGCCGGTTTGGCGGCAGCCGGTGTGGCCATGGCCAGCTCGGTGGGCTGGCCGACGAAGCCGTCCTGAGCTGCAGGGGCAGCGGCAGCCGGTGTGGTCGGTGTCATCTCGATGGGCTTCATGGGGGCCATGATCACCATCTGGTCCGGGGTGTCGTTGATGAGCTCGACCCGCACCCGTGCCTCGCCCCCTTCCACCATCTCCAGCTGCTTGGCGGCCGCATGGGAGAGATCGATCAGCCGGTCGCTGCCGAAGGGGCCGCGATCGTTGACGCGCACTATGGTCTCCAGCCCGTTGTCCAGGTTGGTGACCCGCACATAGCTTGGCAGCGGCAGGTTGCGGTGGGCGGCGCTGAACAGTTTGCTGTCCTGCACGTCGCCGTTGGCGGTCTTCTGGCCGTCCAGATCCTGCGCCAGCCAGCTGGCGGTCCCCTCTTCGCTGTAGTGCTTGATGTCGCGCCACACCTCGTTCTTCTGCTTGCCTATCCAGTAATCCCGGTTGCCGCTGGCGCTCAGGGGTTCGGGGCGCGGGATGGCGCCGGTGGCCTGCGGGATTTCGATGACCTGGGGTTTTTCCGGCTGGATCGGTTCGGGAGGCGGGGGAAGCTGCTCTGGCTGGCTGCTACAGGCGGCCAGCAACAGGGTCAGGCTGAGCGGGAGAAGTTTGTGGCTGTAATGCATACGCGTCCTGGATTGCTTGACTGAGTTGATACACCGCCATCGCATAGAGCGGGCTGCGGTTATAGCGGGTGATCACATAAAAATTGTGGCGCGCGACCCAGTATTCCGGTCCATCGGCCTGTTCCAATGCCAGCAGTTTCACCGGCGTGTCGGGTGCCAGCGGGGTGGCGAGTTCAATGCCTGCGGTGGCCAGCTCGGCCCAGGTCTGGGTCAGCTCGGGGGCAGGCCCCAGCAGGGTACCCACTGGCGCCAACCCGATCAAGGCGGGTTCGACCGGCGACTCCCCCCAGCGCCACTGGTGCTCGGCAAAATAGTGGGCAACGCTGCCGATGGCATCCACCGGATTGGCGAACAGATCGCGCTTGCCGTCGCCGTCGAAGTCGACCGCGTAGTGGCGATAGCTGGAGGGCATGAACTGACCCATGCCCATGGCGCCGGCATAGGAGCCCTTCAGGCGGGTGAGCGGCCACTTCTCTTCCCGGGCAAGCAGCACCAGCTGGGCAAACTCCTTGGCAAAGAAATCTGCCCGTTCGGGGTAGTGGAAGCCTAGGGTATAGAGGCTGTCGAGCACCGGATGGCGGCCCATCTGGCGGCCGTAGAAGGTTTCGATGCCGATGATGGCGACGATGAGCGAGGCCGGCACCTGGTAAGTCTGTTCGGCCCGCGCCAGGGTGGCGGCGTGGCGTTGCCAGAAGTCGACGCCGTCCCGGATCCGCTCCGGGGTGATGAACAGCGGCCGGTAACGGTGCCAGGGTTTGGCCTCCCAGGGGTGGCTGATGGTGTCGAGCACCTCTTGGCGCAAGCTGGCCTGGGCCGCGGCGGCCTGCAGCTCGGCCAGCGGCACCTGTTGCTGCTCGGCGAGCCGGGCGAGCCCCGGAGGCTCGACGGCCGCCGTTGCGGTCAGGGCAACGAGAGAGAGCAGCAAACCGGCCAGTCGCATCAGGCGAGCAGCCTTCTGTGGGTCTGGATGGACATCAGGATGCCGAAGCCGGCCATCAGGGTCACCATGGAGGTGCCGCCGTAGCTCACCAGCGGCAGGGGGACCCCCACCACGGGTAGTATGCCGCTCACCATACCCATGTTGACGAACACGTAGACGAAGAAGGTGAGGGTCAGGGCACCGCCCAGCAGGCGTTCGAAGCTGTTCTGGGCCTGCATGGAGATGAACAGGCAGCGGCTGATGATGTAGAGGTAGATCACCAGCAAGAGGGCGACTCCTACCAGACCGAACTCCTCGCTGAACACCGCGAAGATGAAGTCGGTGTGGCGCTCGGGCAGGAATTCGAGCTGGGACTGGGTGCCCTGCAGCCAGCCCTTGCCGAACACGCCGCCGGAGCCGATCGCTATCTTGGACTGGATGATGTGATAGCCGCGACCGAGCGGGTCCTTCTCAGGATCCAGCAGCATCAGCACCCGCTGGCGCTGGTAGTCGTGCATCAGGAAGAACCAGAGCACCGGCATGAAGGCACAGATCAGCAGCACCGCCAGCCCGATCAGCCACCAGCTGATCCCCGCCAGGAAGATCACGAAGAAGCCGGAGGCGGCCACCAGGATGGAGGTGCCGAGATCGGGCTGGGCCGCGATCAGCAGGGTGGGCAGCAGCACCATGATGAGACTCAGCACCAGGTGGCTGAACTTGGGTGGCAGCGAGTGGCGGCTGAGCCAGGCGGCCACCATGATGGGCATGGAGAGCTTCATCACCTCGGAGGGCTGAAACTTCATGAAGCCGAGGTCCAGCCAGCGCTGGGCCCCCTTGCCGATATGACCGAACACGTCCACCGCGACCAGCAGCAGCACCACCACCACGAACAGCGGCACCGACCAGCGGGCATAGAGGGAGGGGGGCAGCTGGGCCATGCCGATCATCAGGGCGAACGCCAGCCCGCCGCGCACCAGCTGGCGCACGATGGAGTCGACGTCCTGGCCGGAGGCGGAGTAGAGCACCACCATGGAGAGGGACATCAGGGTCAGCAGGCCGAGCAGCAGCGGCAAGTCGATGTGCAGCTTGTACCAGATGCTCTGCTGGCGAGCGGAATTACTCATGAGGAGCGACCTCTTCAGATTGGGGCTTCTTGGCCGGCGCCGGCGGTAGTTGCGGCTCCGGTGGCAGCAGGTAGGCGTCCAGCATCTGGCGGGCCACCGGAGCGGCCATGCTGCTGCCGCCACCGGCGTTTTCCAGTACCAGGGCGACGACCGCCTTGGGTGCTTCGAACGGGGCGAACGAGACGAACAAGGCGTTGTCGCGGTGCTCCACCTTGGTGGTGGCCGCGTTGTAGACCTGGTTCTCCTTCAGCCCCACCACCTGGGCGGTACCGGACTTGCCTGCCGCCTTGTAGGGGGTGTTGGCAAAGGCGCGCCGACCGGTTCCCTCGTGACCGTTGATGACCCGCCACATGCCGTCCTTGGCCACCTGCCAGTAGCTGTCGCTCTTGGTCTGGATGGCCATGTTCGGGTTGATGGGGGCATTGACCACGCCATCGATGGAGGCGGTGCTCTTGAGCAGGTGCGGCGTCACGTCGTGGCCGTTCTGGGTCAGGATGCTGATGGCCTTGGCCAGCTGGATCGGGGTGGCGCTCCAGTAGCCCTGGCCGATGCCGATGGAGATGGTGTCACCCTGATACCAGGGCTGGCGCCAGCGGGCCATCTTCCAGTCGCGCGACGGCATCACCCCCTTGGTCTCCTCGTACAGATCGACGCCGCTGTACTGACCGAAGCCGAACTTGGTCATGTAGCTGTTGATCTTGTCGATGCCGACCCGGTAGGCGAGATCGTAGAAGTAGGTATCCGCCGACACTTCGATGGCGCGGTAGACGTCGAGCCAGCCGTGACCCCAGCGGCGCCAGTCGCGAAACTTCTTGGTGGTGCCGGGGATGGAGAAGCTGGGACCGCCGAAGTAGCGGTAGTTGGGGGTGATTGCCCCCTCGTTGAGCCCCATCACCGCCATCATGGGCTTGACGGTGGAGGCGGGGGCATAGATGCCCTGGGTGGTGCGGTTCACCAGCGGCCTTGCCGGATCGTTGAGCAGCGCCGAGTAGTTGGCGCTGGAGATGCCGGTCACGAACAGGTTGGGGTCGTAGCTCGGGCTCGACTCCATGGCCAGAATGGCGCCGGTATTGGGATCCATCATCACGATGGCGCCGCGGCGACCGGCCAGCAATTCTTGTGCCTTGAGCTGCAGCCGGATGTCGATGTTGAGGTAGATGTCCTTGCCGGGCTCGGGCGGCTGGAACTTGAGGGTACGCACCACCCGGCCGCGGTTGTTGACCTCGACCTCCTGGTAGCCTGCCACGCCGTGCAGCTGATCCTCGTAGTACTTCTCCACCCCCTGCTTGCCGATGTCCTTGGTGGCGGCATAGTTGGCGAGCTTGTCCTCCTTGTCGAGGCGCTCCACGTCGCGGGTGTTGATCTTGGCCACATAACCCAGTGCGTGGGTGAGGGTGTCACCAAACGGATAGTAGCGCTTGAGATAGGCCTCGATGCTGACCCCGGGGTAGTTGTGCTGGTTGACCGAGAAGAGGGCGACCTGATACTCAGTCAGCTTCTCGAACAGGGCCACCGGTTTGAAGCGGCGCTGGCGCTTGACCTCGGCCAGGAACTTCTCCTTGGTGCCCTCCGGCAGCTTCAGCAGGGCGATCAGCTCGTCGGCGGTCCTCTCCAGATCCTTGGTCTCTTCCGGCACTATTTCCAGGCTGTAGACCGGGCGGTTCTCCGCCAGCAGCACGCCGTTGGCGTCATAGATGAGGCCGCGCGGCGGCGCCACCGGCACCACCCGGATGCGGTTGTCGTTGGAGCGGGTCTGGTAGGTGTCGTAAGACTCGACCTGCAGGTAATAGAGGTTGCCCAGCAACACCAGCATCAGCACTATCATGCCGATGTAGGCGACCAGGGTACGTCGGAAGAAGAGGCGACCCTCGGCGCTGTGGTCGCGCATCTCGATGCGATTCTTCAGCATGCCGCTACCTTATGACTGTCGAGCAGGTGAGAAACGGGGTGCAGATATGCATGCTCACGCTCTGTGATTCTGGTTTGAGAGGGGGATGCTGGAATAGTGCATGGCTCACTCTCTGTGATACGGATGATTGGTTGTGATGCTCCAGGCGCGATAGAGGCTCTCGGCTACCAGCACCCGCACCAGCGGGTGGGGCAGGGTCAGCGGCGACAGCGACCAGCTCTGTTCGGCGGCAGCCTTGCACTCGGGCGACAGCCCTTCAGGGCCGCCCACCAGCAGGGCCACATCGCGGCCATCCAGCTTCCAGGCTTCCAGCTGCACGGCGAGCTGCTCGGTGGTCCAGGGTTTGCCGGGAATATCCAGGGTCACGATACGCGAACGACCGGCCGCCGCCAGCATGGCTTCCCCCTCTTTTTGCAGAATGCGGGGGATGTCGGCATTTTTGCCACGTTTGCCGGCGCCGATCTCGACCAGCTCGAACGGCATGTCTTTGGGGAAACGACGACGATACTCTTCGAAGCCATGCTCTACCCAGGCGGGCATCTTGGTGCCCACCGCAATCAACTGGATCTTCATCGTTTATTACACTTGTACTCGGTTATTGCGCGTTCACTTGAGCGGTGCCGCTCCAGAGTTTTTCCAGCTGGTAGAAGTCGCGATGCTCATCCTGCATCACGTGCACGATCACCGACCCCAGATCCACCAGTACCCATTCGCCGGTGAGCTGGCCTTCCACGCTCAGCAGATCGAGCCCGGCATGGCGGGCCTCGCTGGCCAGATGGTGGGCGATGGCGCTGACGTGACGGCTGGAGTTGCCGGAACAGACGATCATGGTGTCGGTGATGCTGGATTTGCCGCGTACATCGAGGGTGATGATGTCGCGGCCTTTCATGTCATCGATCTTGTCGACGATAAAGGCATGCAATTCTTGACCTTGCAATGAGTCTCTCCTGTATTCCGGCGCGCTTTCACGGCGTGAGGGCGGCGGATTATATCATGGTCACTCCCGTTTCCCAGTGCGGCGAAGGGGAGTGGAACAGGGGCCGTGCCCGCTTGGCAAACTCGCCCCCTGTTGATCACTATAGTGCGCGATCCGTGCCGGACAACCGCCGGCCGCGATCGGGTTCATGCCGGCTGGTACAGTCCCTGCTGACGGATGTATTGCGCCACCGACGGCGGCAGCAGATAACGGGGATCCGCGCCCGTTGCCAGCAGCGCCCGCAGGCGGGTGGCCGACAGTTCGACCGGCAGATTGTCCGCCAGCCAGATGCGGCCGTGACGCAGCCGATGCAGATCTGCCACCTGCCGGCTCTGGTGGCGGGCCAGCAGCTCGGCCACCTCGGCCGGGTAGTCCGGCTGCCAGCCGGGGCGGGTACTCACCACCAGGTGGGCGTAATCGAGCAGCTCCTGCCAGCGGTGCCAGCTCGGCAGGGCGAGCAGGGAGTCCATCCCCATCAAAAAGCAGAGTGGGGTATCCGGCAGTTCATGACGCAGCTCGATGAGGGTATCGATGGTCCAGGAGGGGGTGTCCCGCTTGAGCTCCCGCTCATCCACCACGAAGCCCGGGTTTTCCGCCGCTGCCAGGGCGACCATGGCCAGGCGCTGTTCGCTCGAGCAGAAGGGGCTGGCGCGATGGGGCGGAATATGGTTCGGCAGCAGGCGCACTTCGGCCAGGCCCAGGGCGTCGCGGGCCTCGATGGCCGGGCGCAGGTGACCGATGTGGATGGGATCGAACGTCCCCCCCAGAATGCCGATGGGCGGTTTCAACATGGGCTCCCTCCGGTGACGGCTGGGATGTCGACGGGCTGGCTCATGCGTCAGATCCCGCCAGCGGCAAGGGGGTGCCATCGCGAAAACCGAGGGCAAGGGTCTGCAGCATCAGCCAGGCCTGTTCGGTATCGAAGCGACGCTGGGCGTCGTCGAGCCGGGCCATCAGTTGCCACAACTGCTGCAGCTTGGCGAAGGGCAGCCTGGTCAGCGCCTGTTGAATGAGCTGCTGGCGGCTCTGCCAGATGCGCAGGCGGGAGAAGTGCTCCACCAGCGGCTGACCGGCCCTGGCCGCCAGCGCCAGTTCGGTGAGCTGCTCCAGCTCGCGGCAGAGGGCCCAGGCCAGCATGCCGGGCTCGGTGCCCTCGGCCCGCAGGGCCAGCAGGATGCGCTGGGCCCGGTTCACCTTCCCTTCCAGCAGGGTGTCGATGAGCTGGAACGGGGTGAAGTGGGCGTGGCGGATGATGGTCTCCTGCAGATAGGCGACGCTGATGGGCTGGGGCGGTGCCAGCAGGGTCAGCTTCTCTATCTCCTGGCTGGCGGCCAACAGGTTGCCCTCGTAGGAGTGGCACATGAAGTTGACCGCATCCGGTAGCGCCTTGAGGCCGAAGCGCTGGAAGCGGGCGCTCATCCAGCGCGGAAAGAAGCGGGGCTCGGGGTGGTTGACCGGCACATAGGTGCCGCTCTGGCTCAGCTTGTCGAACCAGGCTGCCTTCATCTGGGTCTGGTTGAGGCGATTACCACTCAGCACCAGCAGCAGGTCGGGGTGCAGTTGTTTGCCGATCTCGCTGATGCGGGCGGCCAACTCCTTGTCGACCTTGGCTGGCAGCTCCAGCTCGATGATCTGGCGGGCCGAGAACAGGCTCATGGCCTGGCAGGCATCGTAGACCTGATTCCAGTCCAGTCCCTGTTCCACCACGAAGCTGTGGCGCTCATCGAAGCCCTGTTTGCGCGCCACCTGGCGCACGGCGTCGATGGCTTCCAGCTTGAGCAGGGGCTCGTCCCCAAAAATGAGATAACAGGGCTTGAGCCCTGCTTTGAGATGGTCCGCGAGTTGTTCAGGGTAAATCCGCATCAGAGCCTGGCCTGGTTGAGGGGGAAGGATGCACGGTCGATGGCTTGCTCATTCTTGAACAGGGGATCGTCCCCAAAAATGAGATAGCAGGGCTTGAGCCCTGCTTTGAGGTGATCCGCAAACTGCTCGGGATAGACTCTCATCAAGATACTCGCATCAGAACTTGACCTGGCTGAGTTGGCGGATGACCAGGTTGGCGGCCTGCTCCTGCATCTCCTTGCCAAGCTGCTCCTGCTCGCGGGAGGAGGCGAGCGCCGCATCCGGCTTGTTCAGGAAACTGCGGTTGAAGGCGATGGGGAAGACCTGAGTCGGTTTGCCCGGCATGGAGACGGTGAACTGGGTGTTGTAGCCCAGCACGTATTCACGGGCCTGGCCGATGGAGTCGACGGAGGCGACCTGACTGGTGCTGCCGACGCCGGACAGGGTCAGCACCGGGATGCCCTCCTTGTCGGCAAGCTGCACACCGGCCGCCTTGAGGCGGGTGGTGACCAGTCGATAGAAATCGCTCTTGTTGTCACCGACCACTTTCATGGTCATCAACTCGGGCGGGATGGCGGTGCCGCGCATCTGAAAACCGCAGGCCTGCAGCAGCAGACCGGTCAGCAGTATGGTCAGCCAGCGAGTGAGGGTGGTGCCCATAGAAAATCCTCTTTGCATGAAGTGAAGAGCGGCGGGCGCAGGGCCCGCCGTTATCATCCGTTTGCTGTTACCGCCTGGCAATCAGACGGTCAGTCTGCATGGCCAGGCGGTATGGCATCAGTTGGCCACGATGTTGAGCAGTTTGCCCGGCACGTAGATCACCTTGCGCACGGTCAGGCCGTCGGTGAACTTCTGCACCGAGGCATCGGCCATGGCCAGTTTCTCGACATCGGCCTGGCTGATCTCGGCCGGCACGGTCAGCTTGCCGCGCATCTTGCCGTTGATCTGCACCACCACCAGCTTCTCGGTCTCGACCATGGCCGCTTCGTCGGCCACCGGCCAGACGGCGTGATCCACGTCGTCGCCCTTGCCCAACATCTTCCACAGCTCGAAGCCGATGTGCGGGGTGATGGGGTAGAGCATGACCACGACCGCTTCCAGCGCTTCCTGCATCAGGGCGCGATCCTGCTCGTCGCTGCCCAGCTTGGCCAAGTTGTTCATCAGCTCCATGATGGCAGCGATGGCGGTGTTGAAGGTCTGACGGCGACCCACGTCGTCGCTCACCTTGGCGATGGTCTTGTGCAGCTCGCGGCGCACGGCCTTCTGCTCGGCGCTGAGTGCAGCCACATTCAGTGCGGGAGCTACACCGGCACTGACATGCTCGAAGGTGATGCGCCACAGACGGCGCAGGAAGCGCTGGGCACCCTCGACACCGGAGTCGGACCACTCCAGGGTCATCTCGGCCGGCGAGGCGAACATCATGAACAGACGCACGGTATCGGCGCCGTAACGCTCCACCATCAGCTGCGGGTCGATGCCGTTGTTCTTGGACTTGGACATCTTGGTCATGCCGGAGTGGATCACTTCACGGCCTTCATTGTCGACGGCCTTGGTGATGCGGCCTTTCTCGTCACGCTCCACCTTGACGTCGGTCGGGCTGACCCAGACGTTGCCGCCCTTCTCGTCTTTGTAGTAGAAGGCGTCGGCCAGCACCATGCCCTGGCAGAGCAGGCGCTTGAACGGCTCGTCGCTGTTCACGAGGCCAGCGTCACGCAGCAGCTTGTGGAAGAAGCGGGCGTAGAGCAGGTGCATACAGGCGTGCTCGATACCGCCGATGTACTGATCCACCGGCAGCCAGTGGTTGGCAGCAGCCGGATCCAGCATGCCCTTGTCGTAGTCCGGGGAGCAGTAGCGGGCGTAGTACCAGGAGGACTCCATGAAGGTGTCGAAGGTATCGGTCTCGCGGAACGCTTCCTGGCCGTTGTAAGTGGTCTTGGCCCACTCGGCGTCGGCCTTGATCGGGCTCTGGATACCGTCCATCACCACGTCTTCCGGCAGCAGTACCGGCAGTTGGTCTTCCGGGGTCGGCACGACGGTGCCGTCGGCCAGGGTCAGCATCGGGATGGGGGCACCCCAGTAGCGCTGACGGGAGACACCCCAGTCGCGCAGACGGAAGTTGACGGTACGCTTGCCGCAGCCAAGGCTCTCCAGCTTGCTGGCGATGGCATCGAATGCCGGCTGGAACTCGAGGCCGTCGAACTCGCCTGAGTTGAACAGCACGCCCTTGTCGGTGTAGGCGGCCTCGATCACGTTTGGCAGCTCGCCATCGACCGGCTTGATGACCGGCTTGATCTCGAGGCCGTACTTGGTGGCGAACTCATGGTCGCGCAGGTCGTGGCCCGGTACCGCCATCACGGCACCGGTGCCGTAGTTCATCAGCACGAAGTTGGCGACCCAGACCGGCACCTTGCGGCCATCCAGCGGGTGAATGGCGTAGAGGCCGGTGGCCATGCCCTTCTTCTCCATGGTGGCGAGCTCGGCTTCGGCCACCTTGGTGTTCTTGCACTCTTCGATAAAAGCGGCCAGTTCCGGATTGTGCTGGGCTGCCTGCAGCGCCAGCGGGTGGCCGGCGGCGATGCCCACATAGGTCACGCCCATAAAGGTGTCCGGACGGGTGGTGTAGACCTCCAGATGCTCAGCCTGACCCTCGATGGCGAAGCTGATGTTGACCCCTTCGGAGCGGCCAATCCAGTTGCGCTGCATGGTCTTGACCATCTCCGGCCAGCCTTCGAGGTTGTCGATGTCGCTGAGCAGCTCTTCGGCGTAATCGGTGATCTTGATGAACCACTGGGGGATCTCTTTCTGCTCCACCGGGGTGTCGCAGCGCCAGCAGCAGTTGTCCACCACCTGCTCGTTGGCCAGCACGGTCATGTCGTTCGGGCACCAGTTGACGGAGGAGGTCTTCTTGTAGACCAGACCCTTCTCGTAGAGCTTGGTGAAGAACCACTGTTCCCAGCGGTAGTAGTCCGGCTTGCAGGTGGCCAGCTCGCGATCCCAGTCATAACCCAGACCCAGCATCTTCAGCTGGTTCTTCATGTATTCGATGTTTTCGTAGGTCCAGGGCGCCGGTGCCGTGTTGTTCTTGATGGCGGCGTTTTCCGCCGGCAGGCCGAATGCGTCCCAACCGATGGGTTGCAGCACGTTCTTGCCATTGAGGCGTTGATAACGGGAGATCACATCACCTATGGTGTAGTTGCGAACGTGCCCCATGTGTAGACGACCAGACGGATAGGGGAACATGGAGAGGCAGTAGAACTTTTCCTTGTCTACTTTCTCCACCGCCTTGAAGGTTTTCTTGGCATCCCAGTGCTTTTGCACTGCTGGTTCTATGGATTGGGGAACGTATTGCTCTTGCATTGGTGACATCCGGATCTGTGAAATGGATAGATAAATCAGCTGGGAAATCGCAATAGAATACCCATATCCTGCGGCGGCAACAACCGCCAGCGTCCCTCGGGCCTTAAGCCGGGCCTGATCAGGGTTCAGTAGAGGAGTAACGGCCATGGACAAACGTCAAAAAGGGTACGAAGCCTTCATTGCCGAGCTGCAAAAGCAGTGGCAAGAGACAGAACAGTTCCAGGGGGAGCGCCTCAACCGGATGATCGCCAAGGTGCAGGCCTATCTGGAGGCGGCCGGGGATCTGACCCAGGACGAGCTGGCGCTGATCGCCGAGTATGTGAAGCGGGATCTGGGCAACTATGACGAGGGGCGCAAGGATGAGCAGGTGGAGGAGTCCGCCTTCATGCTGGCGCTCAAAGACACCGCCTGGTCCTGGCTGGCGGATGTGACCGACCGCACTCAGGTAGAGTGGCAGGAGCTGGCGGACGAGCTGGAGCACAAGGGCGTCTACCGGGCCGGCGACTGGGTGGGGCTCGGGGTCTTGGTGTGCGATCACTGCGAGTGGCGCCATACCGTGCTGCACCCCGAGCAGCTCGGCACTTGTCCTGAGTGCGGAGCCGATGAGTATCACCGTGAGCCACTGTCTCCTTGAGTGGCCAGACGGAGCCAAGTCATAAAAAGAGGCGCCTAAGGGCGCCTCTCTCATTTATCGGGTTGTACGACTGGGTCAGCCTTTGCGCGCCCAGGGGTGGGCGCGGGGGCGCAGCCCCAGTCCCAGCGCCAGCAGCAGAGCGGCGATGCCATACATGGGCCAGCTGCCAAGGCGCAGGTAGGGGGTCTCGCCGTGGGCGGGACGCACCTCGGTGCGCAGCACGCCAGCCTCGAACTGCGGGATCTGGGCGATGATGCTGCCGTCGATCTCGGTGACGATGGTGATGCCGGTGTTGGTGTCGCGCAGCAGCGGGCGGGCCAGCTCGAGGGCGCGCATGCGGGCGATCTCCATGTGCTGCCAAGGGCCGATGCTGGTGCCGAACCAGGCGTCGTTGGAGACGGTCAGCAGGAAGTCGGTATCCGGCTGCACGTTGCGGCGCACCTCGTCCGGGAAGATGATCTCGTAGCAGATGGCGGCAGCAAATTTGAGCCCCTTGGCGATCAGGTTCGGCTGCACCTCGTCACCGCGGCTGAAGGAGGACATGGGCAGGTTGAAGAAGGGAGCGATGGGACGCAGCAAATCTTCAAGGGGCACGAACTCGCCGATGGGCAACAGGTGGTATTTGTAGTAACGGTTCTTGTGCTGGTAGTAGTAGGACTCCTTGCCTTCCGCATCCTGCACCCCCATGCCGAGCACGGTATTGAAGAAGCGCTGCTGCTCGAGATCGTAGTGGATGATCCCCGCCAGCAGGCCGGTATCGTTCACCTTCATCGCCTTGTCCAGGCTCTCCAGGTAGTTGCCCATCTCCTTCTCGATGGCCGGAATGGCCGATTCCGGCCAGACGATGATGTCGGCGTCCTGGTTCTCGCGGCTGAGATCCTGATACTTGCGCACCGTCGGCACCAGCGCCTCCGGATCCCACTTGAGGGACTGTTCGATGTTGCCCTGCACCAGCGCCACCTTGACCGGTTCACCGCGGGTTACCCAGTTCAGCTGCATCAGCCCCTGGGCGGCGCCCACCAGGGCCACCGGTACCAGCAGCCAGGCCGGCTTGCGGCTCTGCCAGAGCAGCCAGAGGGCGGAGGCGGTCAACAGCAGCGCCAGGGTGATGCCCTGCACGCCGAGGATGGGGGCAAAGCCCTTGAGCGGCCCGTCAATCTGGCTGTAGCCGAACCAGAGCCAGGGGAAGCCGGTCATCACCCAGCCGCGCAGCCAGTCGGCCATCAGCCAGAGCGCCGGGAAGGCGAGCAGCCAGCGGCTCCAGTGGCGACCGCTGAAGAAGCGGGCGAAGGCCCAGCAGGCCAGCGTCGGGTAGAGCGCCAGATAGGCCGACAGCCCGGCCAGCAGCACGAAGGCCACCGGCAGCGGAATGCCGCCGAACATGGTCATGCTGACGTGGATCCACCAGAGCCCCGGCAAAAACAGCCCCATGGCGTAGCCAAAGCCGCGCCAGGCCGCCTGCTTGGGGTTGGCCTTGTCCAGCAGGGCGTAGAGACCGAGCAGGGAGGGGATCACCAGCGGCCAGTAGTTGAAGGGCGAGAAGGCGAGCACGGCGATGGCGCCAGAGGCCATGGCAAACAGGCTGGTCAGGAGTTTTGATTTCACGGGCTGTAATTTCACGGGCGATAAGGCTCGGATTGAACTGCAATGGGTTGAGTGGCCGGTATCTTAACCCGTAAAGGCGGTCAACGGCGAGCCTCCCGGCCGACGGCCCGAAGCGAGGGAATAAAAGGGCGATGACGGGCCCTGTGACTCGTGGGAAGCAGAGGTGGTGTGCGCTCAAACGAACAGCGCCCCGACGGGCGGGGCGCTGTTGGCAAGGATCAAGGCTTATTGGGCCTCGGACTGGGCCGCGACATGGTTGTCGGGGATCTTCACCTGCAGCTGCTGCAGGCGGCGCTTGTCGGCGTGCATCACCTTGAACAGGTAGCCTTCCAGCTCGATCTCCTCACCCTTCTTGGGCAGGTGGCTGAAGGCGTGCATCACCAGACCGCCCACCGTATCCACCTCTTCATCGCTGAACTGGGTGCCGAAGAAGTCGTTGAAATCTTCGATCTCGGTGAGGGCGCTGACGGCGAACACCCGCTTGCTGATACGGCGGATCTCGTCCGGCTCATCCTCGATGTCGTCGAATTCGTCGTCGATCTCGCCGACGATGAGCTCGAGGATGTCCTCGATGGTCACCAGACCTGAGACGCCGCCGAACTCGTCCACCACGATGGCCATGTGGTAGCGCTCTTCACGAAACTCTTTGAGCAGACGGTCGACCCGCTTGCTCTCGGGGACGATCACCGTGGGACGCAGGATCTTCTCCAGCTGCAGCGGTTCGCTGGCGTGGTGGCCGCCAAACCCGAATGGCAGCAGATCCTTGGCGAGCAAGATGCCCTCCACGTGATCCTTGTCTTCGTTGATCACCGGGAAGCGGGAGTGACCCGACTCGATGATCACCGGCAGGATCTCGTCCACTGGCTGGGATTTCTCGATGGTCACCATCTGGGAGCGGGGGATCATGATGTCGCGTACGCGCAGCTCGGCAATTTCGAGCACGCCCTCGATCATGTCCTTGGTGTCCTGATCGATGAGATCGCGCTCTTCGGCGTCGGCTATCACTTCCACCAAATCGTTGCGGTCTTTTGGCTCGCCCTGGAAGAGTTGGCTGAGTTTGTCGAGCCAGGTTTTCTTCGGCGAGCCGGTACTAGGGTGATCGTCGGTCATTTTCTCTCTTGGTTACTCGTATGAACACACTTGAAATCGTTGTGGCTATATGAGGATGGGCATCGGCTGTTTCAAGACGATGACCATCCGGTTCTTTACTCTTCGTCGTTCAGATAAGGATCGGCGAAACCGAGCTCCTGCATGATGTCGCGCTCGAGCGCTTCCATCTCTTCGGCCTCGTCATCCTCGATATGGTCATAACCTAGCAGATGCAGACTGCCGTGCACAACCATGTGGGCCCAGTGGGCCATCAGCGGCTTGTCCTGTTCGACGGCTTCGTGCTCCACCACCTGGCGGCAGATCACCAGATCGCCGAGTAGCGGCAGCTCCAGGCCGGGTGGGGCCTCGAACGGGAAGGAGAGCACGTTGGTGGGCTTGTCCTTGCCGCGATAGGTGAGGTTGAGCTCGTTGCTCTCCGCCTCGTCGACGATGCGCACCGTCACTTCGGCCTCCTGCTGGAAGCCAAGAATGGTGCCGTCGAGCCAGCCCTGCAGCTGGGCCTCACTCGGCAGGCCGTCGGTGCTGGCACTGGCCAGTTGCAGATCCAGGGTCACGCTCATTGGGCACTCTCTTTGCTGGTGTGGGGGGCGACTTTGTCGGCCGCCTGTTTGGCATCGAACGCCTCGTAGGCTTGCACGATGCGGGCCACCACCGGGTGGCGTACCACGTCCTTGGATTCGAAGAAGTTGAACGACAGGCCGTCGACATCCTGCAGCACTTCCAGCGCGTGGCGCAGGCCCGACTTCTGGTTGCGGGGCAGGTCTACCTGGGTGATGTCGCCGGTGACCACCGCCTTGGAGTTGAAGCCGATGCGGGTCAGGAACATCTTCATCTGCTCGGTAGTGGTGTTCTGGGCCTCATCGAGAATGATGAAGGCATCGTTCAAGGTGCGGCCGCGCATATAGGCGAGCGGCGCCACCTCGATGATGTTGCGCTCCATCAGCTTCTCCACCCGCTCAAAGCCCAGCATCTCGAACAGGGCGTCGTAGAGCGGGCGCAGGTAAGGGTCCACCTTCTGGGAGAGATCGCCGGGCAGGAAGCCGAGCTTCTCGCCCGCTTCCACCGCCGGACGGGTCAGCAGAATGCGGCGAATTTCCTGACGCTCCAGCGCGTCCACCGCCGCCGCCACCGCAAGATAGGTCTTGCCGGTCCCGGCAGGGCCGATGCCAAAGCAGATGTCGTGGCGCACGATATTGGCGATGTACTGGGCCTGGTTGGGGCTGCGCGGCTTGATGAGGCCGCGCTTGGTCTTGACCGTCACCTCCTTGCCATAAGGAATGCTCGGCGCCGGCTCGTCATCCTGCTCCAGCACCCGCGATTCCTGAATGGCCAGATGGACCATGTCGGGGGTGATGTCGGTCACCTTGCCACCCTTGAGCGGCTGGGTTTCCACATAAAGGTGCTTGATGATGACGGCGGCCGCCTCCACCTGGGCCTGCTTGCCCAGCAGCTGGAAGTGGTTGTCGCGGTAGCTGATCTCGACGCCGAGGCGGCGTTCCAGCTGTTTGACGTTGTCATCGAACGGACCGCACAGACTGGCGAGACGCTGGTTGTCGGCGGGTTCCAGATGCAGATTCAGGGTCGAGATGTGTCGGCTCAAAGTGTCCTCGTCTTGACGCGATCCCATCCGGCCGGGGCCGGATGGGGTGAACAGATTAGTGGGGAGTGAAGGCGGCCACGCCCAGCGGGTCCGGTACGTTGTCCGGGCGGCGGGCGAGGATCTCGCTCGGGGCGGTGGCGATGCGCAGGTTCATCTCGTTCTCGCCGCGCAGGAATTTGCCGCGCAGGGAGTTGGGACGCACCTCGGTGATCTCCACGTCAGCAAAGCCGCCGATCAGGGTATGCGGGCCTTCGAAGTTGACCACCCGGTTGTTCTCGGTGCGACCGCACAGC
The DNA here is from genome assembly GCF_029967615.1 of Aeromonas sp. V90_14. NCBI lineage: Bacteria > Pseudomonadati > Pseudomonadota > Gammaproteobacteria > Aeromonadales > Aeromonadaceae > Aeromonas > Aeromonas sp. V90_14. Next base: position 84,622 of record NZ_JASCAS010000002.1, on the reverse strand, counting down.
TGCATGGGGTCGAGCTTGGAGGGCCCTTCCACCAGGATGCGCTGGGTGGAGCCCAGCATGGCGCGGCCAATCTGCATCGACTGGTTGTTGATGACATGCTGCAGGCGGGTCAGGCGGGCTTTCTTCACCTCCATGTCGACGTCATCGGGCAGATCGGCGGCCGGGGTACCGGGGCGCGGGCTGTAGATGAAGCTGAAGCTCATGTCGAAGTTGATCTCTTCGATGAGTTTCATGGTGGCCTCGAAATCCTCGTCCGTCTCGTTCGGGAAGCCGACGATGAAGTCGGAGCTGATGGTGATGTCGGGACGGGCGGCGCGCAGGCGACGGATCTTGGACTTGTACTCCAGCACGGTGTGCGGGCGCTTCATCATGGTCAGGATGCGGTCGGAGCCGCTCTGCACCGGCAGGTGCAGGAAGCTGACCACTTCCGGGGTGTCCTTGTAGACCTCGATGATGTCGTCGGTGAACTCGATGGGGTGGCTGGTGGTATAGCGAATGCGATCGATACCGTCGATGGCGGCCACCAGCCGCAGCAGCTCGGCGAAGGTGCAGATGCCGCCGTCGAAGGTCGGGCCCCGATAGGCGTTGACGTTCTGGCCGAGCAGGTTCACTTCGCGCACGCCCTGCTGGGCGAGCTGGGCGATTTCATAGAGCACGTCGTCGAGCGGGCGGCTCACCTCCTCGCCGCGGGTGTAGGGCACCACGCAGAAGGAGCAGTATTTGGAACAGCCTTCCATGATGGAGACGAAGGCGGTCGCCCCTTCGGCGCGCGGCTCGGGCAGGCTGTCGAACTTCTCGATTTCCGGGAAGGCGACGTCTACCTGGGCGCCGCGCCCCTCCTGCACCTGCTTGATCATGGTGGGCAGGCGATGCAGGGTCTGCGGGCCGAAGACGATGTCCACATAGGGGGCGCGAGTGCGGATGTTGTCCCCCTCCTGGGAGGCGACGCAGCCGCCCACGCCGATCACCAGACCGGGTTTGTTTGCCTTGAGCTTCTTCCAGCGTCCCAGCTGGTGAAACACCTTCTCCTGCGCTTTTTCGCGGATGGAGCAGGTGTTGAGCAGCAAAACGTCTGCCTCTTCGGGCTCTTCGGTAAGCGTGTAGCCATTGCTGGCATCCAACAGGTCGGCCATCTTGGACGAGTCGTACTCGTTCATCTGGCAACCCCAGGTTTTGATGTGAAGTTTTTTGCTCATTGCTTCTCTTGACTTGTTTTGAATGCGGCATGGTCAAAGGACCGGGCATTTTACTCCGCAATCCGGAGACTGCCTAGCGAATATCCAGCCGGCCACGGCCGGAGCGCCGCCGACGGGCTTCCGGTCGCCATCGGCTTTCTCCTTGATTTGGCGCACTAATTCTCCACACCCTTGACTGTTTCCCGGCGCCCCTTGCGGTATCATGTGGTCATTCGGTCCGGCTGCTCTTTCCCCTTGCCCGGGCTCACCCCTTGCAGGAATCAAGTTATGGAACAGTGTGATATCGCCATTGTCGGGGCCGGCATGGTCGGCGCCGCCACCGCCTGTCTGCTGGCGGCGCAGGGTCTGTCGGTGCGGGTCATCGAGACCCGGCTGCCGGAGCAATACGCCCCCGAGCAGCCGCTGGATCTGCGGGTCTCCGCCATCAGTCAGGCTTCGGTGGCGCTGTTGGAGCAGGCCGGCGCCTGGCAGCATCTGCAGCAGATGCGGCTGTGCCCCTATCGCCGGCTGGAAACCTGGGAGCTGGACGGCTTCGCCACCCGCTTCAATGCCGCCGACCTCGGTCTGCCCCAGCTTGGCTACATCATCGAGAACCGGCTGGTGCAGCTGGCGTTGCTCAGACGCATGGAAGATTTCCCCAACATCCAGACCCACACCCCGGCGGCGGTGACGAGCCTGCGCCAGAGTGCGGACGAGGCGGTGCTGACCCTGGATGATGGCAGCGAGCTGGCAGCCCGCTGGGTGCTGGCGTGCGACGGCGCCGAATCCCACACCCGCAAGCTGGCTGGCATCGGGGTGTCGCGCTTTGAGTACCGCCAGCACTGCATGTTGATCAACATCGACACCGACTTCGAACAGGAAGACATCACCTGGCAGCAGTTTACCCCGAGCGGCCCGCGCGCCTTCCTGCCGCTGCCGGGCCGGCACGGCTCCCTGGTGTGGTATGACAGCCCGGCCCGCATCCGGGCGCTGGCCGCCATGAGCAACGAGGGGCTGGCCGCCGAGGTGCGCCGCCACTTCCCGAGCCGGCTCGGCGGGTTTGCTGTGACGGCCAAGGGGAGCTTCCCGCTGGTGCGCCGCCACGCCAACGACTACCACGCCGGTCGGGTGGTGCTGCTGGGCGATGCTGCCCACACCATCAACCCGCTGGCGGGGCAGGGGGTCAACCTCGGCTTCAAGGACGTGGCCTGCTGGAGCGATCTGCTGCAGGGGGCTGGCGCCGACTGGCATCAGCTGGCGCTGGCCGGGCGCTATGAGCGGCGCCGCCGCCCCGACAACCTGTTGATGCAGTCGGGGATGGATCTCTTCTACGGGGTGTTCAGCAACGAGATAGGCCCGCTCAAGCTGGCTCGCAACCTGGCCCTCAATCTGGCGGACAAGGCGGGCCCGCTCAAGGAGATGGCGCTACGCTATGCGCTGGGGCTGGTTTAAGGCGCGCGGCGCCATCATGAGGGAGCAGACAGCATGAACAAGGCATTGCTGGTGATCGATTTCATCAACGACATCGCCCACCCGGACGGGCGCATCGCCGCCTCGGCGGCCCATGTGCTGGAACAGGACGCCATCGCGCACGCCAATCAGGCGCTGGCCCATGCCCGCGCCCACGGCTGGCTGGTGGTGCTGATCAAGGTGGGTTTTGACCCGCACTATCTGCTGCAGCCCAAGGGCTCGCCCATGTTTGGCCGGGCTCACCAGTTCGGGGCGCTGTCGCTTGGCGATGGCGGCACCGACTTTCACGCCGACCTCGACGTGCAGCCCGGCGATCTGGTGCTGACCAAGCCCAGGGTCAGCCCCTTCTACGGCACCGCGCTGGAGCCGGCGCTGCGGGCCAATCGTATCGAGCACCTCTATCTGTGCGGGGTGAGCACCAGCTGGGCCATTCAGGCGGCGGCGCGGGAGGGGCATGATCGGGATTACGCCATCACCATTCTGGAGGATGCCTGCGCGGCGGCGGATGCCAATGAGCACCATGCCTCGCTGCGGATGCTTGGCCGCATCGCCGAGGTCTGCAAGGTGGCCCAGCTGGCCTGATCCCGTCCGCAGGCGGAGCTTGCTCACTGTTTTGACATTTTGTCTGCGGCCCCCTGTCGGGCCGCAGCCATTTTGGGCAACATGAAGCGAGCATCGATGGCCACAAGGATGAGGGCATGCGTTATCAGGGACGGATCGTGCGCTGGAACGAGGCGCGCGGCTTTGGTTTTATCGCCCCCGAGCAGGGGGATGGCGAGCCAAAAGGAGCCGAGCTGTTCGTGCATATCTCGGCGCTGCAGTCAGATGGCTCGCTGCCCAAGATTGGCGAGCGGGTCTCCTATCTGCTTGGCAGCGGCCAGGATGGCAAACCCAGGGCCGAGCAGGTGTTCTTTGTGGATCGGCCGCTGTCGCTGGCAGGCGCCCAACCAGCGCCTTCTGTGGGCAGACAGGCTGTGACCGGGGAGCGGCCGACGCCAGCCAGGGCACGCCCGCGCCCCGTCTATCGGCGCCGCAGCAACTGGCGCGGCAAGCTGATCCCGCTGCTGGTGCTGGCCGGGATCTTCTCCATTTACTCCCGCTTCTCGGCCGAGTCGGTCTCGCCTTCGCCAAGCTCTTCTTTCAGTCAGCAGGCAGCGGACAGCACAGACAGCCCGCAGGCGACGCCCACCTTCGTCCGTCAGTGCGACGGTCGTCAGTACTGCTCCCAGATGACCTCCTGCGAGGAGGCGACCTGGTTTTTGCAAAACTGCCCCAATACCAAGATGGACGGCAGAGGAAGAGGGAACGGGATTCCTTGTGAAAGCCAGTGGTGCGGCCACTAGCGGGGATGGTGCAAGTGGTTGATCATCTATCTTTATCTTGCAGGCCGGGAGCGGACCATGGCCGCCGATGCCCCTTCGTCATGGACGGCATGCTGGCATTACGCTGGTGGTTGCGGCAGGTGCGGTACGTCGTTGTTGGGTGAGGAGCAGGGTCATGGCGGACTATTTTCAGGGATCACTGTTTCACTTCTCCGATCGGGCGCAATACCTGTCTGCACTGCTCAATTCGCTGGAGGAGCAGATCTCGGTGATCGATCGGGATGGCGTCATCCACTACACCAACCTCGCCTGGAATAGTTTCGCCGAACAGAACGGCATGCCGGAGGGGTACGACTGGCTTGGCGTCAACTATCTGAGGGTGTGCGACAACTCGGTGGAGCCGCTGGCCCAGATGGCGGCCGAGGGGATCCGGCGGGTACTGCGCCACGAGCAGCAGCACTTTCATCTGGAGTACCCCTGTCACAGCCCGGATACCCAGCGTTGGTTCATGATGCGGGTCTCCGCCATCCCCGGCATCGAGGTGGAGTTCTACACCATCAGCCACATCAACGTCACCGAGCGCAAGCTGCAGGAGATGGACATGGCCTACCTCTCCCTGCACGACCCGCTGACCGGGCTGGCGAACCGGCGGCTGTTCAACAGCTTTCTGCACAACGAGTGGCGGCGCAGCATGCGCGAACAGACCCCCATCTCCTTCATCATGCTGGATCTGGACAACTTCAAGCTGTGCAATGACCACTTCGGCCATCAGGTCGGGGACGGTTTCTTGCAGCAGGTGGGTCAGCTGCTGAACACCTTCTGCCAGCGGGCCACCGATCTGCCGTGCCGTTTCGGCGGCGACGAATTTGCCCTGATCCTCGGCAATACCGGGGACGAGGCCGCCTCCCGCATGGGGGAGGCCATTCGCGTCGGCATCGGCGAGCTGCTGATCCCGGGGGCGGATGGGCTTCGACTCAGCGCCAGCGTCGGCATCGCCACCTTGTTGCCGCAGCAGGCCCGCGTCTCGGAAGAGGATCTGCTGACCGCCGCTGACATGGCGCTCTATCTGGCCAAGCAGGGGGGCAAGAATCGCTGCCACTGCGTCAGCTGCAGCGCGCTGCCGGCCGCCTGATACTCGATTGCCTCGCCCTCCGTGGCGATACCTCGCCTGCCCCCTGATATCGACTCCCTGAACCGGCCGCATCAGCGACCCGGCAGGGCTGGCTGCGGCGCCGGGTGGGCATCGATGACCAGCTGCACGAAGCGATCGCGGATGGGATCGGCAAATTCCGGGTTCCACACCAGGCTTATCTCCCACTCGGAGCAGGGGCCGGACAAGGGGTAGAGGGTGACGTCCGGGCCGGCGATGAAGCTGACGCTGCGCGGCAGGATGGCGTTGCCGATGCCGGCGGCCACCAGTGCCACCAGGGTCTGAATATCCTCCGCCTCCTGGATCATGCCGGTCAGCCGGTTGGCGCCGAGAAAGCCTGCGATCTGCTGGCTGAGGCCGGGGCAGCGGTGACCGACCATCTGCAGCAAGGGCTGGCTGGCCAGCGCCTGCTCCACATCGAAGGCGGCCGGATCCGGCCGGGTCATCAGGGTCGGCACCGCCAGCACCAGCCGATCGGTCAGCAGTCTGTGCTCCTGCAACTGCGGCGCCTGGGGCCGGCGCATGAAGCCGAGCTGCAGCTGGCCCGACAGCAGCCGCTCCTGCTGGATGGCGGAGGTCATGTCCTGCAGATGCACCATCACCTCGGGCACCTGCTGCTTGAAGCTGGCCACCAGTGCCGGTGCCAGCGCGAAGCTCGACAGGCCGAAACCAATCTTGAGGCGCCCGGCGATGCCGCTGGCCAACGCCATGGCATGGCGTTCAAAGCCCTTGCCGTGTTCGACCAGGGCGCTCGCCTGGGTGAGCAGCTGGGCGCCGATGGCGGTCAGCTCGGCGCCGTGGCGACCCCGGTTGAACAGGGTGCTGCCGAGGGTCTGCTCCAGCCCCTGGATCTGCTTGGTGAGCGCCGGCTGGGTGATGAACAGCCGGTTGGCGGCCTCCCGGTAGTTGGCTGTGTCGGCCAGGGTGACGAATGCCTGCAGTTGCTTCAGATCGAATTTCATTCCATATGGTTATCTAAAGTGGCCATTTTGTGATTATAAATTATCTAACCGCCTTGTTCTAATGGTCTGGTAGCGGGTCCCATTGGCCCCATCCGATCAGTCACAAGGAGTCATCTCATGCCTGCCGAACGCTATCTGTTTTTGATCAAGGGAACCCTGGTGCTGGCCCAGCCGCTGGCTGCGCCGGAAACGGGAGAGCTGCTTACCAGCCTGTTGCAGCAGGGCTTTGCGGTCGGCCCCTTGCAAGTCTGGGCGAGCAATGCCGAACAGGCGCTGGCCTGTTATGAACAGGCGGCCCAGCGGCGGGCCTTCGGCGACATTCTGGCGGGGAGTGAACCCGGTCTGGCAGGGGTCGGCGCATGAGCCGGCTTGTGCTGCGGGCCAGCGCCCTGCTGCTGGACATGGATGGCACCCTGGTGCACTCCACCGGCGAAGTGGAGACGGTATGGCGGCTCTGGTGCCGCCGCCATCGGCTGGCGCCCGAGCCGGTGCTGGCCATGTGCCACGGGGTGCGCTCGCGGGAGGTGCTCCGAGCCCTGGCCCCGCAACTGGACATGGCGCAGGAGGTGGCCCTGCTCGATGAGCTGGAGATCAACCACACCGGCCAGGCGGAGGCCATCGCCGGTGCCCGGGCTCTGCTGGCGGGTTTGCCGAGCGAGCGTTGGGCGCTGGTGACCTCCGCCAGCCAGCGGGTGGCCCGTCATCGATTGCGCAGCGCCGCTCTGCCGTTGCCCGCCCTGCTGGTGGGGGCCGAGGATGTGGTGCATGGCAAGCCGGATCCCGAGCCCTATCTGCTGGCGGCCGAGCGTCTGGGGCTGGCGGCGGCCGATTGCCTGGTGTTCGAGGATGCGCCGGCCGGCATCACCAGTGCCCTGCGGGCGGGTTGCCGTGTGGTGCAGGTGGGAGGCAGGCAGCGGCTGGATCCGAACATCAGTGCCCTGATCCAGGACTGGCGCCAGGTGAGTGTGGTGGAGGAGGCGGCGTGTCTGCAGCTGACGCTGCTGGCCTGACAACAAAAAGCCCCCGTCGAGCGGGGGCTTGGGTGGTGGGCGACGCGCTTATTTGAACACGCGAAAACGCGCGGCGTCGTCCATGAAGGTCTTGTCACCGGCCGGTTGCTTGATGCTGCCAAAGGGCATCTGGGCGCGCAGCAGCCAGCTGGCGGGCAGGTTCCACTCCTTGTGTACCGCCTGGTCGATGAGCGGGTTGTAGTGCTGCAGGGACGCGCCGATCTTCTCCTGGGCCAGGGTGGTCCAGACCGCAAACTGGGCGATGCCGGTGGCATGTTCCGACCAGATGGGGAAGTTGTCGGCGTAGAGGGCGAATTTTTGCTGCAGATCCTTGATGACGTCGGTGTCCTCGAAGAAGAGCACGGTGCCGAAACCTGCGCGGAAGCTGCCATCCACCTTGGCTTCGCTCTGGGGATAGGCTTCCGGCGGCACTATCTTCTTCAGCTCCGCCTTGACGATGTCCCACAGCTTGTGGTGCTGGGCGCCAAACAGGATGACGGCGCGGGAGCTCTGGGAGTTGAACGAGGAGGGGCTGTGCTTGATGGCATCCTGGATGAGAGTGGTCAGCTGCTCCGGCGTATGGGAAACCTGGTCACCCAGGGCATAGATGGTACGACGTACTTTGATCTGTTCGATAAACGGACTGCTCATAACATCTCCTTTGTTTGACAGGGAATCGTCTTCGGTGGTCCTCGGCAAGGCCATCCGGCTCCGATTGTTCAAGCTATAGACTATAACACCCCCTTCCTGGTTAGCCGTCAACGCACAGTGGTCACTGTTTTTACTTTTTGTTGATATACATATCCACGGCATGGATGAGCGGTATCACGTTTATATGTTTTTTGTCAGTTAGCCGGAGGGCGGCTGATTTTAATCAATGAATGATTTTGTTTGGCCGCCATAGAATCCTCGCATTACAGAATTTTTTGCGGGGTGTTGATGATCCAATGGTTGATTAGTCGGCGTTACTACCTGTTGACCTCGTTGACCCTGCTGCTGGGCACCCTGGTGCTGGTGGTGACCCTGGCCTTGGCGACGGCCAGCTATCTGCGCAGCATCGACAAGACGGTGGCCGGCTACGGCCACATGCTCTCCTCCCTCGATGCGGCCCTGATCCACGAGCTGGTGCTGGCCAACCAGCGTCAGCTGGCGGTGCTGGAAGCGTCGCTGGACAAGGCCGCCATCGCCCGCGGCGAGCCGGCCGACAACCCGCTCTGGGCCATTGCCCACCAGATCAAGCGCGACAGCCACTACATCTACTTCTACCACCCGCAAACGGACCGTATCAGCAGCTACCCGGCCTGGCAGCAGCCTGCCGAGTATCGTGCCGCCAGCCGGCCCTGGTATCGGGCACTGTCGATGCCGGGGGATGAGCTCATCTGGTTGGGTCCCTATCAGGAGTACGGCTCGGACAAGCAGATCCTGACCCTGATCAAGCGGGTAAAGGGGCTGGATGGTCAGCTGCTTGGCCTGCTGATGGTCGACATGTCGTTCAACGCCATCCAGCAGGCACTGCAGCGGGCCATGGGGCGCAATCAGGCGGCCATCTACATCAGCTCGCGGGGGGGAGATGAACTGGTGGTGGGCTGCAACATGGCGCTCTATCAGCCGCCGGCGACCACGACGGGTGTGGTGGGCAGCGCTCTGGAGGTGATCTGGCATGGCCGCCATCTGCGCCGGGAGCTGGAGGGGATCGACTGGGATCTCAACATCTATCTGCCGCCAGAGCTGTTTCACGACGGCCTCGAGGAGGCCCTGCTGATGGTGGTGTTGCCGCTTCTCTCGCTGTTTGCCATCTGGTTTTGCAGCATCAACTTTCTGGTGCGGGTGTTCAATCAGGAGCAGGCGCTGGTGGCCGGCTCGCTGACCGGCATAGTGCGGGATCCGACCCAGACACCCTGCCAGCTGAAGACCTGGTTCGTGCACAGCAGCCTGAGCGAGATAGATCAGGTACGGGCCAGCTTTCTGCAGGGGCAGGATGCCCTGCTGCATGACCCCCTCACCGGTATCATGAACCGGCGGGCCTTCACCCAGCGTCGCAGCGAACTGGAGGAGAGCGCCACTCCTCACTGGCTGCTGCTGTTCGATGTCGACAACTTCAAGCGCATCAATGACAACTGGGGGCACACGGTGGGGGACTGCGTGCTCTGCCGGGTGGCCGAGCTGCTGGTGGCGGAGCTGGGCAGTGGCTGCGTCTACCGGATCGGGGGAGACGAGTTCGCCGCCCTGCTGCCCTGGCCGCGCAGCGAGCTGGAGTCCGTGCTGACCCGGCTGCTGGCGCGGGTGCGTAATCAGCAGTGGCGAGAGTTTCGCGAGGCGGTGACCCTGAGCGTGGGCGGCGCTCACAGCCCGGATGACGGTGTGCTGTTGTTCGAGCGGGCCGACGAGTGTCTCTATCGGAGCAAGCGGCTGGGGCGCGATGGCTGGTCTTTGACGGAGCGGACCCGGCAGGAGCAGGGTGCTGACAGATCCTGTCATATGGATAACGGCTAAGCGACCGCTGCCGCTCGGTGGGCCCCGGCACCGTTCGCTGCCCAATTTCCATGCGATCTCATTTACGTATTTAGATTCAATATCTTATGAGCCAATTGATCGATATCACAGGCGGCGCGGGAGGCGGTGTCGCTCTCCTGCGACAGTGGCGCCCTTTGGCGGGAATCGTATAGTTCGGGGAAATTAATCAGGTTTGACAGGAGTACCCCATGGAGATGAACAAGCGTGGCATGAGCGCCCTGGCCCTGCTGGGCTCACTGCTGCTGGTCAGCGGCGCAGCGCAGGCCTCGGAGACACTCAATACCATCCTCGGTGGCGGTGCGGGTGGCGTGGCCGGCACCATGATCGGCAAGGAGCTGGGCGGTGATACCGGCGCCCTGGTGGGGGCGGCACTGGGCGGTGCGGCCGGTGGCGCCGCCACTGCCAACAAGGGCAACAAGAATGAAGCGGCGCTCGGTGGCGCCGTCGGGGCCCTTGGTGGCGCGGCCATCGGCAAGAGCGTGGGTGGCAGCACGGGTCAGCTGATCGGGGCCGGTGTGGGCGGGGCCAGTGGCTCCGCCATCGGTGCCAAGACTGGCGATGGCCACAAGAGCAACAACGACCGTTACTACGTCGATGAGCACAGGCACCACAAGAAACACAAAAAGCACAAGAAACACAGATGGCACGACGATGATTGATCGCAGCCAGCAATGAGAGAGGGGCCGACAGGCCCCTCTCTTTTGTTTGGCTTGGCTTGCCGCTCACACCAGCCGGTGTTGGCGGCGCCCCTCGGCGAAGGCGTTGATGTTGTCGATCAGCTGATCGGCGAGGCGCTGCATCGACTCCTCGCTGGCCCAGGCCACGTGGGGGGTGAGGATAAAGTGGGGGTACTGCAGTGCCTGCATCAGCGGATGGTCGGGAGGCGGCGGCTCGACGCTCGCCACGTCGAAACCGGCGCCGCCGAGGCGGCCGTTGGCCAGTGCCCGCAGCAGGGCCTCCTCGTCCACCAGACCGCCGCGGCCGACGTTGATCAGCAGGGCGCCCGGCTTCATCAGCTCGAGCTCCCGCTCGCCAATCAGGTTGCGGGTATAGGGGGTGAGCGGACAGTGCAGGCTGATGACGTCGGCGCTTTGCAGCAGCTCGTCCAGCGGCAGCCGATCCTCGTCGTGGCTGGCGCCGACCTGGCTCTGGGCGTAGCGCACCTCCATGCCGATCCCCCTGGCCCGCTCGCCGAGGGCCTGACCGAGTGTCCCCTTGCCGATGATGCCGAGCCGCTTGCCGTGCAGATCCGTGATGTGGTGATCGAAGAAGCAGAACTGGCCGCTCTGCTGCCAGCGTCCCTCCAGCAGCGACTGGCGCCAGCAGAAGAGGTTGCGCGCCAGGGCCAGCATCAGCGCCATGGCGTGTTCCGGCACCGAGGGGCCCGAGTAGTTGCGGATGTTGCAGACACCGACATTGGCGGCGCGGCACGCCTCCAGATCCACGTTGTCGCTGCCGGTGGCGGCCAGCGCGATGAGTTTCAGGTCCGGCAGCCGGGCCAGCTCGGCGGCACCGATGCGTACCTTGTTAATGATGGCGATGCTGGCGTCTTTGAGCCGCTCCACCACCTGCTCGGGGGCTGTGCTCGGGTAGCTCTGCCAGTGATGGGGAAAGTCGGGGTGGCGCAGGGTGATGCCGGTATCCAGGGTATCGCTGTCGAGAAACACAATTTGCTGCATGGAGCCTCCTGCCGTTGAGGCGTTCATGATGCCAAACATCGGCGACCGAGGGCCAGTTTGCTGCGCCTCAACGGCTTGGCAATCGCGCCGGATGTGAGGCAGGTGGCATTTTTCGGGTCAGAGCCAGCCGAGGTGGGTGAGCCAGCCCTGGATCCGGGTCGGCGTTTCATCCAGTTCCAGCAGGGCGTAGGGGCGGTAGTTGAGCTTGTGGCTGCGGCGGCTTTCGCTTCTGCGCGCCTCGGCGGCCAGCAGCGGCCAGTGTCCGCCATCCTCCTGATAGAGGTCGAGGGTCGGCATGGTGGCCTGGGCGATCTCCTTGGCGAAGATCTGGTTGCTCTGCTGGTCGGGGAAGAAACCGTCGAGCAGCACCAGCGCGTCGGGGGCGGGCAACTGTTCGCTGGCGATGAGGTTGGTGGCCCAGGCGGCGCCGGTGCCTTGCGCCAGTATCAGCTTGAAGCCCCCCTCCTGCAGCTTGGCATCCCCCAGCTTGCTGATGCGGGTGGCAAACTGCTTGCGAAAGTCGTCGATGGCCTGCTGCTTTTTCTCGGCGGCGGGGTCCAGTTCGGTCTGCTGGGGCGAGGGGAGCAGCAGCAGGGTATCGAAGCCGAGTCGACCGAGGGCCCGGGTCAGCTGCCACAGCTGGCCGCTGCGCTGCCAGTCGGGCAAGAGGATGGCCAGCCCCACATAGCTGTCGCTATCGTGCTTGGCGAACAGCACTGTCTGCTTGTCGATCTGGGTGCTGTTGGGCAGCCCCTGCCAGTCGTTGTTCTGCCAGTAATCGAGCGGCGTCAGCGGTGTGCCCTCGCTGGCCTGCAAGGGGTTGCTTGCCAGCAGGGTCAGTAACAGCAGTGATAAGAACAATCTGGCCATAGTGCGCTCCCCCGGTTATTCGGGTTAGCGGCACCAGGCCGGTTTTCTGAAGGGGGAAGTGGCAGTGCTAGAGTCACGGCCGCTCGGTGCTGGCGAGCCTGGCCAGCTGGCGGTCGTGCAGGGGCGAGAGCAGCAGCAGAGCAGTGACGGCGCCAATCAGGGCGAAGAACATGTCGGACTGGGTATCCCAGGGGTCGCCCTGGGTGCCGAGAAACTCATCCGCCCCCTGACCGAGCGCGAGGGCGGCCCCCCACTCGATGAACTCGTAGGTGGCGCTGATGGCGAGCACCACACAGACCACCAGAAACGCCAGCATGCGCCGGCCCTGCACATAGCCTCCGCGCAGCAGGATCTCCCGGCACACCAGGGCGGGCACGAAGCCCTGAAAGAAGTGGCCAATCTTGTCATAGGGGTTGCGGCCGAGCTCGAGCCACTGCTGCAGCTCGAATCCCAGCGGGACGCGGGCGTAGGTATAGGCGCCGCCCAGCATCAGCACCATGGCGTGCAGGGTGATGCACAGATAGAGCAGGCTGGTGAGCGGAAAATGGCGGTGTGTCAGGGCAAGCAGCGGCATGGCGATGAGTACGGGGGCGACCTCCATCAGCCAGGTCGCCCGGTCATAGGGTTGCCAGCCGGAGAGGATCAGCAGTACTAGGGTCAACAGCAGCAACAGACCTTTATGCAGAGATGTCATGGGGCGCTCCGGGGGATGGCACAAACCAGCTTGCCCATTTAGCCATGTTTGCGCTTCGAATACAGCCGGGTGGCGTCGTGCACCCATAAAAAAAGCGAGCCGAAGGCTCGCTTTTTCACCATGGATTCAAGGGGTCAACTTAGTTGACGCGACGCTTGAACTCACCGGTGCGGGTATCGATTTCGATCTTGTCGCCGATCTCTACGAAGGCGGCAACGGCCAGCTCGTAGGTAGTGCCCTTCAGACGGGCCGGCTTGGTCACTTTACCGGAGGTGTCGCCACGGGCGGCCGGCTCGGTGTACTCGACTTCGCGAACGATGGTGGTCGGCAGTTCTACGGAGATGGCTTTCTCGTTGTAGAAAGTCACTTCGCAGATGTCTTCCATGCCGTCAACCATGTAGTTCAGGGCATCACCCAGGTTGTCTTTCTCGACGTCGTACTGGTTGTACTCGGTGTCCATGAAGACATACAGGGGGTCGGAGAAGTAGGAGTAGGTGCACTCTTTACGTTCCAGCTGAACAACTTCCAGCTTGTCGTCGGCCTTGAATACGGTCTCGGTGGCGCTGCCGTTCAGCAGGCCTTTCAGCTTCATCTTGACCACGGCGGAGTTACGGCCGGATTTGTTGAATTCGGCTTTCTGGACCACCATCGGCTCGGTACCGATCATGACGACGTTACCAGCGCGGATTTCCTGTGCGGTTTTCATGTAAAAATTCCTGTTCGTATACGGGCAGATAAAAACTGCCAGATTATATACGGCTTTCTAAAAATTTCACCAGCCGAGTGACGAGATCCCCATCCCTGAGCTGCTTCTGTGACCAAGGTCGCCCATGTTGCCGCCATATCGCGGCGTGTTCCGGCCATTGCGCCCACCAATCGCGACAGTTTTCCCCCTGATTGAGGGCGTGGCTGAAACCGCGCAGCCACTGGCCGGTGGCGGTGGGCAGCTTTGCCAGATAGTGGTCGAGAAAGCCGTCCAGCTTGACCATGTGAGCCTGCTCTTCCTGCGGATAGATGTGCCACAGGAAGGGGCGGGCGGCCCACTGGGCCCGCACGAAGGAGTCCTCCCCGCGCACCAGATTGAGATCGCAGCTCCACAGCAGCCGATCGTAACCGGCCTGATCGGTCATCGGCAGCAGCTTGATGGTGAGGTTGCCCGCCTGCAGCAGCGCGCCTGCCTTGGCCGTCGGAATGGCCGCTGCCAGCCCGGCGCCGGTGAGCACGTCGTTGAGGGAGCGCCCGAGCGGCAGCAGCAGGGTGACGGGCGTGGCGCTCTGGCACCAGCTCTCGACCAGGCTGGTCAGGGCGGGGCTCTCGTAGGTGAAGAGACTGACCCGCAGCTCGTGCTCTTGCTTGGGCGGCAGGCCGAGGCTGGCCCAGTAGGCGGCAAGCCCGGCTTCATCCTGTTGCCAGCGCTCACGCTCGGCGATGAGGCCGCGCTCGCACAGGAGGCCTCCGGTTCTGGCCGTGAAGCCCGGGAAGAAGAAGTATTTGTTGAGGCTCTGGTTGCCGACCCGCTGGGGCGAGGCAAGGGCATGGCAATCCTCGACCCAGGATTCGGCCGAGAGGTATTCGAGGTTGATCCAGCAAGGGGGCTTGGGCTGGCTCGCCATCTGCTCGGCCATTCGTTCAATGAAGGGGGCGGGCAGCTGGCAGGCAAAGGCCTCGATCACCACTTTGGCCGGGAGGGTGTCGGCCGGCAGGGTGTCGTGCCAGTGCTGGATATGGATGCCATCGACCCACTGGCTATCCTGCGCGGGGTCGAGCCCCGGACAGATACGGGCGAAGCTTGCCAGATCGTCCACCCAGAGCCGCACCTGGACCTCATCGCCGTGGGTCGGGAGAGCACCTTCCTGTTTCAGCTGGCGGGCCAGTCGCCAGGTGACGCCGATGTCGCCGAAGTTGTCCACTACGCAGCAGAAGATATCCCAGTCAAATTGGGGGAGGGGGCTGGTCATGTCAGGGCATCCAGATACAAAAAAACCGGTGCGCAGGGTAGCACACCGGTTGACTGGCTTCTAACCGTCAGCGCGTGACGGCGGCTGCGGCAGGTTACTCCTTGCCGTAGACGTTGTTCTCTTGCTCACGCACCCGGATAAAGGTGGTGTGTGCTTTGTGCAGTTCTTTTAGCAGGCGGTAAAAGCAGATGGACCGGGTTTACTCCTTGCCGTAGACGTTGTTCTCTTGCTCGCGCACCCGGATAAAGGTGGTGCGCTTGGTGAGTTCTTTCAGCTGGCTGGCACCGACGTAGGTGCAGGTGGAGCGCACCCCGCCCAGAATGTCACGCACCGTGTTTTCGACCGGGCCGCGATAGGGCAACAGCACGGTTTTGCCCTCGGAGGCGCGGTACTCGGCGACGCCGCCAGCGTGCTTGTCCATGGCACTTGAGGAGCTCATGCCGTAGAACTTCATGAAGGGTTCGCCATCCACGTCGACGATTTCGCCGCCGCACTCCTCGTGGGCCGCAAGCATGCCGCCCAGCATCACGAAGTCGGCGCCGCCGCCAAACGCCTTGGCCACATCCCCCGGGCAGGTGCAGCCGCCGTCACCGACGATCTGACCGCCCAGACCATGGGCCGCATCGGCACACTCGATGATGGCGGAGAGCTGCGGGTAGCCGACCCCGGTCTTGACCCGGGTGGTGCAGACCGAGCCCGGGCCTATGCCCACTTTGACGATGTCGGCGCCGGAGAGGATCAGCTCCTCCACCATCTCGCCGGTGACCACGTTGCCCGCCAGGATGACGTGGTTCGGGCAGGCCTCGCGGATCTTGCGCAGAAACTCGACGAAGTGCTGGGAGTAGCCGTTGGCCACGTCGACGCAGATGAAGCGCAGGGCGCTGGACATGGCCAGGATCTGGCGGGTCTTGGTGAAGTCATCCTCAGAGGTGCCGGTAGAGACCATCACGTGACCCAGCAGCGCCGGGTCGGTCTCATTGACGAAGGCTTGCCACTGCGCAAGGCTGTAGTGCTTGTGAACTGCGGTCATCATCTCGAAGCTGGCCAGGGTACGCGCCATGGCGAAGCTGCCGACGGTATCCATGTTGGCGGCGATGACGGGCACCCCTTGCCATTGGGTCTGGGTGTGCTTGAAGGTGAACTGACGGGTCAGGCTGACTTGGGAACGGCTCTTGAGAGTAGAGCGCTTGGGGCGGAACAGGACATCCTTGAAACCGAGCTTCAAGTCTTCTTCGATACGCATTACGAATTCCTTATTGAGCCTTGTTTGATAGGTCACTTTGCAGTGGCAACTTTTCGGCAGGCGCAAAAAAACCGGTGGTTTTCAGGCCCTCCGGTTTACAACAGTGTAGGCAAAAATCCCGTCGGAACAAGACTGATAATTCACGAAGCCTTGTGGTAGCCTTTGGCGTCACAACCTGAGCGCAGCCTTGGGTTTCATCCAGCCCCGCTCATGTCTCCCCGTTCGTCTACTTGAAAGATCCTGATTGAATCCTGTTTGGCAAGCTGCTGCGTGATCCTGACGTTACGCGCCATGGCCGCGCTGGTGGCGGCGAGGCGGCCACGTTCACCAGTTGACAGCCGCCTTTTCCATCCCCACTCTGGGCTGCTCGGGCCAGCGTCGGCCCTGCCCTGACAAGGAGTGAAGATGTTCGGATTGCGAATGATGCCGCTGCTGTTGCTGGTCAGTCTCGCCCTGCCGGGAGCGGCGCGGGCTGCTGCCGATCCCGCCGTCTACGGCTGGATTGAGAAGGGGCTCATCATGCCGAGCGGGGTGGCGGTGAAGATGAAGCTCGATACCGGGGCGCTCACCTCCTCGCTCGATGCGCGGGATCTGCGCCACTTCAAGCGTGACGGCAAGTCCTGGGTGCGCTTTACCCTGCAGGTGACCGATGCCAACACCGACCGGCAGGTGAGCCAGACCCTGGAGCGACCGGTGGAGCACATGGTGACGGTGCGTGGCGCCGGCGGCATGGAGCAGCGCCCCACGGTCACCATGTCCATCTGCCTGGGCGACAAGGTGTATGAGGAGTGGTTCACCCTGCGCGATCGCAGCAAGATGATCTATCCGGTGCTGCTGGGGCGCCGCCTGCTGGCGGATCTCGGCGCAGTGGATTCGAGCCGCACCTTCACGGTGCAGCCGAGCTGTCGCTGAGGGAAGCGAACGATATAAAAAAACGGGGGCCAGGCCCCCGTTTTTTATGGTGATGATCAGGCAGGGCGGGAGGGGGCGGGCAGCAGCACGCTCACCTCCAGTCCCCCTTCCGGCCGGTTGTGGATGTCGAGATCGGCTCCGTGCAACTGGGCAATGCGCGAGACGATGGCCATGCCGAGGCCGACCCCGTCCCCCTGCTGGGGATTGACCCGAAAGAAGCGCTCGCACAGGCGCGACAGGGCGGCGGTGGGGATGCCGGGGCCGTTGTCGCGAATGTCGACCCTGACCCTGTGCCCCTCCTGGCGCGCCTCGACCGCGATCTCGCCCTGCGCCTGGGTGTAGCGCAGCGCGTTGTCGATGAGGT
The DNA here is from genome assembly GCF_029967615.1 of Aeromonas sp. V90_14. Taxonomy (NCBI): domain Bacteria; kingdom Pseudomonadati; phylum Pseudomonadota; class Gammaproteobacteria; order Aeromonadales; family Aeromonadaceae; genus Aeromonas; species Aeromonas sp. V90_14. The sequence goes on along the minus strand of NZ_JASCAS010000002.1, from coordinate 67,299 downwards.
TACTGAACATCAGCTCCAGCAGGGTGGCCTGCCCCATTACCGTCAGCTGTTCGGTGCCTTCCAGCGACAGCTGCTGATCCTTTTTCAGGGCGATGGGGGCCAGGGTGGCCAGGGTGCCCTGCAGCAGCTGGTTCAGGTTGAGCTCGGTCAGCTCCAGCCCCTGCTGGTTATCGATGCGGGCCTGGGTCAGCAGCTGGCGCAGCAGCCGATCGCTGCGATCGAGCGCCAGCAGCATCTTTTGCAGGGAGTGCTGACGGCTCTCGGCATCCTCGGCGGCCAGCGCGTTCTCGCTGTGGATGCGCAGCACCGCCAGCGGGGTACGCAGTTCGTGGGCCGCCTCGTTGGTGAACTGCTTCTCCCGCTCTATGGTGTCGGCCAGCGCGTGCATCAAGCGGTTGATCTCGTTGGTGAGCGGGGTCAGCTCCTGGGCCCGGATCTTCAGGGTGAGCGGGCTCAGGTTGGCCGGGTGGCGTTCACCGATGGCCTGGGCCAGCAGCCGCAACGGCGCCAGCCCGCGGGAGATGAGCCACCACAGCAGGCCGAGCAGGAAGGGCAGGGTGATGAGCAGCGGCAGCATGGCCAGGGTGGCCATCTTGCTGGCCAGCTCGCTGCGCTCGTCATCCCGCTCCGCCACGATGAGCCAGGTGTGCTCGTCCTGGTTGTAGAGGGTGAAAGTGCGCCACTCGTGGTTGTCCTTGGTGACGTTGTTGAAGCCGGGGGCCAGGGCGCCGAGGGGTTGGCTGGGGGCGCTGGGGGAGCGCAGCAGTATGTGGCCCTGCTCGCTCAGCAGCTGGAAGTAGAGGTTGCGCTCGAATTCGTGGCCGAAGGGGGTGAGCTCCCTGTCCTCCCCCCGCAGGTTGAAGCTGGTGTCCTTCTGCCACTGATCCGGGTTGTGCTGCTCCCAGTCCTGATAGACGGTGCCGTTGGCGGGCAGTTCGCCATTTTGCTCCAGATAGCGGCTGAGCAGCTGGTTGGTGATGCGGGAGGACTGGGCGAGACGGGCATCGAACAGCTCCTCCATCTCGTGGTTGGCCTCCAGATAACCGATGAGGGCGCTGATGGCCAGGCTGGCGCTGACCAGCGCCAGGATGCCGGAGAGCAGGAAGCGGCGGATGGAGCGGGGACGCGTCATGCCCGGTGGTCCCGGCGCTGGGCCTGTTCAAGCTGGGGAATGATATAGCCGACCCCGCGGATATTGCGGATGAGGTCGTTGTAGAACTTCTTGCGCAGGTGGTGAATGTGCACCTCCACCGCGTTGCTCTCGGCCCCCTCGTCCCAGCCGTAGAGGCTCTGCTGCAGCTGATCCTTGCTCAGCACCCGGCCGCTCTGGGTGATGAGCTCCTGCAGCAGCTTGTATTCGTGGGGGGTGAGCTTGACCGGCTCGCCGCGATAGGTGACCTGCTGGGACTCGGGATAGAGCTGCAGCTCGCCGTATTCCAGTACCGCCTGGGCCTGGCCCTTGCTGCGCCGCACCAGGGCGCGCAGGCGGGCGTTGAGCTCCTGCAGGGCGAACGGCTTGACCATGTAGTCGTCGGAGCCCGCATCCAGCCCCAGCACCCGGTCGTCCAGGGCGTCGCGGGCGGTGAGGATCAGCACCGGCAGCGTCTGGCCTTCCCGGCGCAGTTTGCGCAGCAGGCTGATGCCGTCGATGTCCGGCAGGTTGAGATCCAGAATGAGCGCGGCAAACTCCTCGCTCTTGAGCACCGACAGGGCGGGCAGCCCCTGCTGCAGCCAGTCCACCGTGTAGCCGCTGCTGCGCAGGGCATCCACCATGCCGTCACCCAGCATCACATCATCTTCCACCAACAGGATCCGCATTGTTATTCCCCTCAAAAGACGCTGCCCACCAGTATGCAAGCTGGTGGGCAGAGTTTAAATAGCGCTCTGAGCCGACTTGGGTTTATAGCTTGTCGAGGCGATCGCGGATCTCGATGCGTCGACCCTGATCCGCCAGCTCGCGGCCCGGCCGGGGCGGGGCGCTCAGCGCCTTCTCCAGATAGCCCTTGGCCTCGGCCTTGCGGCCCTGATCCAGCAGGAAGTCGCCGTAGAAGAAGTTGGGATCGATGCCGGTCGGGTTGATGGCCAGCGCCTGCTTGAGCAGCTGCTCGGCCTTCTCGTCATCGCCAAAACCCACCGGCCAGCCCGGCACCTGATAGTAGAGCGAGCCCAGGCTGGTGTAGGCGGAGCCGTCCAGTGCCTTGGGATCCTGCTTGAGGGCGATCTCCAGCTTGGCCTTGGCCTCCTTGACCAGACCGAGCGCCCCCAGCCCGCCCTTGGCACCGGCCCAGGTGCTCTTGACGATGGCCGACCAGATCAGCAGGTCGGTGCGAAAGGCCTCCTTGGCGCTGGCCTGATCGGCCTGGCTGCTCAATTGTTCGAGGCAGCTCTCCTTGGCCTTGCCGGTTTGCTGATACTGACAGACGGCCCACTGCTGCTGAATGACGGGCAGGGCGTCGGCGGCCTGGGCCATCCCCGAGCCCAGCATGAGCAGCAGGAGGGCGCCGTGGGTGAAACGGGGGCGGAAAGTGGCGTGCTTCATCTTAACGTTCCTTCTCTGTCATGACGGAAGTGGTGTGTCCCGCATTGCTGGCTGCGGGCGCCGCGTGGCGGGCATAGCGCTCTATGATGGGTTTTTGCTTGGCCAGCGCCCGGTCGACCAGGCCGGGCAGCAGGCCGTTGAGCCGCACGAACAGCTTCTCCGGCCAGCCGAGCCAGCTGCGGCGGGTTTCGTTGCACAGGGCGATGACGGCCTCCTCGGCCACGTCCTGCGGGCTGTCGGTGTGGGTGCCGAGCTCGGCATTCATCTCGTAGGCCGCCTCCGAGTTGAGGCGGGTACGGGTAGCGCGGGGAGCAAAGTGCAGCACCTGGATGCCGGTGCCCTCCAGCTCGCGGCCGAGCGCCTCGCTGAAGCCGCGCAGGGCGAACTTGCTGGCGCAATAGACGCTGTAGCCGGCGTAGCCGATGGCGCCGAAGCTGGAGCCGACGTTCATGATCACCGCCGGCTTGCGCAGGCGGGGCAGCAGCATGCGGGTGAGCTGGATCGGCGCCTCGACGTTGAGCAGCAGCTGGCGCTCCACCTGCTCGCTGCTCTGATCCTCCAGCCAGGCAAACTGGTTGCAGCCGGCGTTGTTGATCAGCACGTCCAGCCCCTCGTCCAGCGCCGGGTGCTGCAGCAGTTTGGCCCGCTCCTGGGGCGAGCCCAGATCGGCGATCACCGTCTGGTGACGCTCCGGGTGCGGCAGCTCCTTGCGAAGCCGCTCCAGTGCACTGGCCCTGCGTCCGTGCAGCAACAGGCGCGCCCCCTGGGCTGCCAGCTCCTGGGCCAGCGCTTCGCCGATCCCGCCGCTGGCGCCCGTGAGCAGCACGAGTTTTCCTTCAAGCTTCATGATGTCTGGTTTTCCGTCAGTTGATAGAGCATGTCGGCGTAGAGGCGGTAGACCACCTTGGCCGAGTGAATGATGGCTGCCTGATCGGCCGGGGCTTCCACCCGGTTCATCAGGGACTCGAAGAACTTGAGGTGCTCCTGATCCAGCGCGCCGTGGGAGCTCAGGTAGCTCATGGCCTGGGGCGGCAGGCCGAGACCCGCCTTGAGCTGATCGGCCACGGTCAGGGCGATGGCGACGCTGGTACCTTCCAGCACCTGGACCATGCCGAAGAAGCCCATGGGGTTGCCGCGCTGTACCTGGTCGTAGAGAAAGGCCACCATCAGCTCGATGGGCAGCTCGGGCTGGCCGTGGCGCACCGCCTCGGCATCGCCGCCACAGGCGCGGATGTCGCTCAGGATCCACTCCTGATGGCCGTACTCCTCGTCGATGTACTCGGCGATGGCGCCGCGCACCCACTCATACTCCTGACCCAGCTTGCCGCCGGTGGCCATCAAGAGCGGCACCGTGTGGCGCACGTGATAGAAAGCCTGGGAGAGGAAGCGCAGGTAGATGTCGCGGGAGATCTCCCCCTTGCGGCACGCCTCTATGATGGGGGCGTTGAACAGATGCTCCCGGGCCGGGGCGGTGGCTTGTTGCAGCACTTGATAGAAGCTCATGAGGTCTCTCCTGTAAGGCATTGGCTGATCTGCCGGGAAAAGTGGTGATAAATCCGTTCGCGACAGGGGCGACCGTTGGCGGTCAGCAGCTCCGGATGCTGATCCAGCGCCACCGGCAGCCAGTGATGGATGCGGGCATAGTCGGGCAGGCGGTGATTGAGCTGCTCGATCTGCTGGGCCAGCTGGGCGTCGGCGCCGGGCAGTGGCTGGATCAGGGCGACGTTGGCCGGCTGGCCGTCGCCGAAGATCACGATGCGGGCGATGGCCGGACAGAGCTGGGCTTCCGCCTCGATCCACTCGGGGGAGAAGTTGCGGCCAAAGGCGGTGATCTGAACGTTCTTCTTGCGCCCGGTGATGTGCAGATAGCCCTCATCATCCAGATGGCCCAGATCGCCGGTTGCGACCCGTGCTGGCGTCGGTTCGTCGCTGCCCAGATAGCCGAGCATGGCGGCCCCTTCCACCAGGATCTCGCCGTCGGCGGCGATCGATACCCGGCAGTGGGGCAGTGGCTGGCCGACGCTGCCCAGGCTGTGGCCGTCGGGGCCGTTGAGGGCCACGACGGAGCCGCATTCCGATAGGCCGTATCCCTCGTAGACCGGCAGCCCCAGCTTGCGGGCCCGGCTGATGAGCTCGGGCGAGACCTTGCCGCCGCCCACCGCGACGAAGCGCAGGCCGGCCAGTTGCTCGGCCAGCGCCGGGTTGGCGCTGCACAGGGCCAGCAGCAGGCGCAGCAGCTCGGGCACCAGCACCAGACTGTGGGTGGGCCAGCGCAGCAGGGCCTGGGCCAGGGTGGCCGGGTCCAGCTTGCTGGAGCCGGCAAAGCCGAGCTCCGCCAGCGAAGGGATGCGGCTGCAGGCGCCGGTGAGCAGCGGCACGTAGAGGCCGGTCAGGTTTTCCAGCAGGGTGGTGAGCGGCAGCAGGGTCAGGTGCTTCTCGACGTTGGCCGGGGCGACCCGTTCGGCCAGCGAGGCGCAGACCGCCATCATCTGGGCCAGCGACAGGCAGACGCCTTTGGGCTGACCCGTGGTGCCGGAGGTATAGGTGATCTTGGCGGTGCCGGCCGGCAGAGGCGGCAACCGGGCAGGAGTGCGGCGCCATAACGGCAGCTCGCCGACCGCCAGTTGCAACGGATCGCTGGCCTGCCAACCAGGATGGTAGGGACCGATCAGGGCGTCGGCGCCGCTGCTCTCCAGCAGCCACTCCTGCTGCTCCAGGCTGAAGAAGTGGGGGATCGGGATCACCACGATGCCGGCCATGGTGCAGGCGAGATCGATTAGCGCCCAGGGCAGGCCGTTGTCGAGCTGCAGCGCCAGCCGGCTGATCCCGGCCATCTGCAGGCGGTCGGCCAGCGGCGGCAGCTGCTGCCACAGCGCCTCGTAGCTGAGGCTGTGCTGGCTGCTGGCAAGAGCCGGGCTGTGGGGCGTCTGGCGGGCGAAGTAGGCGATTTGGTCAAACAGCATCATAAGGCGCTCCGGTGCGGGCAGTTGAACAGGGACGGCATGGGCGCCAGCAGGGAGAGCAGCAGGCTGCCCTGGGCCAGCGCCTGCCGTCCGAGGCCGAGATCGCCGACCATCACCTTGGGCTGGCAGTGGTAATAGGCGCCCCAGGCGCTGGCGTCGTCCCCCACCTTGTCGGCCTGGGCGGGGGCCAGCTCGACCGGGGTGAGGTGGAGGCGGTGAAAGCTGTTGCGTAGCTTGGCGGTGCCGGTGAACACCACGTAGTCGAGGTCGTTGTCGCACAGCAGGCGGCAGAGCGCCGCAAACATCAGGCGGGCGTTGCCGGGCTCGCTGCAGGCGAGGTTGCCCACCTCGACGATGCGATCACGCCGGGCGGGGGTGCCGAGCCGGGTTTCGATGGCGGCCTCGATGGGCTGCTCCAGATACTGCTCCAGATAGAGGCGCTCGCTGCCGGCCAGCTTGAGACCGCAGGCGCCGACCAGCAGGCCGTCAGCCCGGTAGAGGCCGAGCAGGCAGGGCAGAAAATGGGGAATACGGGCGTTGAACTCCTGGCTGTAGGCGGCCTGGATGTAGCCCTGCAGTGCCATGACCTGTTGCGGGGTATCGGCCAGCGTCAGCCGATAGGGGGCTTGAATGTCGGTGGTCATGGATGGCTCCTTCTTGTCGATTGTCATCAGACTAAAGGGGCAAACTTAAGAAACCCTTAAGAGGTAAAAAATCTGTTTCACACAGAGGCAACTGGTTGAAAAGAGAGGTAAAGCTGCGATCCGAACACGGGGCAGCCGGACAAAAACCTTGTCAGCCGCCAGACGGGCAGGCAAGCTGCGGCCACTTCTGCCCGCCCCGCTTTCGAGAGGAGATGCCATGACCCCCTTATCCTGCCCGCTCTGCTGCGCCGCCGATGCCTATGAGCTGCCGGTGGCCGGCAAGCTGTACCATCGCTGCCGGGCCTGCGAGCTGGTCTGGCTGGATGCGGCCGAGCACCTGGATCCCGCGCGCGAGAAGGCGGTCTATGACGGCCACGACAACCAGGTTGATGACCCTCGCTATCGCCAGTTTCTACAGCGGGCCTTCGGCGAGGTGCTGAGCCGCCTGCCCCCGCCAGCCAGCGGCCTCGATTTTGGCTGCGGCCCGGGCCCGGCGCTCATCGCCATGGGGCGCGAGGCGGGCTACCAGATGGTGGGTTACGACAAGTTCTATGCCGATGAGCCCGAGCTGCTGGCGCAGCAGTATGACTTCATCACCAGTACCGAGGTGATTGAGCACATCGCCACCCCGCGCGCCGTGCTGGACGGGCTGTGGGGTTGCCTCAAGCCCGGCGGCCTGCTGGTGCTGCAGACCCAGCGGGTGCTGGGGGATGAGCGCTTCCGGCAGTGGCGCTACCGCCACGATCCGACCCACATCGTCTTCTTCGCCGAAGCCTCCTTTCGCGCCCTGGCAGCCCGCTGGCAGGCGCAGGTCGAGTTTCCCCACGCGGATGTGGCGGTCATCACCAAACCCTGAACGAGGCATTTTCATTTGGCGGCGGCTTGGGCATGCTGATGGCCTGATTGGCGTGGCCCGCTTGCCTGTTTCCCCTGCATTGAGCCCCAGGCGCCGCCAGCCGCCCGTCCCCCGATACCAAGGAGTGGTTCTTCATGTCGATTCCCCATCTTTCACTGCAGGATGCCCGTCATCTGCAACTGGCGGCCCAGGGCCTGCTGACGCCGCGGCGTGGCAAGGCGCGAGCGGCCGACCTGCTGGCCACCATTCGCCGCATGGCGCTGCTGCAGATAGACACCATCTCGGTGGTGGCCCGCAGCCCCTATCTGGTGCTGTTCAGCCGGCTGGGACAGTACGATCCGCGCTGGCTGGAGCAGATGCTGGCCGATGGCGAGATCTTCGAATACTGGGCGCACGAGGCCTGCTTCGTGCCGCGGGAGGATTACCGCCTGCTGCGCCACCGCATGCTGGATCCCGCCGCCATGGGCTGGAAGTTTTCGGCCAACTGGCTCACCACCCATCAGCAGGAGATTGGCGAGATCATCGAGCGCATTCGCCAGCACGGCCCGGTGCGGGCGGCGGATTTTGAACGCAAGGAGGGGAAGGGCAACGGCTGGTGGGACTGGAAGCCGGAGAAGCGCCACCTGGAGGTGCTGTTTACTGCAGGCCAGCTGATGGTGCGCGAGCGGCGCAATTTTCAGCGGGTTTACGATCTGGCCGAGCGGGTGATGCCCGAGTGGCGCGACGAGCGGGATCTGCCGAGCCAGGAACAGGCGCAAAGGGACATGGTGCGGGCCAGCTGCCGGGCGCTGGGACTGGTCAAGACCGGCTGGGTGGCCGACTACTATCGGCTGCGGCGCGGCAAATATGACGCCCTGCTCCACCAGCTGGCGGACGAGGGAGAGTTGCTGCCGGTGCGGGTGGAGGGGTGGCAGCATGGCGCCTTCGTGCACGCCTCGCTGGCAGACGAGCTGGCCCAGGCCCAGTCCGGCACCCTCAAGGCCAGCCACACCACGGTGCTGTCGCCGTTTGACCCGCTCGTTTGGGATCGCAAACGGGCCAGCGAGCTGTTCCAGTTCGACTATCGCATCGAGTGCTACACCCCGGCGCCCAAGCGCCAGTACGGCTACTTCGTGCTGCCGCTGCTGCATCGCGGCAAGCTGGTGGGCAGGATGGATGCCAAGGCCCATCGCCAGCAGGGGATCTTCGAGATAAAGAGCCTCTATCTGGAGGCGGGGGCCAGGGTGACCCGGACCCTGGCGCAGGATCTGGCCAAAGCGCTGCAGCGGCTGGCCGACTGGCACCAGACCCCGACCTTGCGCTACGGCGCCATCCCCGCCCCCCTGCTGGCCCTGTGGCAGGAGAGGGCACCCTGACGGGGAGCGTTACCCCCACCTGAACTAAGCTGCAAGGGAAGCGAAGGAGGGAGACGATGACGCGATCCATGTTGTTGCTGCTGGGATGGGGCTTGGCCGGGCTGGTGGAGGCGGCCCAGCCCGAGGTGCAGATCTGTCTGGGGGAGGGCAACGAGTGGGCTCCCTTCACCTACTGGGAGCGCAAGGATGGTGTGCCCGACACCCGCCGTCTCACCGGCTCCGCCACGACCCAGGTGCTCGAGGCCCTGAAAAAGCTCGGGTTGCCCTACAAAATCCGTTATCTGCCCTGGGCGCGGGTGCAGCAGGAGCTGGCCGATTATCGCCAGAACCGCTTGTGCGAGCTGACCTGGGATGCCAGCTACAAGCCGGAGCGGGCGGAATATGCCTTCTACAGCGTGCCGCTCTACTACACCCACCTCGGATTTTTCTACCTCAAGCGGCGCTTTCCCGAGGCGCCCGATCTGCAGACGGTCAATCGCTCGCGGGTGTGCGGGGTGATCGGCTACAACTATGCCCCTTACGGACTGGCGCTGGAGCCGCGCCGGGTCAAGCAGCTGCAGCAGGCGCTCGACATGCTGGGGCGCGATCGCTGCGACTTCCTGCCCAGCGAGATTGAGCCGCTGATGAGCGGCATCGGCCTTGGCATCTACCAGAGCGAGAGCGGCCTGCTCAACCTGGCCCTGCCCAGCCGCAAGGGCTTCTATCTGCTGGTGAGCAAGGGGTCGCCACGGGCCTATGAGCTGGTGACCCGCCTCAATCAGGTGTTCATCGAGTTTCAGGACAGCGGTTACAGCGACGAGGTGATGCGCCGCTTTTTGCCGCCGACAGAGTGACGACCATCAACAACCGGGCCTGGCGCCCGGTTTTTTTATGGCGGTGATGGGGGGGGGCTGGCGGCTTTTGGGCAGGTTCCGTGCTCGGATGTCATCTCCCCCGTTGCCCTGGCGCAGCTTCCTTGCCGAGGGTGCTTTATTCTCGTACCAGGCCGGGCAGAACTAGGGCAACGGCGGCGGCGATACGCGTGCGAATGTCGCTGCCCGGTGCCAGCAAGCCGAGCGCCATTTGGCGCAGCGGCTCCGCCATGGTCATTGCCAGCAGCAGATCGCTGGTCTGGGCGGTGTCCAGCTCGCGCAGCCAGCCCAGTTGTTGCTGGCGCTGCAACCACACCGCCAGGGTCGCTCTGCCGCGTGCAATGCCGTTCTCCTGATAGGCCGCCAGCAGGGCATCGCGCCCCGCGAACTCATGCTGCAGCAGCCGGAACATACCGACCGCCTGCGCGCTCAACACCTGACTGGCAATGGCTTGCAGACCCTGCTCCAGCATCTCCTCCAGCGCACCTGGGTGAGCGGCATCCTGCTCGAAGGCCGGTTGAAAGGCATCGGTCCAGCTGCGCACCGCCTGCGCCACCAGCTCGTCGCGGTTGGCGGCAAAGCGGTAGAGGGTCTTCTTGGCAACCCCCGCCTGTTTGGCCACCGCATCCACGGTCGCGGCGCCGTACCCACCCTTCAGCAACAAGGTCAGCGTCGCCTCGGTCAGGGCGGCACGCAGGTCGGATTCCGGGGTGGCCGGCCGGCCGCGTGAAGGTACTGCGTCATCGGTTTGGTTCGACATGATTGGCTCCTGACAAGCATTGACAGACACAGCATACAGGCATAGCGTAAATTGGGAAACGAACATCGTTTCCTAATTTTTTGGAGTCTCATCATGGATACTTCCCCATTGTTTGCCCCCTGGGGCGTCAGTGACATCAACGAGTTGCTCAGGCCGCAGCCGCTGTGCCTGGAAATGGGCCTGACCCGCAGCACCGACGGCCTGCTGACGGTCGCCATCCGCACCGATCTGCACGGCTGCAAGGGGCGCATGCTGGATTGGTGGTTCACCTTCTTCGAGACGACCCAGCACATCAGGTGGTGGCACCCGCACGACCACGTCGAGCACCGGGGCTGGGACCATCACTGGAAAAGAGGAGAGCGCTACGTGGGGGCCAGCATAGATGCGGTGGAGTGGCTTGCCGAGCTGCCGCCAGTGGCGGCCCGCCTCAGGTTTCACGCCGCCGAAGAGGTGTTCGCCCCGCAGCCGCTGCACGAGGCCCGGGAGACGCAGGCATTGTCCGCCGCCATCTGCGCCCGCATCGGCTTTGGCGATGAGGTGGCGCTGGATGAGCAGGGCGCACCGCTGGATGGCGAGATGCTGCACCTGGCGCGCGATACCCCTTATGGCTGCGTGCTGCGCAGCCGCTTCCTGCTGGGCAAGGCCTGCGCCAATCCACTTGATGAGGTGCCGGACGAGATCGGCTTCAATCTGATGCGCCACTGCTACAGCGAGTTCAGCTATCTGGCGCAGTTTCTGCCGTCGCTCTACTACGCAGAAAATGGCCGTGAACCGGCGCCGAAGCTCTGGTGACGGGACGCGGAAAGTTGCTGAGTGCCTTGTCCCATAAAGGGATCAGGCCCGCTATCTGACTGCAGTGTGAGTTGCCGAGAGACGCTATAAAAAAACCGGGCACTTGGCCCGGTTTGTCGTTGCGTCAGGATGCGCTTACTGGAATACCAGTACCATCAGCAGACCCAGAGTGATGGCGGACACCAGGAAGGCGAAGCCATAGAACACATAGTGGTGCAGCTTGGTGGTGTGGATCCCCAGATCATGCAGGCCGTGGTAGATGCGGTGCATGCCGTGCCAGATGGGCAGGGCGATGATCACCAGCAGGATGCAGGCACCCCACCAAGAGCTGGCGAACTCGAGTGCGCGTTCGTAGCTCATGGTCTCCACGTCCATGATGCCCATGGGCACCAGCAGACCGGTAATGAGGACAATCACTGGCAGCAGCATAGCAACCACCATGCCACCGGCACCAAACAGTCCCCAGTAAATGGGTTCGTCAGAACGTCTCATCATTAATCTCCTCAAGCCACGATGATCAGGATCAGCAGGGATACCACCGCCAGCGCCACATACTGGGCGATGACGATCGGCTTCTCCGGTACCAGGTCTTCGCCACGGAAGATGCGCATGGCTTTCGGGGCCAGTGCGAACCAGGTCTTGGCGTGGAACAGGCAGGCTGCCAGGGCGATGACATGGAACAGGATGGCGATCGGGCTTTGCAGGGATTCCAGCCAGCCGTTGAACGCCTCCTGACCCTGTACCAGCCGCAACAGACCCCACATCAGCACGACGGCGTAGATGGAGACGAAGATGCTGGTGCCTTCGCGGATCATGTAACCGGTGTAGAAGGCATTCTTCAGCCACCAGTCTTTCTTCATTTCGCGGACGTAAGGCTTACGTTTGCTATTGGTGTTGTTCATGGTCTCATTCCTGATCTCAATCTGGCTTGAACATGGCGATCATGTAGTCCTTGGCGCTCTCGACCTTGCCAAGCTGGATGGCCGCCGCCGGATCCACGCCTTTCGGGCACACTTCGGAGCAGTAGCCCACGAAGGTACAACCCCAGACGCCCTCGTCCTGGCTGATGATCTTCATCCGCTCTCTGGACGCGCTGTCGCGGTTGTCGGCGTTGTAGCGATAGGCCAGCGCCAGTGCTGCCGGACCGGTGAACTTCTTGTTGATGCCATATTGCGGGCAGGCCGCATAGCACAGACCGCAGTTGATGCACATGGAGAACTGGTGATATTTCGCCATGTCAGCCGGGGTCTGGGTGTACTCGCCGTCGCACAGGCTGCGCGGCTCGGCCGGGATGATGTACGGCTTGATGCTCTCCAGCTTCTCGATGAAGTCGGACATGTCGACCACCAGATCGCGCTCGATCGGGAAGTTGTTGAGCGGCTCTATGGTCATCTTGCCCGGCAGGTAGTCGCGCAGGAAGGTCTTGCAACCCAGCTTGGGAATACCGTTGACCATCATGCCGCAGGAGCCACAGATCGCCATCCGGCAGGACCAGCGGAAGCTCAGGGTAGAGTCCAGATGATCCTTGATGTATTGCAGCGCATCCAGCAGGGACATCTCTTTGAGGTAGGGCACCTGGAAGGTCTGCATCCAGGGCTCGTTATCCTGCTCGGGACGGTAGCGCAGGATTTCAATTTCGATCATCTCAGCCATTCTTCTTAGCCTCGTCTTGTTTCTCACCCTCGGAACCGTATACGCGTTTCGCCGGTTGGGATTTAGTGATCTTCACATCGGAGTAATCGATGGTCGGGGCCCCTTCGCCGTTGTAGAAGGAGAGAGTGTGCTTGAGGAAGTTCACGTCATCACGCTCTTCGTAACCGTCCAGACGCTGGTGGGAACCGCGGGACTCTTTCCGGTTGAGGGCGGAGTGTGCCATGGCTTCGGCCACGTCCAGCATGTAGCCCAGTTCGATGGCGTACAGCAGGTCGGTGTTGAAGACCGAGGACTTGTCGTTGATCTTGATCTTCTTGTAACGGGCTTTCAGCTCGTTGATCTTGTCGATGGTGCCCTGCATCAGCTCTTCGGTACGGTAGATACCGACCCCGGCTTCCATGGACATGCCCAACTCGTTGCGGATATCGGCCGGGTTTTCGGTACCGTCGATATCGAGCAGGGAGAGGTGCTGCTTGATCAGCGCCTCGGCCTTGGCGGCCAGCGCCTGGGTGTTGCCGTGTTGCTGGGTCTTGGCAAACTCACCGGCGTGCTCACCGGCGACCTTGCCGAATACCACGATCTCGGACAGGGAGTTGGAACCCAGACGGTTGGCGCCGTGCAGACCGACGGAGGCACACTCGCCCAGGGCGTACAGACCCGGCATGCGGGTTGCGCACTGACCGTTGGTCTCGATGCCGCCCATGGTGTAGTGGGCAGTCGGACGGACCGGGATCGGCTCTTTCACCGGATCCACACCCACGTAGGCCTTGGCCAGTTCGCAGATGAAGGGCAGACGCTCTTTGAGGTACTTCTCGCCGAGGTGGCGCAGGTCGAGGTGAACCACATCGCCCATCGGGCCCTGGATCACGCGGCCTTTTTGCTGTTCCTGCCAGAAGGCCTGGGAGAGACGGTCGCGCGGGCCCAGCTCCATGTGCTTGTTCTTCGGCTGGCCGACCGGAGTTTCCGGGCCCAGACCGTAGTCTTGCAGGTAGCGGTAGCCATCCTTGTTGAGCAGGATGCCGCCTTCACCACGGCAACCTTCGGTCATCAGGATGCCGGTGCCCGGCAGACCGGTCGGGTGGTACTGCACGAATTCCATGTCGCGCAGCGGCACGCCGTGGCGGTAGGCCAGCGCCATGCCGTCACCGGTGACGATGCCGCCGTTGGTGTTGTAGCGGTAGACACGGCCGGCGCCACCGGTGGCCAGAATGACGGATTTGGCCTGGATGAAGCGGGTGATGCCGTTCTGGATGTCGAAGGTCAATACGCCCTGGACGCGGCCATCTTCCACGATGAGATCCATGCAGAAGTGCTCGTCAAAGCGCTTGATGGTCGGGTACTTGATGGAGGTCTGGAACAGGGTGTGCAGAATGTGGAAACCGGATTTGTCTGCCGCGAACCAGGTGCGGGGGATCTTCATGCCGCCGAAACGACGCACGTTGGCCTTGCCGTCCGGCTTGCGGCTCCAGGGGCAACCCCAGTGCTCCAGCTGGATCATCTCGTTGGTGGCATTGTTGACGAAGTAATCGACCACGTCCTGCTCACACAACCAGTCGCCACCGGATACGGTGTCGTTGAAGTGGTTTTCGAGGGAGTCATCATCACGGACGACACCGGCGGCACCGCCTTCTGCGGCCACGGTGTGGCTGCGCATCGGGTAGACCTTGGAGATCAGGGCGATCTCCAGCTCCGGGTGGGCTTCTGCTATGGCGATTGCGGCACGCAGGCCACCGCCACCAGCACCGATGATGGCGACATCGGTCTTGATAATATCCACATCTGCCTCCTTAGGGATAGATTTGCTGGGCACGATTTTGCTCTATGAAAAAAATTCAGGCTTGATGCAAGTCAAACTGGTTTGTTTTAGTGCTTGGCAATGGTGACTTTTATCAAAATCACCCCATTCCTTGGATGAAAACGCCGTAATTATCGCCATCCTTCAGTTATCGGTATCAGCCGCTGTCATTGCTATGGTTATTTTAAGCTCAGGATTATACGTAGTTTTCTTTCAAAAAAATGAGAAATACCTCTCTTTTTAGGTATTACCCATAAAGTTTTTAAGTTTTTTATCAAAAATATTTAATAAGAATTATTCACGGATAGAACAATACTGTGCTTGGGTTCAAAAAACTAATCCGAATGTCGGCCTTGATGCGTTGCTTTATGACGAGATACCGCTTCGTATGGGGATTTCCATCCCCATAGTCCCGATGGTTGATGTGGTAATAACTATTGAAACAAAAGCATTTTTTCATAAAAAAAGGGGCCTGTGTGGCCCCTTTGATTTCGGTTGATCAGATCCGGAACATGCCGACCTGATTGCTCAGTTCACCTGAAATATTTTTAAGTTGTTCAGACAGATGGCGCGAACTGTCGGCATCGACCGCCAGCTCGTCCGAGACATCCTTGACCGCCTGGATGTTGCGGCTGACCTCGTCGGTTACCGCCCGTTGCTCTTCGGCTGCGCTGGAGATCTGGGTGGCCATGTCGGAGATCTGGTTGATGGAGGCGGTGATCTGCTCCAGTGCCTGGGTGGCATCGTTGGCATCTTCCACGCTGTTCTGGGCCAGCAACTGACCCTCGTGCATGGTGCTGACGGCGCCCTGGGTGTTGCGCTGCAGGGTTTCGATCATGCTGCGGATCTCGACGGTGGAGCTGTGGGTACGCTGGGACAGCACCCGCACCTCGTCGGCCACCACCGCAAAGCCGCGACCCTGTTCACCGGCCCGGGCCGCTTCGATGGCGGCGTTCAGCGCCAGCAGGTTGGTTTGCTCGGCGATGCCCTGAATGGTGGAGAGGATGGTGTTGATCTCCTGGGCATTCTTTTCCAGTTCCTGAATGATGCCAGAGGCCTGCTTGACCTGGGTAGCCAGATCCGTGATGGAGCGCTGGTTGCGGGCGATCACCTGCTTGCCGTGTTCGCAGCTGCTGGAAGAGCTGCGGGCCGCATCGGCGGTCTGCTCGGCGTTGCTGGCCACTTCCACTGCAGTGGCTGACATCTCGTGTACTGCGGTGGCGATCTGGGAGATCTCGTTTTGCTGGCGAGCCAGACCCTGGCTCGATTTTTCCGCCATGTTGTGGGACGACTTGGCTTGCTGGTTCAGCTGTCCGGAGGAGTTGGAGATGTCCTGCACCATCACGTGGATCCGGTCGATGAAGGTGTTGACGTGCTTGGCGACGATACCCACTTCGTCTTCACGCTCGATCTTGACGCGGCGGGTCAGATCGCCGTTGCCGCGGGAGAGATCGGCAATCGCTTCGCCCAGGGTTTTCAGCGGGGCCAGCGAGCCGTTGATGGCGACATAGGAGAAGCCGGCGACGATGAGGATGGTGAGCAGACCTTGCAGCAGGGCGGAGGTCACCATGCGGGAGACGGACTGATAGGCGACCGCTTCATCCACCACTATGCCGAAATACCAGTTGGTGTTGGGGATCTCGGTCAGGTCGAACACGCTGGGTTTGCCGCTGATATCCATCTCGGAGATGGTGTTGTCATGGGCCAGCTCGTTGACCTTGGCGGCGGTCAGCTCGGGGGAGATGGCGGTGGCCTGCTTGAGGGTCAGATCTTTGTCCGGGTGGGCAATGATGGTGCCGTTGCTGTCCACCAGGATGGCGTAGGTCCCTTCCGAGTTGATGGCCAGTACATCGCGTACCAGGGCGTCGATGGAGACGTCACCGGCGATGACCCCTTGGGTATTGCCCCGGGTGAAGGGCTCGGCGATGGTGATGATCAGCTGGCCGGTGGTGATGTCGGCGTAGGGGGCCGTGATGGCCAGCTTGCCGGCGGCCATGGCGTCCTTGTACCAGGGGCGCTGACGAGGGTCATAGCCGGCCGGCAGATCGGTCGGCTTGCTCTGGATCATCTTGCCATCCTTGGTACCCACGTAGACCAGGTCAAAGTTGCCGGCATTCATGGATTGGGCCAGATGGCTGATGGGTTCGTCTTCCTTGGCGAAGGCCTCCTTGGTGGAAGTAACCATGCTGATGCGGGCGTCCAGCCAGCGGGAGATGCCTTTCACATTGGCAGCCGAGCTGTCGTCGATGAAGCTCCAGATCAGGCGCTGGGTTTCGCTTCTCAGCTGGGTGGTGTTGTACCAGACCTGCAGGCCGGTGATGACCAGGATAATGACCCCGATGGCGAGGACAAGCTTGTTCTTGATGGATAAGTTCATGTTTACATCCTTGTGAGCGTCAGTCTGCGATGTGTGGTTTTATTGTTATGGGCCAACACTGTATCGGCCAAAGTAGAACTTTTTGTATCCCGGTGCGCCTTTAAATTTATAGCTTAAATCAGCGGTTATCGAACTCCACCTGGCACAATGAGTCCGTTTTTGGTCGACGGCAGGAAGCGGTCCGGCCGGTTGGTAAAGATGCCATCGACGCCGATGGCAGCCAGCATCGCCTGATCTGCGGGTTCATCGACCGTATAGACCAGCACCTTGAGCCCGCGCTTATGGGCATCCTGCACCAGAGCCTGATCGACAAAATCCACGTCGCAGTTGAGCGACCAGGCCCCCAGCTCGGCTGCAAACTTGGCGAGGGTGAGGGGAATGGTGGACGTCAGTGCCCCCAGCCGGATGTCGGGGCGCAGGGCGGCAAAGCGTGCTAGCTCCGGGTGATGGAAGGAGGAGACGACCCACTGCGTGGGCCCGAAACCAAGCTCGGCCTCGGCAAGCCGGGTCAGTCGGGCCACCTCGTCGGCTGTTTGTGCTCCCTTCAGCTCGATATGCAGCTCGGCCTGGCCGGCAATCGCCTCCATCACCTGCCACAGGGTCGGGATCCCTTCTCCCTCACCGGCATCCAGGCTCGCCAGATAGGCGTGCGACTGGGCCGTCAACACGCCGCTGCCGTCGGTGCAGCGCTCCAGCCGCCGGTCGTGGAACACCCACAGCTCGCCGTCGGCCAGCTGCACATCGATCTCGATGGCCCCGGCGCCCAGCGCCAGAGCCAGCCGGATGGCCTTGAGGGTATTTTCCGGTGCCAGCCCGCTGGCGCCGCGATGGGCAATGATCTGCATGATGTACTCCTGTGGTGCCTGCTCAGGCCCGGCTCAGACGAATGTCGATCTGCTGGTGCGGCAGCCCCAGCCCCTGTTGCTGCAATTTCTCCAGCACCAGCGAGTGGACCTCGTGGGTGATGGGCATGCGGTGATCCATGCTGTTCACATAGAGCCGGATCTCGTAGATCAGCGCCGAGTCGGTGAATTCGATCAGGAACACCTCGGGGGAGGGGGTCTCCAGCACCAGGGTGGAGGCTCGGATCGACTCTTCCAGAATGGTCTGTATCTTTCTGGGCTCCTGGGTCAGGCCGATGCGGATGCGCAGGCGCACCCGAGTGATGGCGTCTGACAGCGACCAGTTGATGAACTGTTCGGTGATGAAGGCCTTGTTGGGGACGATGATCTCCTTCCTGTCCCAGTCCACTATGGTGGTGGCGCGGGTCTTGATCTTGGTGACGGTGCCGGTCAGCTCGCGAATGGTGACGGTGTCGCCGAGCCGGATCGGTTTCTCGAACAGGATGATGAGACCGGACACGAAGTTGGCGAAGATCTCCTGCAGCCCGAAACCCAGGCCCAGGGAAAGGGCCGCCACCATCCACTGCGCCTTGGACCAGTCGATGCCGAGGATGGAGAAGCCGGTCAGCGCCCCCACTACCAGCACTATGTACTTGGTCACCGTGGTGATGGCAAAGCCGGTGCCGGGGGAGAGGCTCAGGTGCTGGAGCAGGGTCAGCTCCATCAGGCCCGGCAGGTTGCGGGCGGTGACCACGGTCAGGATGAAGGTAAACACCGTCAGCATCAGATCCTGCAAGGTGATGGCGGAGAGCTGTTCAATGCCGCCAATCTTGCTGCTCACCTGCCACACCTCGATGCTGCGCAGGAAGCTGAACGCCGAGTTGAGTTCGGACCACTGCACCACCACCAGCATGGTGAAGCCCAGCATCAGCAGGGTGCGCACCAGCCCGAGCGACTGGGCGCTGATGGTATCCAGATCCAGCTCGGTGTCTTCCACCACGTCCGGGATCTCGGAGCTGAGTTCGTCATGCCCCTCTTCCCGGCCGCGCTGGGCCAGGATCTCGGCCCGTTTGCTCTTGGCCCGCTCGAAGGCGAGGCGGCGGCGCTGGATCAGCATCCAGCGGTGCGCCAGGTAATAGACGAGCAGGCAGCCCAGCCCCATCAGCAGGCTCAGCTCCAGCTGGCGCAGCAGGATGCGGGAGGTATAGAAGTAGCCGAGCAGGGAGCCGATCACCGCCAGCAAGGGGGCCAGCATCAGGCTGTTCCAGATGAAGTGGTGCAGCAGGTGCGGCTTGGTCATGTCGGCCTGGCCCCAGGTGAGCGGCAGCCGCTCCCGGTTGAGGCGGGCGAAGAACAGCAGCAGCCAGAGGGCGCCGACGATGAAGGCCAGCCGGCCGAGGGAGTCGTAGAAGGCGTGCTCTTGATAGCTGTTGGCCATGCCCTGCACGAAGAAGCTCGGGATGATCACCAGCAAGAGGGTGCGAAACTGGCTCCACACCTTCTGCACCCGCTCCTTCTGCCAGCGGAAATGGAGGATCAGGATCCCCTTCTCCAGCGTCAGGTGACGGGCCATCAAGAGCGCCAACAGCAGGAACCAGATCTCGCCGAGGCCGCGGGCCACCGCCACCGCAAACGGATATTGCCAGGCGCCGTCGAGCAGGCCGCGCACCATCAGCACCATGGCGGGTAGCGGCAGGGAGGCCAGCAGGGAGCGCATCAGCAGCCGGCTGGTGAGGCTGAACTTGTCCTGGGTCACCTTGCCGATGCGGGGCGCTATGTGCTGGCTGTAGTGGGTCAGGTGGCGAGCCAGTTTGAACCAGCACCAGGCCAGCACCAGGATGCCGATGCCGGCGAAGGTGAGGGTGATAGGGTTGTTCTCGGCGATGGCCTGGGGCAGTTGCAGCCAGTTGACCGGGTTGAGGGCGAGGCCGAGAGCCGCCGGCACCCCGAGCAGCACGGCCGGGGTGAGCGGGCGCACGTCCGGCATCCAGAACAGGTGGCTGGCGCTGAGCTCGCGGATCTCGTCGATCTTGCTGTTCTGGCGGCTGTAGAGCAGCTTGAGCCGGGTCTGCTCCTGAATGAGGCTGTCGGAGGCGTCGTTGAGCCGGGTCAGCAGCTGGCGACGGGCCTTGAGCAGATTGTCGAGCACCGCCTGCTGGGCGCGATCGAGGGCGACTTCGTCGGCGGCCAGCAGCTGATCGCGCATCTGGCGCGGGTCCTTGAGTGCGTCCTGCTCGGTCTCGTACTGGTACTTGGCCATGCGGGCGTTGACGATGGCCGACTCCAGCTTGTCGAGAGGGAAGTAGGCGGGCAGATCCGAGAGTTTGCTGCGCAGGTTCTCGCCGTAGGCGTTGCTGATCTGCAGCCACTCCAGTTGCTCGCGCACCGAGTTGACCAGATCGTTCAGGCTCGACAGGTTCTTGTCGATCACCCGCTGCTCATCCTGTACCCGCTCTATCTGATCCTCCAGCGCGCCGAGCTGGATGGAGAGCGCCTGGTTCTGCTGTTGCTGCTCCAGCAGCAGCGGCATGTCGGAGGTGAGCTGTTTGCGCAGCCGCTCGCTCTCTGCCAGCGCCTGCTCGGTCTTGTCGCGGCGCAGCTGGTTCTGCTGGTTGAGCAGGCTGGTCTGCCACTCATCCTCGTCGGTGATGGCGAGGTTGAGCTCCTGCAGTCTGAGTTTGCCGAGATCGTTGCGCTGCTGGGCGGAGAGTTGCTCCAGCTCCAGCATCTGGATCCGGTCGGAGAGGCTCTGTTCCTTGAGGCGGGTGACCAGCTGCTGGGCATCCTGCTGGCGATCCGATTCGCTGCTGAAGCTGAGCCGGTCGAGCAGGGCGCGGGTCTGCTGCAACTGCTTGCGCAGCTCGTCGACCCGCAGGTGATACTCCTGGCCGGTGCTCTCCAGCTGGTTGAGGCTGTCCATCACCCCCTGGCGCTCCTTGCGCAGGTTGAGCTGGCGGTTGCTGCTCAGGCCGATGGCCTGGCGCAGCGCCTCCTCTTTCAGGGAGGAGAGGGCCGGGCGAGGCTGGGGCTGGTAGTTGTGCAGGCTCTCCTTGAGGCGGGCCGACTCCTTGGGATAGTCGATGAGGATCTGCTGATAGGCCTTGCCCTGCTCGCGATAACGCTGGGCCTCCCGGGCAAATTGCAGCGCCTGCTGGTAACTTTCCCGCAACTTCTGGTTTTCCGGGGTGTCCGTCTTGGGCACGCTCTGCAGCAGCTCTTCCACCTGGGTGATGGCGTCATCGGCCTGGGCAAGGGGAGTGAGGAGAGTGAGAGAGAGCAGCAGGCAGAGCAGGCGTTGCAACATGGCGCACGTTTCCGTTCAGGTGAGGTCGCCCTAGCCTAAAGCAGGGGCCGGGGCGGGTAAAGTTTTCCATATTAATGATTTGTAACATAAATAACGGGCGTTCCCGGCCCGCTTTGGCTATCATTCTGGCCGTTTTTCCCTCCGTTGAGCGTTTTATGTCCGCAGTCGATCTGGGCACGGCCCCTCTTTCCCGCCTGTTCTGGCGCTACGTCACCCCGACCGTGGCCGCCATGCTGGTCACCGGCATCTATGTCACCATAGACGGCATCTTCGTCGGCCATATTCTGGGTCAGGACGGGTTGGCCGGCATGATGCTGGCGTACCCCATCTGCGCCGTGCTCTATGCGGTGGGGGCGCTGATCGGCATGGGCTCCTCGGCGCTCGCCTCGTTTTATCTGGGCAAGGGGGAGCAGGCGAGGGCACGCCACATCGTCGGCAACGCGCTGGTGATGGTGCTCATCGCCTCTGGGCTGCTCGCCTTCATCGGCATTCGTTACGGCGAGGCCATGCTGATCTGGATGGGGGCGGAGGGGGTCATCTTTGACGCCGGCTTCGCCTATCTGCAGTGGTATGCCTGGCTCGGAGTGTTTGCGGTGCTCTCCATGGCGTTTACCGCCCTGCTGCGCAACGACGGGCGACCCGGCCTCACCACCTGGATCCTGGTGGGGGGCGGCGTGCTCAACGTGCTGCTCGATTACCTGCTGATGGCGGTGATCCCCTGGGGACTGGCGGGTGCCGCCATTGCGACCATGCTCTCCCAGGCGGTGACCGGTGGCCTCTGTCTGTGGCACTTCTTCACCCCGCGCAGTCAGCTGCGCATTGGCTGGGACACCCTGCGACCCGACTGGCGGTTGATGGGGGAGACGCTGCGACTCGGGGTGTCGAGCTTTCTGATGTACCTCTACCTGTCGGTGGTGCTGGCGCTGCACAACAAGGCGCTGCTGGCGGTGGGGACCTCGCTGCACGTGGCGGCCTACGGCGTCATCAGCTACAGCGAGGCCTTCTTCTATCTCATCTTCGAGGGGATCGCCATGGGCATCCAGCCCATCGCCAGCTTCAACGCCGGGGCGGGCAACTGGGCGCGGGTGCTGCGGGTACGCAACCTGGCGCTGGGGGTGACCCTGCTGGTGGCCCTGTGCGGCATGCTGCCGCTCTATCTGTGGCCGGAGGGGGTGGTCTACCTGTTTGCCGGGGACAACGCGGCCCTCTTGCCGGTGGCCAGCCTCGGCATCTGGCTCTACTTCTGGGGCTTGCCGATGGAAGGGCTGCTGCTGGTGGGGGCCACCTACTTCCAGGCGATCAACCGGGCTCGCATCGCCTCACTGCTCACCGGCGGCAAGCTGGTGCTGATCGGTGGTTTCCTGTGGGGCTTCTCCTCCCTGTGGGGGGTATCCGGCGTCTGGTTGGCATTGCCCACCTGCAGCACCCTGCTGGTGCTGGTGATGTGGCGGGCCATGGGCAAGGAGGCCGGCCTGCACGCCGCCTGACATGTGGTCAGTCGGCCATCAAAAAGGCAGCCTAGGCTGCCTTTTTCGTTTTGAGCGCCCCTGACAGGTCACCAGCTCATGGCTTGAAGGCGCCGATGAAGATGGCGGGGTCGACACGGGCGTCGTTGAGACTGACATTCCAGTGCATGTGGGGACCGGTAGCACGGCCGGTAGCGCCGACCCGGCCGACGATGCCGCCGCGGGGCAGGCTCTGGCCCAGCTTCACGTCGACCTTCGACATGTGGCAGAACATGCTGATGAGGCCCTGACCGTGATCGACGAACACCGTATTGCCGTTGAAGAAGTAGTTGCCGATCAGGAGCACCTTGCCCGCCGCCGGCGACTTGATGGGGGTGCCGGCACCGACCGCGAAGTCGAGGCCGGAGTGGGGGTTGCGCTCCTCGCCGTTGAAGAAGCGGCGCAGCCCGAACGGGCTGGAGAGCGGGCCCTCCACCGGTTTGTCGAACAGCAGGTTGCTCGGCTGGGTCGGGCTGAAGGTCTGGTAGGCGCGGGTCTGTTCCGCCAGTTCGCGGTTGATGCGGGTCATGTCTTCGGCCAGCGGATTGACCTGGCGGCTGTTCTTGAGCTTGATGTGCTGCTCCCGGTAGTGCTTGGTGCCGACCGTGAAACCGAGGGTGCGGCCATCGCTCACCTGCAACTGGTGGGGGCCGGGCTGGCTCTTGAGGGGAATGCCAACGATGGCAATCCAGCGCTTGCCCTCTTCACGCACCACCAGCACCGGCTTGCCCTGATAGCGGGCGGTCGGGGCCTGCGCCTCGCTGCCCAGCGCCACCACGGCGATGCCCCCCGGCACCGGGTGGTCGAGCAGACGACTGATGAAGCCCTCGGCGAGGGCGGACTGGCTGGCCAGCAGCAACAATAGACAACAAACGACTCTCATGATGATTCCAGGCTGGGTTGACTAAAACGAAACGGTAACGAAATCAGGACGCTGGCTGGAAGCGCTGGTAGATGGCCTCCATCTGGACCGACACCTCCTGGCGCACCAGGTCCAGCTCCAGCATGTCTTGTACCACCTTGAGCTGATCCGGATTGAGGAAGCTGCGGCTGCTCTCCAGCACCCGCTGGGTATAGGCGCGCTGGTTCTCCAGATAGGTGCCGGCATCGCCGCTCTCCTGCTGGGCCAGCTGCTGGTTCGCCTCGCTCAGCAGACGCGTCAGGGATTGGCGCTGGGCCGGTGCCAGCAGCTCGCCGTGCTCCGCCAGGCGACCCTGGATCTCCAGCAGGCGGTTGGTATCGCCCGAGTAGATCTCCTGTTCGAGCCGGGTGCGGGTATCCTCCCCCAGCAGGTTGCTGAGGTTGCCCCAGATGCGCTGGCTCTCCTGCTCGTAGGCATCGGGATGGTCGAAGCCGAGGCGATAGAGCTCGCGCAGTTGCTCCTGAACCTGGCCGCGCACGTCTTCCACTATGTCGAGCCGGTCGAAGACGGTGGTGAGCTGGCTGCCCTGTTCGGCGTCATAGAGCCGCTCGATCAGCACGGATCCTTCGCTCGACTGGCTCCACTGGCTGATGGCGGCCTCCAGCTCGGGATTGGGAGGCAGCACCTCCTGGGCGGGGGCGGGCTCGCTCTGGCTGCCCTTGCCGGGCAGCTTGGCCAGCAGGCTCTGCCCGGTGCTCTGGCCGCTGTTCTGGCTGGTGGCCGAATCGCATTGCGACGGGCTGTTGGCGGGGCTGGCGGTGTCGGATCCCGACTGAGGTTTGACAGGGTCGGCCTGCCACTGCCAGAGGTTGAACAACAGGGAGGCCAGCAGAATTGGCGCCAGGTGAGATGTACGCATCTTGGATTCTCTTGAATAAGTGAATGCCCCTTGCAAAGGGGTCTCTTATGATAACCGTAACGTCTGATACAAGCAGCCATGACGTGCAAAACCGGCCTCGGCGGTGACCCGCCATTGAGTCGGTCGGCCCATGGCTCTAGAATCGGCAACCAGCCGTTTTGAACCGAGGAAATGTTATGAATGGATTGTCCCCCCTGCGCGCAGAACCTGCTCGTCACCCCATCGGGCGTGGCTGGGTCTGGGTGCGATCCGGTTTCGATGTCTTCAACAAGGGGATGGGGGTCAGTGTTGCCATGGTCCTCATCTGGTTTGCGGTCGGTCTGCTGCTGGAGCGTCTGCCGGCGGGCAGCCTCATCTCCCAGCTGCTTTACATGGTCTGGGGTGCCGGCTGGGTGGCGGTGGCCCGTCACGGTTATGAAGGCAATCCGCTGCGCTTCGCCGATTTCTTCTCCGGTTTTCGCCACAAGCTGACTCCGCTGATGCTGGGGGGCCTGCTGGTGCTGGCCCTGTTCAGCCTGATCGGCCTCATCTGCCTGGGCCTGCTCTCCATGTGGGGGCTCACCTCCCTGCTGACCCAGGACCCCGAATCTCTGGTGGTGACGGCGGCCCAGGCCCAGGGCCTGCTGCTCTGTCTGCTGCTGGGGCTGGCACTGCTGATCCCGGTGCTGATGGCCATCACCTTCGCCCCCGCCCTCATCTTTTTCCACGATGTGGGGATCCTGCAGGCCGCCAAACTGAGTTTCAAAGGCTGCCTGACCAACATGTGGCCCTTCCTCTGGTGGGGGTTGATCGCCGCCATCCTGATGCTGTTTGGCGCGGCGCTGATGCTGGTGGGTCTGCTGGTGGTGATCCCGGCGCTCAACTACTCCATCTATGTGGCCTACCGGGATATCTATCTGGACGTGACGCAGGAGACGCCTGCCGAAGCCCCGCTGACCGGCTTCGAAGCCTGACGCCAACGGATTGGTGTGACATATGCGCGAAAGGGGCCTGTTGGCCCCTTTCGCATGTTTGCGTTGTCTCTTGTTTCCGCCACTACTCTCGCCACATGGGGTCGACGGCCATGCGTTCCACCAGAAAGTCGAGGAAGCTGCGCAGCAGCGGTGACATCTGCTTGCGGGTGCCGTAGACGGCGTAGACGCCGAGTCGCTTGGGTTGCCACAGCTCCAGCAGCGGCACCAGGGTGCCGGTGTCGATATGGGGTTGGACCGAGTAGCGGGGCTGCAGGCTGATGCCGGCCCCCTCCAGGGTCGCCTCCAGCAGCAGGTTGGAGATGTTGGCGCTGAGGTTGCCGCTCACCGGTACCGATTCGGGCCCGTCCGGTCCCTGAAACTCCCACAGGCTCTTGCCGAAATAGGTGTAGGTGAGGCAGTTGTGCAGGGCGAGATCCTGCACCTTGTGCGGGGTCGGGTGTCTGGCCAGATAGGCGGGACTGGCGCAGACCACGGAGTGGCAGGTGCCGAGCCGGCGGGCCACCAGGTTGGGGTCGAGGTCATTGGTGATGCGCACGGCGAGATCGATCCGCTCCTCCACCAGATTGACGGTGCGGTCCAGCAGCAGGATATCGATGGCGGTGCCCGCATAGCGTGCCAGGTAGTCATTGGCGGCGCCCACCAGCAGGGCTTCCGAGAGTGAATAGCTGCTGGTGATGCGCAGTTGCCCCTTGGGGGCCTCGTCGCCGCGCACGGCGATCTGCTCCATCTCTTCCCCCAGTGCCAGCATGGCGCGGGCCCGGTTCAGCGCCTCTTCCCCAGGGCCGGTCAGGCTCAGCCGGCGAGTGGTGCGGTGCAGCAGCCGTGCCCCCATCCACTGCTCCAGCTCCGCCAGGTAGCGCGTCACCATGGCGCGCGACATCTCCAGTTTCTCCCCGGCGCCGCTCAGGCTGCCCTGTTCGACTACGCTGACAAAGACCCGCAATGCGGTCAGTCGATCCATCTCAGGCTCTCTATATGCTCGATTAATGCAACAGTGATGCGCTTATTATGCTGTATTTGTACCGGAATTGATCCAATAAACTGTGTCCATCTGATGAACCCCTGATGACTTGATGAGGAATACCCGATGAACAATACCCTGATCCGCAACCTGACCCTGGCCACCACCCTGCTGAGCGGTGCCGCCATGGCCGCCCCGCTCACCGTGACCGTCTACAACCCGGGCGAGAAGGCAATCTTCCCGGTCTCCTCTTCCCTGGTGACCGGTGACAAAGAAGCGATCCTGATCGATGCCCAGTTCGACGTGCAAAACGGCCAGGCACTGGTGGACATGATCAAGAAGAGCGGCAAGAAGCTGACCACCGTCTATATCAGTGCCGGTGACCCCGACTTCTACTTCGGTCTGGAGCCCATCAAGGCAGCTTTCCCGGACGTCAAGGTACTGGCAGACCAGCATGTGGTCGACCATATCAACCAGACCAAGGACGCCAAGCTGAGCTACTGGAGCCCCATCCTCGGTAAGGGTGCACCGAAAAGCCTGACCGTGCCGCAAGTGATGACGGCCAGCCATCTGACACTGGATGGCGAGAAGATCGAGATCAAAGAGATGAACACCCCGAATGCCTACCTGTGGGCACCGTCCATCAAGACGGCGTTTGGTGGCGTACCGGTCTATAGCGGCGTGCACGTATGGATGGCTGACAGCCAGACCAGAGCCGCTCGCAGCAACTGGGTCAAGGCGCTGAACAATTTGCTGGCGCTGAAGCCCGAGCGCGTAGTGCCGGGTCACTTCCTGGGGACTGCGCCCAAGGGTA
Organism: Aeromonas sp. V90_14; assembly: GCF_029967615.1. Classification (NCBI taxonomy): domain Bacteria; kingdom Pseudomonadati; phylum Pseudomonadota; class Gammaproteobacteria; order Aeromonadales; family Aeromonadaceae; genus Aeromonas; species Aeromonas sp. V90_14. The sequence goes on along the minus strand of NZ_JASCAS010000002.1, from coordinate 40,533 downwards.
CCGAAGCCGTGACCTTCACCCGTGACTACGTAGAGCGCTTTGAGCAGGAGCTGGCCAACGCCAAGAACTCCGGCCAGCTGATTGAAGCACTGAAGAAGGCTTACCCGTCCCTGCCGGTCGACGACGGTCTGGCCATCGGTGCCAAGGTCAACACCGGCGAGATGAAGTGGTAATTGCCTGACGCCTACATCCCTGTGTTTTTTTACCGGGCCCGAGGGCCCGGTTTTTTTAGCCGAATGAACGAGTGAATCACATGAACGAAACGACTCTGCATTATGTATACGACCCCCTCTGCGGCTGGTGCTACGGCGCCGCTCCGCTGTTGAAGGCTGCGGCTGCCATCCCGGAACTGCGCATCGAGCTGCACGCCGGTGGTCTCTGGCTTGGCGGGCGCAGGCAGGCGATGGGCGAGGCCCTGCGCGATTACGTCCGTCCCCATGACGAGCGGATCCAGGCGCTGACCGGCCAGCCTTTTGGCGAGCGCTATTTCAACGAGCTGCTGCTGCGCGATGGTCTGCTGCTCGATTCGGAGCAGCCCATCCGCGCCATCCTGGCGGTGACGGCTCTGGGTGGTAACGGTCTGAGCCTGCTGTACCGCATCCAGCAATCTCACTATCGCGATGGCATCTGGATCGGTTCGCTCGAGCATCTGACCAGCCTGGTGGCGGAGCAGAACATTGGCGCGGATGATTTTGTGAAGGCCTATCAGCAGGCCGACCTGGCGAGTCATCTGGCCGACAGCCAGCGCTGGATGCGCCGCCTCGGCGGGCAGGGCTACCCGACTCTGGGATTGGTGCAGGGCGACAAAGTCACCCCCTTGTCCGCCTCCTCCTTCCTGGGTGAGCCAGAGGCGTTTGCTCGCCAGATCCAGCTCATGATGAATCGTTGAGCGAACAGCAGGTTGTATCCGGTGGCGGATGTACAGCGTCCGATGTGCTCGTTGCAGATTTTTCCTACCTGTTCGGCACTCATGCTATCCCCTTGCGAGACGATATATTCAGTAGCGGACAGTTTGAAAATCATCCGCTTGCGATCATCGCGCTATGCTCTATGGGGATAGCCCGGGCGTTTGAGGCCATGGGCTTGCGTCTAGCCGCCAAGGATACCAATCATGTTCAAAAATATGTCTATAGGTCAGAAGTTGAGCGCCGGTTTTGCCGTATTGGCCCTGCTAGTGGTGGGGCTGGCGTGGTTCTCCATCACTCAGCTGTCCCGTCTTTATGCCGATACAGCCACCATCTCGGGCAACCTGTTGCCATCGACCCGTTATGCCAGCCAGATGCATGTGGCCATTCTCGATGCCCGTCGTTCCGAGCTGGCGCAGGTGATTGGTGGCCTCAACAAGGATGCCCAGGAGGTGAGCGAACGCACCGTCACCTTCAACAAGGCCAAACAGGAGTTTGACGCGGCGGCGCAGAAGTATGGCTCCTTGCCCTTCAGCACCGATGAGGAGAAGCAGACTTACGAGGCGTTGTTGGCCGCTGGTGCCAAGTACTTCTCGGTACACGAGCAGCTGATTGCGGCTTTTGCCAGCGGCGATCTGGAAAAAGTGAAGAGCCTGCGCAAGAACGAGACTCGCGCCGCACTGGAAGAGGCGGGGGCCAAATCCTACCGTCTGCGCGAGATCAACAACGAGCTGGCCGATAGCATGGTGAAGTCGGTGGCCGACCTTTACAGCAACTCGCGGAACATGAGCATCATCGTCAGCCTCATCACCGTCTTGTTCGTGGTGGTGGTGGCCTGGCTGCTGACCGGCCAGATCCGTAATCCGGTCATGGCGATGCTGGAGCAGACTCGCAAAGTAGCGGCAGGCGATCTGGCGGCCCACCTTGACGCCAGCCAATTCAACAACGACGAGCTGGGACAGTTGGCCAAGGGCTTTGGCGAGATGCAAAAGAACCTGCGTACCCTGGTCAGCGAAGTCTCCGGCTCCGTGGTGCAACTGAGCTCGGCAGCCGAAGAGATCAGTGCGGTGGCGCGCCAGTCCGCCAACAACATGAACAGCCAGCAGCACGAGCTGAATCAGCTGGCCACCGCGATGAACGAGATGCAAGCCACGGTGCAGGAAGTGTCCCGCAACACCAGCGACGCCGCCAGCGCAGCCAGTGCCGCCAGCAGCACCGCCGAACTGGGGGCTCGCACCGTCAACGACTCCATCAAGCGTATTGAGCAGGTTGCCGGCGCCATCGAGAGCACCGCCGTGGTGATCCGCCAGCTTGGCGACGACAGCCGCAACATCGGCATGGTGCTGGAAGTGATCCGCGGGATCGCCGAGCAGACCAACCTGCTGGCGCTCAACGCCGCTATTGAAGCTGCCCGGGCCGGCGAGCAGGGCCGCGGCTTTGCGGTGGTGGCCGACGAGGTGCGCACCCTGGCGAAGCGGACTCAGGATTCCACCTCCCAGATCAACACCATCATCGCCGAACTGCAGCAGCGGGCCGAGCAGGCCGGCACCACCATGCAGCAAAGCCAGGACATGATGAATTCCACCGTGAGCACGGCGCGGGAGGCGGGGGCATCCATCTCCGAGATCAGCGGCTCGGTGGAGAGCATCTCCCACATGAATATCCAGATCGCGACCGCCACCGAAGAGCAAGGGGCGGTGAGTGAAGAGCTCAACCGCAACGTGGTCAATATCAGCCATGCCTCCGAGGAAGTGGCTGCCGGTGCAACCCAGATGGCACAGGCCTGTAACGACCTCAATCACCTAGCGACCCAGTTGCAGGAGATGGTACGCCGCTTCCGGGTGTAAGGCGGGTTGGATGCTCGCTGCTGCGGGCCCGGATCCTGGATCCGGGCCCGCCTTGTTTTATCGGCCTGTCGACTTTCCCTCTTGCACCATCCCTTGTTCGCTCCGCCGTTCTTGGGCATGCTAATGGCCCCATTGGTTGGCAGGATTCTGGATGTATGAACCTTCGCGATCTCGAGTATTTGGTGGCGCTGGAAGAGGAGAAGCACTTTCGCAAAGCGGCGGAGCGCTGCTTCGTCAGTCAGCCCACCCTGAGCGGCCAGCTGCGCAAGCTGGAGGATGAACTCGGGGTGATCCTGATCGAGCGTACCTCGCGCAAGGTGCTGTTTACCCCGGCTGGCGATGCCATGGCCCAGCAGGCCCGCAAGGTGCTCAAAGAGGTGCGCGAGCTCAAGAGCATCGGCCAGCATTTTGCCGAGCCCATGTCCGGTGAAATCCACATCGGCTTCATTCCTACCGTCGGCCCCTATCTGCTGCCTCACATCATTCAGGATCTGCGCGAGCACTTTCCCAAGCTGGAGTTCTACCTCTATGAAGAGCAGACCCAGGTGTTGCTCAAGCGGTTGGAAGAGGGAGAGCTGGATTGCCTGATCCTGGCCGAACTGGAGGGCATGGACGGGTTTGGTTCGATCCCGCTCTATCAGGAGCCCATGTGGCTGGCGGTGCCCCAGCAGCACCCGGAGGCCAAGGCCAAGGCGGTGCCGCTCAGCAATCTCAAGGGCAAGAAGTTGCTGATGCTGGCCGATGGTCACTGTCTGCGGGATCAGGCGATGGGATTCTGCTTCGCCGCCGGTATCGGCGAGGATCAGCGCTTCAAGGGCACCAGTTTGGAGACGCTGCGCAACATGGTGGCCGCCGGCAGCGGCATGACGCTGGTACCCAGGCTCGCCGTGCCCGCCAATGCCGAAGAGGGCGGCGTCAGCTATCGACCAGTGATAGACCCCGTGCCTGGGCGTACCATAGCGCTGCTCTATCGCCACTACTCGGTGCGCCGGCCCTGCTTCAACGAGTTGGCCGCTCGTATCTCGCGCTTGATGCAGAGCCTGCTTGGCTAACTGCGCATCTTCAATTCAGGGCCACAAAAAAGAAAACCGGCGCATTGCGCCGGTTTTTTTATCTTCTGCGGTGGTTTAGAAGATATCGTCGGTGGAGACGGGACCATCGGTGGGCGAACCCTCACCGCCGTACACCTGATTGCCATCCGAGCTCTGTGTCGCGTAGCGGGTCGGCTCGGTGCCTTCCTTGAAGAACTCTTCCGTGCTGCTGCCGTCGGTCCGATTGGTCAGCAGGCCGGTCTCACGATCGATCCGCACCGTGATGATCCCTTCCGGTACCGGCATCTTGCGCTCAGGCACCTGCTTGAGCGCCGTCTTCATGAAGTCGATCCAGATGGGCTGCGCGGCACCGCCGCCAAATTCGGCCCGGCCCAGACCACGCTGGTGGTTGTCAAAACCGATCCAGGAGGTGGCGACCAGATTCGGGGTATAGCCGGAGAACCAGGCATCACGGGATTCGTTGGTGGTCCCGGTCTTGCCGGAGATATCGTGGCGCTTGAGGTCACGTGCCGCCCGCCAGCCGGTACCGCGCCAGCCATTGCCACCCCAGATGGCGGTGGTCAGGGTGTCGGTCACCAGGAAGGTGCTCTGGGCACTGATGGTCTGCGGTGCCATGTTGCCGGGAACGACCGGATCGATGGGGCACTGGGCTTTCCAGTCCGGCGCCGTATTGGCATAGGCATCCGCACTGTCGAGACCGGCAGCGGCCAGCACGCCACAGTCACGGCAGGCGGCTGCCGGGTTGGCCTGATAGAGAGGCGCGCCGAAGCTGTCGGTGACTTCGGTGATGAAGTAGGGGGTGACCTGGAAGCCGCCGTTGGCCATGACCGAGTAGCCGCGCACCACTTCCAGCGGGGTGAACTCGGCGGCACCCAGGGCCAGCGATTCGTTGGGCGAGATGGTATCGCGCGCAAAGCCGAAGCGGGTCAGGCCGTCGATGTAGGTATCCAGCCCGATGGCGCGCATCAGGCGCACCGACATCACGTTCTTCGACTTGGCGAGGCCGAGGCGCAGGGAGGTGGGGCCTTCATAGATGGCCGGGGAGTTTTTGGGCTGCCACATGGGGCCCTTGGAGGGATCCCACTGGTTGATCGGCGCATCGTTGATGAGGGAGGCCAGGGTGTAGCCCTGTTCCAGCGCGGTGGCATAGAGGAACGGCTTGATGTTGGAGCCTATCTGGCGGCGTGCCTGATCGACCCGGTTGAACTTGGAGAGCTCGAAGCTGAAGCCGCCTACCAGCGCCTCGATGGCACCATCCTGCGGGTTCATGGCCACCAGGGCGGCGTTGACCTCGGGGATCTGGGAGAGCAGCAGCTCTTCACCCTTTTCCCGTACCCAGATCTGGGCGCCCACTTTCAGCATGTCGCGGGCCGAGCGGGGCGCAAAGCCCTGACGATCGTCGGTGATGAAGGCGCGCGCCCACTTGATGCCGTTCCAGCCGAGCTCAGCCTGCTTGCCGTTCTTCAGCACTATGGTCGCACTCTTGTCAGCCAGTTTGGTGACGACGGCGGCCATCAGCGGCTCATAGGTGGGCTGCTTGGCCAGATGGGCCATGATCTTGTCATAATCCCAATCGGCTTCGCCCGCTTTCCACAGCTGGGCGGTCACGCCCTTGTAGCCATGGCGGGTGTCATAGTCGAATACGCCGTCGAGCAATGCCAGACGGGCGGCGCGCTGGCGCTTGGCTGTGACGGTGGTGTAGACGTGCAGACCCATGGTGTAGGCATCTTCACCAAACTGCTCCACCATCTTCTGGCGCACCATCTCCCCCAGGTAAGGGGCATTCAAGGTGATCTCGGCACCGTGATAGCGGGCCTTGACCGGCATCTTGGACGCTTCGTCGAACTGGGCCTGGGTGATCTTGCCGGTTTCCAGCATGCGGCCAAGTACCACATTGCGACGGGCAAAGGCACGTTCCGGCGAGCGGATCGGGTTCAGCATGGACGGCGCCTTGGGCAGACCGGCAATGATGGCGATCTCGTCCAGTGTCAGGTCCTTGACCTCCTTGCCAAAGTAAACCTGGGCGGCGGCACCGACCCCGAATGCCCGGTAGCCGAGCGGGATCTTGTTGAGATAGAGCTGCAGGATCTCATCCTTGGAGAGATTCTGCTCGATGCGCCAGGCCAGGAAGACCTCTTTTATCTTGCGCACCAGCGTCTTTTCATTGCTCAGGAAGAAGTTGCGGGCAACCTGCTGGGTGATGGTGCTGGCGCCCTGGCGGGCCTGACCGGAGACGGCCCAGACGGTGGCTGCGCGAATGATGCCGATGGGGTCGATCCCCGGGTGCTCATAGAAACGGGCATCTTCGGTCGCCAGTACCGCATCGATCATGGACTGGGGGATTTCATCCAGATGCAGCGGGATGCGACGAATTTCGCCAAATTGGGAGATCAATTCCCCATCCCGGCTGTACACCTTCATCGGGGTGGCCAGCTTGACGTCGCGCAGCGCGGTCACATCCGGCAACTGGGGCTTGATGTAGAAGTAGATACCGATGAGGCTGGCAACACCCAGCACAGCACCCAGCATCATGACAATAAACAGGCGTACGAGCCATTTCAGCATGGAAGAACTACCAATCGTCTTAAAATTAGCCAACGGGCGCAGAGTATAGCCCTTTTGCCTCCGGAAATTCGAGGTTTTCCTGACGGCAGCCCGGCTCCTCGAGAAGAGGCGGGAGGTTAGCATTCTGCGGCTCAATAACCAAGGGGAGGCGAGGGGCGGCCGGAAAGCGAGTTGTATCACTTTTCGGCATAAACTTTATGACATTGATAGATAGAGCATTTAGGATGAGTTAAGTCATCATCTTCTGATTAGCTGTCCTACAATCAATCCTAAAACCCAATAACGCATGGATGTGTATATGTTTGGGCTATTCAACAAAGGTTCTCTGCTTCCTCTGGCGGGTATTGATTTTGGCAGCCAGACCATCAAGGCCGTGACCATTACCGGTCGTCCCGGCAAGCTGCATCTCGAATCGGTGGCCGAAGTTGCCACTCCCAAAGGCACTCTGGTCGATTATCAGCTGCAGGATATCGAACGGGTCAGCCAGTCTCTCAAGGCCCTCAAGCGCCTCATCTCGGGCAGCAGCCAGTACGTTGCGACTGCCGTCACCGGTTCCAACGTGATCACCAAAGTCATTCAGGTGGATGCCGCTTTGGGTGAGAAGGAGCTGGAGAATCAGGTTCAGCTCGAGGCTGAGCAACTCATCCCTTTTCCCCTAGATGAAGTGAGCCTGGATTTTGAGATTCTGGGCAAGGTCAATGATCAGGACCGCCGCGAAGTGTTGCTGAGTGCGGCCCGCACCGAGAGCGTGAGCGGGCGGGTGACCGCGCTGGCGGAAGCCGACATGACCACCAAGGTGGTGGATGTGGGCGCCCACGCACTGGGCCGCGCCGTGCTTGCCTGCCTGCCGGAGCTGCAGGAGTGGGAGAAACCGGTTGGTGTGATCGATATCGGAGCGAGCGCCATGACCTTTGCCGCACTGGTAAAGGGAGAAGTTATCTATTCACGCCTGCAAAACTTCGGTGGCGATCAATATAGTCAGGCGCTGGCCTCTTTTTACAACCTGTCGCTGGATGATGCCGAGCAGGCCAAGTTGCAAGGCAAGCTGCCAGTTGATCACGAACTGGATGTGTTGCTGCCCCATATGAATGCTCTGCTGCAGCAAGTCAGGCGGAACGTGCAGCTGTTTTGCAGCTCTTCCGGACACAGGGAGCTTTCCAGACTGGTGCTCACCGGCGGTGGCAGTCTGCTGCCCGGGCTGGCGGCCCAGGTTGGCAGCGAGCTGAACTGTGAGGTATTGCATCCTGATCCCTTTGCCCTGTTCGGCAAGCCGAAAGGGGAGGGGGCGGTCCACGGTGCCAAGTTCATGACGGCGCTGGGTCTGGCATTGAGGAGCTTCACGCCATGTCAAATATAAACCTCCTGCCCTGGCGTGAGGCCAGGGCCCAGCGGCAGAAGAAGCAATTCGGGGTCATGCTGGGCATCTTCATGGCCATCACGGCTTCCCTCGGCTTTGCCGCCGACTGGCTGGTGGAGCAGCAGATAGGCCATCAGCAGCAACGCAACCAGCGTTTGCAGCAGGAGATGACCATCCTCGATGCCCAGCTTGGCGAGATCCGCCTGCTCAAGGAGCGGCGCAAGGAGTTGATCGATCGCATGCAATTGATCGAGCACCTGCAGATGCGCCGCAATCTGCCGGTTCGCCTGTTCAACCAGTTGCCTTCGCTGGTTCCCAACGGGGTTTACCTCAATACGCTTGCCTTGCAGAACAACCAAATAGATGTGAATGGCAAGACCGAGGCCTATGGCAGGGTAGCCAGCATGATGCGTCGTATCGATGGCTCCGGCTGGCTGGGGCAGTCGCAGATCAGCACGATTTTTGCGGCCGATGTGGCGCCCGTTTCGCTCAGCCAGTTCTCCATGATGTTCCAGGTCGCGGGTGTGGCAGGTACCACGGTCGATGTGGCTAAGGGGCAGCAATGAATCTACAACAGCTCAACGAACTGGATCTCAACAACATTGCCAGTTGGCCCAAGCTGGCCAAGGGGATTTTCATCCTGTTCTTCTGTGCCTTGTTGGGGGGAGCCATCTATTACTACGTGATTGCCAACTCACTGACCCTGTTGACCCAGGAGACCAACAAGGAGGCCGAACTCAAGGCGCAGTTCGAGAGCAAGGCGATGCTGGCTGCCAACCTCGGTGCCTACAAGACGCAGATGGTGCAGCTCGAACAGCTGGTGGATACCCAGCTCAAGCAGTTGCCGAATACTCACGAAGTGGCCGGATTGCTGGATGACATCAGTTTCATTGCCACCGACAATGGGCTCAAATTGAATCGCATCAATTGGGAACCCGAGATCAAACACGAGTTCTCCACCGAGCTGCCCATGCGAATCGAAGTGGTGGGTACTTATCATGAGATAGGCAAGTTCACGGCCGACATGGCGGCCCTGCCGCGTATCGTCATCCTGGAATCGTTCACGCTGGGACAGGGCAAGGAGCAGGGTGACATGATTGCCATGTCGATGCTGGCCAAAACCTACAAATATAATGGCAAAACCGTGGGGCAGACCAAATGAAGCTACTCTGCGTACTGTTGCCTGCCCTGTTGTTGACCGCCTGCGGTGGGCAGGACGACATGGACAACTATGTGGCCGCAACCAAGGCCAGAAAACCAGTACCCATCGAGCCTCTTCCCGAAATCAAACCCTTTTCCCCCATGGCTTATCACCTCAGCGATCAGCGCAGCCCCTTCATCGCCCCCCAGCCTGAAACCAGCAGTGCCAAGGTGGATGCCAAGGTGAAGCTGGATTGCGCCCAGATCGTAGCCAACAGAGAGAAAGAAGTACTGGAGCGCTATTCATTGGCCAGCCTGAGCATGCAGGGCTCACTTGGCAAGCAGGGACAGTTGTGGGCCTTGATCAGGACTCCTGATGGTCAATCCATCCGGGTGGGTCTCAATCAACATATGGGACTGGATCAGGGACGGGTGATCAGGATCACTGACACTTATGTGGATTTGATTGAGACTATACCGGATGGCAAAGGATGCTGGGTGACCCGAGAAACTCAGCTGGGCATGGCCAATCTTGAAGCAAAACGATAATCAGGGATGATGCGATGAAAACAACAATAGGTATGGTAGCCCGAGTTGCCCTGCTGTTTTGCGCCGGAGCATGGAGCCAGGCCTGGGCCGTGGCAACCCTGCAGGAGGTCAAGGTCAATCCGCTGATGGCGGACCAGCTGTTGCTGGAGCTGAGTTTCAGTGAACCGGTCAGCGGATTTACCGATCGTCTCTCCTATGAACCCAATCAGCTGCTGCTGCATGTGCCGGGGGCGGTGGGAGCGCTCAACGTGAACCCCTTGCCCATCAAGCAGCAAGGGGTGGATAACCTCAAGGTAGAGGGCAAGGGGGCAGGTCTCGATATCAAGATCGCTCTCGATCAACTGACCCCCTATCAGGTGCATCAGCAGGGCAACAAGTTGTTGGTGGCACTGGGAGAAAAAGCAGCCATGCCGCTGCCAACCACCACTGCATCCTCCGGGCTGGTGGCCCCCCAGCCGACCTCGTCTGCACTTATCAATACCCAGCCGGCAGCCTCGTCCGCCCTGATCAACAGTCAGCAGCTTGCTCGCCAGAGCGCTCCAGTGGCAGCGCCCGTGGCCAGCAAGCCGGTTTTGCCATCACCACAGACTGCGGCCAGTGGTGCCTACTTCAATTCCGTGAAGGGGGTCGATTTCAGGCGTGGCAAGGACGGGCAGGGGGAATTTCTGGTGACGCTGGATAACAGCTCCGCCGCCGTTGACGTCAGCAGCCGTGGTCAGACGGTGCTTGCCAAGTTTCACGGCACCCGGGTACCGGACGATTTGCTGAACCTGATCAACGTGCAGGATTTTGCTACCCCTGTCTCTCAGGTTGAGGTGTTCCGCCAGGGTAACGACACCCTGTTTGAACTCTCGGTCAACGGTCAGTTTGACTACCGTTACGATCAGGCGGACAAGATGTTCATCGTCGAGGTGAAAAAGCGCACCGCGGCGACTGCCGGCAAGCAGTATCAGGGCAAACCCATCTCTCTCAATTTCCAGGATATTCCGGTGAGAACCGTGCTGCAGCTCATCGCGGATTTCAACAACCTCAATCTGGTGACCACGGATTCGGTGTCGGGCAACATCACCCTGCGGCTGGACGGGGTGCCCTGGGAGCAGGCACTCGACATCATCTTGAAGGTGCGGGGACTAGACAAGCGGCTGGACAACAACATCCTGCTGGTCGCACCGGCCGAAGAGATTGCCGCTCGCGAGAAACAGCAGCTGGAGAGCCGCAACCAGGTCGCCGATCTGGCCCCGCTTTATACCGAGTATCTGCAGATCAACTATGCCAAGGCATCCGAAGTGGCGGCGCTGCTCTCGTCCGAGAGCACCAAGCTGCTCTCTTCCAAGGGGGCGGTGAGCGTCGATGAGCGAACCAACGTGCTGGTGGTCAAGGACACTGCCGACGTCATCAGCAACATCAAGCGCATGCTGGATATCTTGGATATTCCGGTCAAGCAGGTGGTGATCGAGGCGCGCATGGTGACCATTGATGACGGCTTTGACGAGGCGCTAGGGGTGCGTTGGGGGGTAACCAAGAACGACGGTCACGGCAACAGTACCTCGGGCACCATCGAGGGCAATGACGGTTCCGGCAACAACAATGGCGGCTCGACCATCACCCGACCGGGGGTGGACGATCGGCTGAACGTCAATCTGCCGGTAACCAATGCGGCCGGCACCCTGGCCTTCCAGGTGGCGCGGCTGGCGGATGGTACCTTGCTGGATCTCGAGCTGTCGGCATTGGAGAAAGAGAGCAAAGCCGAGATCATCGCCAGTCCCCGGGTCACCACGGCCAACCAGAAACCGGCGCTGATCGAGCAGGGTACCGAGATCCCCTATGTGGAGTCCTCGTCCAGCGGGGCAACTTCGGTCACCTTCAAGAAGGCGGTGCTGAGCCTCAAGGTGACGCCGCAGATCACCCCCGACAACAGGGTGATCCTGGACTTGACCGTGACCCAGGATACCAAGGGTGAAACCGTGCCGACCGGTACCGGTGATGCCGTCTCCATCAACGCCCAGTCCATCACCACCCAGGTGCTGGTCAACAATGGCGAGACGCTGGTGCTTGGTGGCATCTATCAACAGACCATCAAGAGCGACGTCAGCAAGGTGCCCCTGCTGGGTGACATCCCGGGTCTGGGGGTGTTGTTTCGCAAGACAACCAGCGAGAACAAAAAGCGCGAGCTGCTGATTTTCGTGACGCCGAAGATAGTCACCGACGCCTTCTGAAGACTTTACATGTGAAGGTAAAACACATATAACCTTACGCCCCAATGAGGCTGGGGCGTAAGGGCTGCGGTTGCCAGTCCTGATTTCTATTGAGATAATCCCCCTCCTGATCCATCGCAAGATAAGGTTCATAGGTACCCCGATCGAGAGTTTGTCGGGGTCGTACAGTTTGTAATTACTAACGAAAAGACATGGCTGAGAAACGCAATATTTTCCTGATAGGTCCCATGGGTGCGGGCAAGAGCACCATAGGTAGACATCTGGCAGAACAACTGCATATGGAGTTTTTCGACTCAGATCATGAGATTGAGCGCCGCAGTGGTGCCGATATCGGCTGGGTGTTCGATGTTGAAGGCGAAGAGGGTTTCCGGATCCGCGAAGAGAAGGTCATCGGTGACCTTTCCGAACAGCAGGGTATCGTGCTGGCGACGGGTGGCGGTGCCATCAAGAGCCGTGAAACACGCAACAAGCTCTCTGCTCGCGGCATCGTGGTGTACCTCGAAACCACCATTGAGAAGCAACTGGCACGTACGCAAAGAGACAAGCGTCGCCCCTTGCTGCAAACCGAAGAGCCGCCGCGCGAAGTACTCGAGCGTCTGGCACAAGAACGCAACGCCCTGTATGAAGAAGTGGCTGACTTTGTCATCCAGACTGATGACCAGAGCGCTAAAGTTGTTGCCAATCAAATTGTTAAGTTGATCGGCATGTAATATAGAGGACGTCCATGGAAAGGTTGAAGGTCGAACTGGGTGAACGCAGCTATCCCATCGAGATAGCCGCAGGTCTGTTGCAGCACGCAGAGGTGCTGACGCAAACCATCAAGGGCAAGCGGGTCATGATTGTGACCAACACAGTGGTTGCGCCCTTGTATCTTGAGCGGATTGTCCAGTTGCTGTCGGGCTATCAGGTTGAACACCTGATCCTGCCGGATGGCGAGGCCTACAAAACCCTGGCGACCTTTGAGCGGATCATGTCCGCTCTGCTGGAAACCAACCATGGTCGTGATACCACTCTGATTGCCTTGGGTGGCGGTGTGATAGGGGACGTTGTCGGCTTCGCTGCTGCAAGCTATCAACGTGGCATTCCGTTCATTCAAGTGCCTACCACACTGCTCTCCCAGGTTGATTCCTCCGTTGGTGGCAAGACTGCCGTCAACCATCCCCTCGGCAAGAACATGATCGGGGCCTTCTATCAGCCCAGACACGTCGTGATCGATACCGAATGCCTCCAGACCCTGCCTGCCCGCGAATTTGCCGCCGGCATGGCCGAGGTGATCAAATACGGCATCATCTGGGATGTCGAATTCTTCTGCTGGCTCGAAGCCAACATGTCCCGTCTGCAGGCGCAGGAGCCGGCCGCGCTGGCCTATGCCATCCGCCGCTGCTGCGAAATCAAGGCCGATGTGGTTGGCCAGGACGAGACCGAACACGGTGTACGTGCCCTGCTTAATCTGGGTCACACCTTTGGCCATGCCATTGAAGCCGAGAAGGGCTATGGCAACTGGCTGCACGGCGAAGCCGTGGCGGCAGGCACCATGCTGGCCGCCAATACCGCCTTGGCCCGTGGTGACGTGACCGAGCAACAGGTAGACCGTATCCGAGCCTTGCTGCTGGCAGCCAATCTGCCGGTGCAGGCGCCGCCAGAGATGGATTTTGCTGCCTTCATTCGTCACATGCGCCGCGACAAGAAGGTGCTGGAAGGCAAACTGCGTCTGGTGCTGCCGGTCGGCATAGGTCATGCCCAGGTGGTGGCCGATGTCTCCGATGCTGAACTGCTGGCGGTGATCGAGTCTGGTCGTGACGAATAAACTGCTGAAATTTCCTTCCCAGCGGCAGCTGGTTGACCGGCTGCTGCATCTGATTGAATTCAATCACCCTTTTATCTTTCTCTCCGGCAAACCCGGCAGTGGCCGCGGCACTTTGTGCGAATCCCTGCTGGGAGCGTTGCCGGAAAAAGTGCGGGTGGTCAGCCTGATCGGCAGTCCCGCCATGAAGATGGTGGACGTGCGCCAGCTGTTGCTGCCCCAGGTGGTAGCCCGGCCGTTGTTCAACCCGCAGGATGCGCTGGCAGACAGCTTTTTCCGCATGCTGGAAGGCAAACCCGCCACCCTGTTGCTGCTCATTGAGCGGGCCGACGAGCTGCCTGCCGAGCTGGTCGGCGAGTTGTGGAGCCTGTGTCGTCACAACGATACCCTGAAGATCCCCCATCAGTTGGCCATCGTGCTATCCGGCAGTGACGTCTGGTGTCGCAATCAGAAGGCGCCGCTGAAAGGGCGGGCGATGCCCGCGCTGGAGCTGGAAGTCGCGCCGCTTGGCGCGCCCGAACAACGCATCTTCTTGTATGAGAAGGCCAAAGAGCTCAAGATCCCGACAGCCCTCTTGCCCAAGCCGAAAGTGGAAGAGATCCTGAAAGTGGCAAATGGACATCCGTCCACCATCATGCAGTTACTGGAGGATATCATGACCGACAGAAGGCCCAAGAAACGTCAGGCCGAGTTGCCCGTCAAGAAGATTGCGACCCTGCTGGCCCTGTTGGCCGGCGGTCTGCTGGCGCTGAGTTATCTGCTGCCGGCCCTGTTTGGCGGCGACAGCAAGAGTTCTGCCCCCGAGCCCACCCAAACCACGGCGTTGCCCATCCCCGTTTCGGGTGGCGATCCGCTGACCATCGGCGGCAGCAATACCAGCCAGAACGGTAGCCAGAGTACGGCCAGTGATGGTGCCGCCAGCAATCCCGGCGGTGTGGTCCGCGACTGGCAGCCGGATGCCAAGGTATTGCCCAAGGCGGTGGAGAGCGACACCGTGACGACCGAATCGACCAACTACGAAGGACGCCGGGTGGTGATCTCCGACGAGGTGGTCGAGAAGCTGATGAAGCAGCCCAACGTCAGCGGCGCCCTGCCCACTGCGGTGGTGGATGAGCTGACCGGCGCCGATTCGCAAGCGGCGGCCACTCAGGTTGCTCCTGCCGAGCAGGCTGTTACACCCAATGCCACTGCTCAGATTGCCCAGCCGGCAAACACCGCCAAGGCCCAACCCACGCCAGCGGCCAGCAAGCCGGTGGCCAAGCCAGTTGCGGTTGAACCGGTGGCGGCACCTGCTCCCAAGGTGGCGCTGACCCCCGCTGCCACTCTGAACAAGAAGCCCAGAAACCACTACAGCATCCAGCTGATGGGGGCGAGCAACACCAAGGCGGTCGACAAGTTCGTGGCCGAAAATGGTCTGGCCGGCAAGATCTGGGTCTATCAGACCAAGTTCCGCGGCAGCCCCTGGTACGTGGTGCTGCAGGGGGACTACGCCAGCAGCAACCAGGCCAAGGCCGCCATTCGCAAGCTGTCGCCCGCCTTGCTGAAGGGTCAACCCTGGCCCAAGTCGTTTGCGCAGGTACAAAAAGAGTTGAAGCAATAGCCATTTTGGCCGGGAAGGGGGTAGAATCGTCCCCCTTTTTTGGTCGATGCCTTCTTAACACCGGATTTCCATGAAAAAAACACGCGCTTTTTTAAAATGGGCCGGGGGAAAATACTCCCTGGTTGAAGAGATTGCCGAGCGTTTGCCGGCCGGGCGTGTGTTGCTGGAGCCCTTCGTCGGGGCCGGGTCCGTGTTTCTCAACACCGACTACGACGCCTATGTGCTCAACGACATCAATCCGGATCTGATCGGTCTTTACAATCATCTCAAGTTGACGCCGGATCGGTTCATCGCTGAGTCGCGCAAGCTGTTCGTGACCGAGCACAACCACAAGGCGGCCTACTACCGGCTGCGCACCCAGTTCAATCAGACCGACACCAGCTTCGAGCGCGCCCTGCTGTTCCTGTTTCTTAATCGACACGGTTTCAACGGCCTGTGCCGATACAACAAGAAGGGGGGCTTCAACGTCCCGTTCGGTTCCTACAAGAAACCCTATTTCCCGGAAAAAGAGCTGTGGGCCTTCGCCGAGAAGGCGCAGAAGGCGACCTTCATCTGTGAAAGCTATGCCGATGCCATCCAGCGCGCCGAAGAGGATTGGGTGATCTATTGCGATCCCCCTTATGCGCCGCTCTCCACTACCGCGAGCTTCACCACTTATTCGGCCGGCGGTTTCACCCTGGACGATCAGGCCGTGCTGGCCAGACTGGCTCGCCACACCGCGGCGCGCAAAGGGGTGCCCGTGCTCATCAGCAACCACGATATCGAGCTGACCCGCGAGCTTTATCGCGGCGCCCGCCTCGACGAAATCCTGGTCAAGCGCACCATCAGCCGCAACGGCGGCACCCGCAACAAGGTGGCCGAGTTGCTGGCGCTCTATCCGCCCGGCATCGAGCCGGAGCAGGGCTACTACCCGAGCGACGCCGAACTGGCGCCACTCGGCTGACACAGACGGCACCTGGGGGTGCCGTTTTTTTATGTCTGCCGCAGTCGATGATGGTGGGGCTGGGTAAACACGGTTTATTGATAGCATTGAGGCCCTTTTTCAGCGTCCGCTTGCGGTGATGATGGCGTCCGCTTTTTCCGTACTGCGTGTGGGTCGTTTTCAGTGTCCGTTTGCGGTGATGATGGCGTTCGCTTTTTCCGTACCGTGTGCGGGTCGTTTTCGGCGTCCATTTGCGGTAAAATTGCGCCGTTTTTTCTGCCACGCTGCCAATGGATGACGCTGATGAAAGACTTTCTGATTGCCCCCTCGATCCTCTCCGCCGACTTTGCCCGTCTGGGGGACGATGTCGCCAAGGTGCTGGCCGCCGGTGCCGATGTGGTCCATTTCGACGTGATGGACAACCATTATGTGCCCAACCTGACCATAGGCCCCATGGTCTGTCAGGCCCTGCGTGACTACGGTATCGAAGCCCCCATCGACGTGCACCTGATGGTCAAGCCGGTGGATCGCATCATTCCCGACTTTGCCAAGGCGGGTGCTTCCCTCATCACCTTCCATCCGGAAGCGTCCGACCACGTCGACCGCTCCCTGGGCCTCATCAAGGAGCAGGGCTGCCAGGCCGGTCTGGTGCTGAACCCGGCCACGCCGCTCACCTGCCTGGAGTACGTGATGGACAAGCTGGACGTGATCCTGCTGATGTCGGTCAACCCGGGCTTTGGTGGCCAGAGCTTCATCCCCGGCACCCTCGACAAGCTGCGCCAGGTGCGTCGCCTCATCGACGAGAGCGGCCGCGACATTCGCCTCGAGATCGACGGCGGGGTCAAGGTCGACAACATTCGTGAGATTGCCCAGGCTGGTGCCGACATGTTCGTGGCCGGCTCGGCCATCTTCAGTCGTCCGGACTACAAGGCGGTGATCGACGAGATGCGGGCGGAGCTCTCTCATGTCAAACGCTGAACGTGATTTTGACCTGGTGCTGTTCGATCTGGACGGCACACTGATCGACAGCGCCCCGCAACTGGCGCTGGCGGTCAACCGTACGCTGACCGAACTCGGGCTGGCCGAGGCCGACGAGGCCGTAGTGCGGACCTGGGTCGGCAACGGTGCCGACAAGCTGATCCAGCGCGCGCTGGACTATCGCGCGGTGCCCGAGCTGTTTGCCAGCGCCCGTCCGCTGTTTGACCGCCACTATCAGGCCTGCCTGCTGGAAGGGTTGGCCATGTATGACGGGGTCGAGCAGAGCCTGCGCCGCCTGCAGGCGCTGGGTTACCAGCAGGCGATCGTGACCAACAAGCCGAGCCACTTCGTGCAGCCGATCCTCGATGCCCTCGGCATCGGCGACTGTTTCGCACTCTGGCTGGGGGGCAACTGCGTGCCCGTCAAGAAACCGAGTCCGGAGCCGCTGCTGCTGGCCTGCCACGAGCTGGGCGTCAGGCCGTCGCGCACCCTGATGGTGGGCGACTCCGAAAATGACGTGCTGGCCGCCCAGGCTGCCGGCATGAAGGTGGTGGGACTGACCTATGGCTACAACTACGGCCGTCCCATCGCAGATTCCCGCCCGGACTGGGTATGTGAACAGTTTGCCCAGCTCGACGCGCTGCTGGCCGAATAAGCTGGCCAGGCAGGCCGAATAACAAGGATCAACACTCTGATGACTAAACCTATCGTATTGAGCGGGGCCCAACCGTCGGGCCAGCTGACCATCGGCAACTACATGGGGGCCCTGCGTCAGTGGGTCAACATGCAGGATGACTTCGACTGCCTCTACTGCATCGTCGATCTGCACGCCATCACCACCCGCCAGGATCCGGCCGCCCTGCGCAAGGCCTGCCTGGACGCCGCCGCCCTCTATCTGGCGGTCGGCATCGACCCGGCCAAGAGCACCGTGTTCATCCAGTCCCACGTGCCGCAGCATGCCGAGCTTGGCTGGATCCTGAACTGCTACACCCAGATGGGCGAGCTGTCGCGCATGACCCAGTTCAAGGACAAGTCCGCCCGTTTCGAGAACAACGTCAACGTCGGCCTGTTCGGTTATCCGGTGCTGATGGCGGCCGACATCCTGCTCTATCAGGCCAATCAGGTGCCGGTGGGCAACGATCAGAAGCAGCACCTGGAGCTGACCCGCGACATCTGCACCCGCTTCAACAACCTCTACGGCGAGGTGTTCACCCTGCCGGAGCCTTTCATTCCGACCGAAGGCGCCCGGGTGATGAGCCTGCAGGATCCGACCAAGAAGATGTCCAAGTCGGACGACAACGAGGCCAACTTCATCGGCCTGCTGGAAGATCCCAAGCAGATCGTCAAGAAGATCAAGCGCGCGGTGACCGACTCCGACGAGCCGGCGGTGGTGCGTTTCGATCCGGAAAACAAGCCGGGGGTCTCCAACCTGCTGACCCTGATGTCCGGGGTGACCGGCCGTTCCATCCCCGAGCTGGAGCAGCATTTCGAAGGCAAGATGTACGGTCATCTCAAGACCGAAACTGCCGAGGCCGTGGTCGCCCTGCTGGAGCCGATTCAGGCCCGCTTCCACGAGCTGCGTCAGGATGAGGCTCATCTGCAGGCCATTTTGGCGGCCGGTGCACAAAAGGCGCGGGAAAGGGCTGAAAAAACCCTGGCCAGCGTATATGATGTAGTCGGCTTCGTTCCTCGAGCCTGACATACTGGGAAGGTGTAGTAGAAGAGAGCTGGGTATTTGCCTGGCTTTCTTTGTTTTACCCGACCTGCTATTCGTTATTTCATCTTCCAATTTCAAACGCGGGCGTCTGCCCCAAGAGTTAGCATGTCTGTCGAATCAAATACCACGATTGAAGAGTTGGGTGACAAGGGTCACTGGCTGCGCAAGTTTCGCAAGGCCAAAAACCTCAATACCCTGCAACTGATGGTCTCCAATGCCATCGACAAGCACCACAAAACCCCTGCCATCGCCGCCGCCATCTACCTGGCCGAGTGCCAGCGCGAGCGTGAAATGGAACAGGGTCGCTATCTGGATCGTTAATTCTCTGCCCTGGTTGACCCATGCTGTTGTTGATCGATAACTACGACTCCTTTACCTGGAATCTGGTGCAATATTTTGGCGCCCTGGGACAGGAGGTAGTGGTGAAGCGCAATGACGAGCTGACGCTGGACGCCATTGCCCGGCTCTCTCCCCGTTATCTGGTGATCTCTCCCGGTCCCTGCACCCCCAATGAGGCGGGTATCTCGCTGGCGGCCATCTCCCGTTTTGCCGGCCAGCTCCCCATTCTCGGCGTCTGTCTCGGCCACCAGTCGCTGGCGCAGGCCTTCGGCGCTCAGGTTGTACGTGCGCGCCAGATGATGCACGGCAAGACCTCGCTCATTCGCCACCGTGGTGAGGGAGTATTCAAGGGGCTCAACGATCCGCTGCGGGTCACTCGTTACCATTCGCTCATCGTGGAGCGCGACACCTTGCCCGATTGTCTCGAGATCACCGCCTGGAGCGAACATGCCGATGGCAGCCCGGACGAGATCATGGGGCTGCGCCATAAGCAGTTGAATATAGAGGGTGTTCAGTTCCATCCGGAGAGCATTCTGAGCGAGCAGGGTCATCAGTTGCTGGCCAATTTTTTGGCCAATCCCTGAATAGTTGTGATCGGCCTCCCAGAATTGAAAGGAGGCCAAAAATATTTTCCCTGACACTTTATTCACCTCCCTCCCTGTCCAAATTATCTCTTGCCAACACCCCCTGAGCCGTTATGCAATGCGGTTGCCTAAAATCTCACGGGCAGTCGAACATTGTTCCCTGTAACGCGCTTTGTTGCAGACTTTTAGCTTTTTTTCTGTGACAATGCCGATGTGTTTACATGGATTTAACTTTTGGGCGGTGGATTATTCTGTCGCCAGATCGAAGGAGAGCAATATGTCAGAGTTGTTGGCAGTGACACGTGAAGTGTTTGATGAAGTGATGGTTCCCAACTATGCGCCCGCCAAGATCATCCCGGTGCGTGGTGAAGGGTCACGTGTCTGGGATCAGGAAGGCCGTGAGTATGTGGATTTCGCCGGCGGGATCGCCGTCAATGGCCTGGGCCATTGCCATCCCAAGCTGGTCGAGGCCCTGAAAACCCAGGGCGAGAAGCTGTGGCACCTCTCCAACGTGATGACCAACGAGCCGGCCCTGCGCCTGGCCAAGAAGCTGGTCGCCGCTACCTTTGCCGACAAGGTCTATTTCTGCAACTCCGGTGCCGAAGCCAACGAAGCCGCTCTCAAGCTGGCCCGTCGCTACGCCATCGAGAAATTCGGTGCCCACAAGACCCAGATCATCGCCTTCCACCAGGGTTTCCATGGTCGTACCTTCTTTACCGTCAGTGTCGGTGGCCAGGCTGCCTACTCCGATGGTTTCGGTCCCAAGCCCGCGGACATCACCCACGTGGCCTACAACGATCTGGCGGAGCTGGCTGCCGTCATCTCCGACAATACCTGCGCCGTGGTGATGGAGCCGCTGCAGGGCGAGGGCGGCATCATTCGTCCCACCGACGAGTTTGCCAAAGGGGTGCGCGAGCTGTGCGACAAGCACAACGCCCTGCTGATCTATGACGAAGTGCAATCCGGCGTCGGTCGTACCGGCGATCTGTTTGCCTACATGGGTCTGGGTGTCACGCCGGACATTCTCACCAGCGCCAAGGCACTGGGCGGCGGCTTCCCCATCGGCGCCATGCTGACCACCACCGAGATCGCCTCCCACCTGAAAGTGGGCACTCACGGTTCCACCTACGGTGGCAACCCGCTGGCCTGCGCGGTGGCCGAAGCGGTGATCGACGTGGTCAACACCCCGGAAGTGCTCAGCGGCATCAAGCAGCGTGAACAGCTGTTCCGCGAAGGGATCGAGGCCATCAACGCCAAGTACCACTGCTTCAGCGAAGTGCGCGGCAAGGGGCTGCTGCTGGGCGCCGTGCTGAACGACGACTACAAGGGCCGCTCCCGCGACTTCCTGCTGGCCTCCATCGATCAGGGTCTGATGGCGCTGGTAGCCGGCACCAACGTGGTGCGTTTCGCGCCGTCCCTGGTTATTCCGGAAGCGGACATCAAGGAAGGGCTGGTACGGTTCGAGAAAGCGGTTGCCCAGGTGGTTAACGCCTGATCCAAATTGAGGTGGGGAACCCTCCCGGCAGGAGCCGGGACCCCACCTGTCGTCAATGAAAGGGAGTTGTCATTTATGTTGGTTATCCGTCCCATCGAGCAAAAAGATTTTGCCGGTCTCAAGACCTGTGCCATCGAATCCGGCACCGGCATGACTTCGTTGCCCGTCAACGATGAACTGCTGCAGCGCAAGATAGACGCTTCCACCCAGACCTTTTCGGACAAGCCTGCGGGCAAGGGTGACTGCCTCTATTTCTTCGTCGCCGAGGATCTGGAGACCGGCGAAATGGTCGGTACCTGTGCCATCGATGCGGCCGTGGGCCTGTCCCAGCCGTTCTACAACTATCACATCGGCAAGGTGGTGCACTCTTCCCCCAAGCTCGGCATCTACAACGTCGTGGAAACCCTCACCCTCTCCAACGACTACACCGGCAATTCCGAGCTCTGCACCCTGTTTCTGCGCGAATGCGCCCGCGAGGGGCTCAACGGCCGTCTGCTCTCCAAGCACCGCTTTCTGTTCATGGCCGAACACCCCGAGCTGTTTGACGAGACCGTCTTCGCCGAGATGCGTGGCGTCTCCGATGCCGATGGTCACAGCCCCTTCTACGAGTGGCTGCAAAAGCATTTCTTCTCGATGGATTTTCCCACCGTCGACTATCTCACCGGCATCGGCAAGAAGCGCTTCATCGCCGAGCTGATGCCCAAGTACCCCATCTACGTCAATCTGCTGAGCAACGAGGCGCGCGCCGTCATCGGTCAGACCCACGAGAAGACCCGCCCGGCCATCAAGATGCTGCAGGACGAAGGATTCGTGAATCGCGGCTATGTCGACATCTTCGATGCCGGCCCCACCGTCGAGTGCGACGTGAAGAACATTCGCAGCGTGCGCCGCAGCCAGAAGCTGCGGGTGCTGGTGGGTGAGCCCATCGGCGGCAAGACCCATCTGGTCTGCAATACCCGCTACGAGCACTACCGCGCCTGCTACGGCAACATCCGGGTCGATCTGGACAAGCACGAAGCCATCATCCCGCCCAAGATGGCGGCCGCACTCAAGGTGCAGGATGGCGACATGGTGCGCGCCGTCGATCTCGATTGAGTCATATCAGCAGTAAAACCGCATATGAAACAGGCAGCCAAGGCTGCCTGCGAACCACAGGGAGTGAAGGATGAGCCAGTTAGTTCAGTTTATTGACGGTCAGTGGCTGGCCGGTGCAGGCAAGCCGTTCGAGTCAAAGGACCCGGCCAAGAATCAGGTGATCTGGCAAGGGGAGGCCGCCAGCGCCGCCCAGGTGGAGGCCGCCGTCAAGGCTGCCCGCCATGCCTTCTATCATTGGTCCGATCTGGCCCTCGACGATCGTCTGGCCATCGTGCGCCGCTATGCCGACCTGCTTGGCGAGCACAAGGAGGCGCTGGCGCTGACCATCGCCCGCGAAACCGGCAAACCGCTGTGGGAGACCCGCACCGAAGTGGCCGCCATGCAGGGCAAGATCGCCATCTCCATCCGCGCCCATGACGAGCGCACCGGCACCGTGGAGAACCCCATGCCCGGCGCCAAGGCGTTCGTGCGCCACAAGCCCCACGGCGTCGTGGCCGTGTTCGGCCCCTACAACTTCCCGGGCCACCTGCCCAACGGCCATATCGTGCCGGCGCTGATCGCCGGCAATACCGTGGTGTTCAAGCCTTCCGAGCTGACCCCCATGGTGGCCGAGGCCATGCTGAAGATCTGGCAGGAGGCGGGGCTGCCCAAGGGCGTGCTCAACCTGGTGCAGGGCGAGGTCGACACCGGCAAGGCGCTGGCCGGCAATCCGGACATCGACGGCCTCTTCTTCACCGGTTCGTCCCGTACCGGCCACTTCCTGCACCAGCAGTTTGCCGGCCAGCCGGGCAAGATCCTGGCCCTGGAGATGGGTGGCAACAACCCGCTGATCGTGAAAGACGTGAGCGACATCGACGGCGCCGTCCATGCCATCGTGCAGTCCGCCTTCATCACCTCGGGCCAGCGCTGCACCTGCTCGCGCCGCCTGTTTGTCGAGCGCGGCGAGCGGGGCGATGCCCTGGTCAAGCGCCTGGTAGAGGTGGTTGGCCAGATCAAGGTCGGCCTTTATGACGCCGCCGAGCAGCCGTTCATGGGCGCCATGATAAGTGAGCGAGCAGCGCTCGGCATGGTCGAGGCGCAAGCCAACCTGCAGCGCCTCGGTGGCGAGAGCCTGCTCACCCTCACGCACCTGGAAGCGGGCACCGGCTTCGTCTCCCCGGGCATCATTGACGTGACCGCGGTCAGCGCGCTGCCGGACGAAGAGTACTTCGGCCCGCTGCTGCAGCTCATTCGCTACGACGACTTCGATGCCGCTATCGAGAAGGCGAATGCCACCAGCTTCGGCCTCTCGGCCGGCCTGCTCGGCGACAGCGAGGCGGACTGGCAGCACTTCTTCAAGCGCATTCGCGCCGGCATCGTCAACTGGAACAAGCCCATCACCGGCGCCTCCAGTGCCGCACCGTTCGGTGGCATCGGCGCCTCCGGCAACCACAGGGCGAGCGCCTACTACGCCGCCGATTACTGTGCGTATCCGGTGGCTTCCGTCGAAGACAGCAAGGCCGCCATGCCGGATCAGCTGTCTCCCGGCCTGACATTCTAAGCAAGGCAAAGGCGGGCGCTCTCTGTGTTGGCGCCAGCGCCTGACCACGACAATAAAAGGGGCACTGAACTGGTGCCCTTGTCTGTACCCGCAATCAAAGGAAAGAGAGATGCAAAAGGATATCGACACCCTGTTCGGTCATTTGTGGGATAACTACATTCAAGTCACCCCGAGTGCCCACAAGGTTCATCAACTGCTGGGCGGCGGCGAGCCCATCGTCAACGACCACGTGGCGTTTCGCACCTACAACCTGCCCAAGCTGGGGCTGGAGAAGCTGGCCGCCCACTTCCTGGCGCTCGGCTACGAGCAGAAGGGTGAGTATGTGTTCAAGGCCAAGAAGCTCTACGCCAAGCACTTCGAGCATAAAGACCCGGACGCGCCCAAGGTGTTCATCAGCGAGCTGAAGGTGGAAGAGCTCTCCGACGCGGCCCAGGCCATCATCCACAAGCTGGCGGCTCAGGTGCCCGATCACCTGACCGACACCCAGGCCTTCCTCTATGCCGGCGCCCCCTGGCAGGTCTCCTGGGCCGATTACCAGACCCTGCTGGCGGAGAGCGAGTATGCGGCCTGGATGGCGGCCTGGGGTTATCGTGCCAACCACTTCACCGTCAACATCAACCGCCTGAAGGACTTCGACACCATCCAGCAGGTCAACGCCGCCCTCAAGGCCGCGGGCTTCGTGCTCAATGGCGTGGGTGGCGAGGTGAAAGGGGATCCTCAGGTGATGCTGGAGCAGTCGTCCACCATGGCCGACAAGGCGGACGTGGCCTTCACCGACGGCGTGCGCACCATCCCGAGTTGTTTCTACGAATTCGCCCTGCGTTACCCGCAGGCCGACGGTGTGCTCTACCCGGGTTTCGTCGAAGCCTCGGCCGACAAGATCTTCGAATCCACCAACGCCATGTAAAGCGGGGCCGGGTCATCCCGCCACTGCTGCATGCAAAACGCCTCCCTTGCGGAGGCGTTTTCATTGGTGGCAGGGGCAGTGTGGCCTAGCGCTGGTAGAGCTCTCCTTCCAGTGCCAGCACCGTCTCCATCCCGGCGGCGCGGCCCGCCTGCAGGCCGATCTGGGTATCTTCGAACACCAGGCAGTTGGCGGGGTTGGCGCCGAGCAGCTCGGCCACTTTCAGGAAGGTGTCGGGGTGAGGCTTGTGGTTGTCGATGTCATCGGCACTGACCAGCACGGGTATATAGGCATCCAGACCGGTGTTTTTCAGGATGTGCAGGGCGTGCTCGCGCGATGAACCCGTGCCTATGCCCATCGGAACCTTGCCGTGGCAGCGCTTGACCAGTTCCCACATGGCGGGAAACACGCTGACCTTGTCGATATGCTCAAGATAGAGCGCCACCTTGCGCCGGGTGAAGGCGTCCACATCGATATCCAGCCCATGCTGCTCGGCCAGGATGGCGACTATCTTGCGGGTGGGAATGCCGCCGAATTCATTGAGCTGGGCGCGATCGAAGGGCAGACCGAACTCGGCGCTGGTCTCCTCCCAGGCATCCAGATGCAGGGGCATGGAGTCGACCAGGGTGCCGTCCATATCGAAAATCAGGGCATCGTATTGCTCAAACCGGAACTGCTCGGACATGGGGCTGCTTCCTCTTGGGGGGTGAACAGCCAGCCTACCAGAATGCAGGAGGCAATGCCGCGAGCGGGGTCATGCTTGCCGCTCAGGAGCGGTTTTGGCCATCGGCTGATGATTTATGAGACAATAATAAGTTCTGCGTTGCAGATCCCGGCATTTTCAAATGAGCGAGCCCGTCATATGTCCCCAAAAACCATCTTCTCGAGCGTGGCCCTGGTGATCGCCCTGGGTTCACTGGAAAAGAGCATAGTCACCACCCCCTTGCCCATCATAGGGGCCGAGCTGAACGCCGGCGCCGCCCTCACCTGGGTGGTCACCGCCTACCTGCTGGCGGCCACTGCCGCCCTGCCCATCTACGGCAAGCTGAGCGACATGTTCGGCCGGGTGCGCATGCTCAACATCGGCATCGGCCTGTTTCTGGCCGGCTCCGTGGCCTGCGGCCTGGCCCAGGATCTGCCGACCCTGCTGGCTGCCCGCGTGCTGCAGGGGCTGGGGGGAGGCGGCCTGATCGCGCTCGCCTTCACCGTCATCGCCGACAGCATACCGCCGCGGGAGGTGGGCAAGTATCAGGGCTACATCTCGGCGGTCTATGCGGTTTCCAGCATCGCCGGCCCCCTGCTCGGCGGTTACTTCACCGAGCAGCTCAGCTGGCGCTGGATCTTCTGGATCAACCTGCCGCTCGGGGCGCTCGCGCTCTGGCTGGTGAACCGCAACCTGGGTCACCTCAATGTGCGCCGTCACAGTCGCTTCGACTGGAAGGGGGCGGCGCTGCTGATCACCGTCACCACCCTGAGCCTGCTGCTGCTCTCGCCGGAGACCGCCCTGCCCGCCATCTGGCTGGCGGCGGGACTGGCGCTGGCCCTGCTGCTGCTGATCCTGGTGGAGCGGCGGGCTCACGATCCCATACTGCCGGCCCATCTGGCCCGGCTGCCCGGTTATCTGGTGAGCGTGCTGCTGGCGCTGGCCTCGCAGCTGTTGATGTTCGCGGTGCTGGTCTATCTGCCGCTGCAGATGCAGTGGCAGAAGGGAATGGGGGCCAGCGAGAGCGGGCTCTACATGGTGATCTTCATGGTCTGCATCACGGCGGGGGCCTTCGTCGGCGGCAAGCTGATCGGCCGCACCGGTTACTACCGGCGCTTCGTGGTGTTGGGGTTCGCCCTGTCGGCGCTGGCGCTGTGGCAAATTCATTTCGACGTCTGGGCCAGACTGGGACTGGGGTTTGCCGGATTGGGGCTGGGCCTGGTGCTGCCGGCGCTGTCGGTGGTGGTGCAAAACGCCCTGCCACGTGAAGATCGCGGCATCGGCATGTCGCTGTTCAACTTCGGCCGCGAGCTGGGGGGCGCGGTCGGGGTGGCCATCTGCTCCGTGCTGTTTCACTCCGCTCTGCCGGCGGGCAGCAGCCACAACCTGGCCAGCCTGAGCCCGGCCGAGCTGGCACCCGGTTTCAGCGCCACCTATATCGGTATGGCGCTGATCGCCACCGCCGCGCTGCTCATCACCCTGCTGGCGTTGAAACGCCACGAGCTGGCCAGCATCCACGCCTGATGGCGTCACCGCGACATGGCAACAGGGCTCCCCATGGGGAGCCCTGTTTGTTGGTGGGTCTGCGTTTCTACTCCTGGGCTGGCGCCTCCTTGCCGGCCAGCTGGCTCAGCCAGGCGAAGCGGCGGTTGGCGTCCAGCTCCGCTTCCCGATAGAGCTGGCTGGCGATTTCCGGCAACTGGCGTTCCAGCCGCTTGAAGCGGGGCTCCTGCTGCAGGGTCTCGGCCAGCGATGCGCTGGGGGCCCGGGAGTCCAGTGCCAGCGGCGCCTTGCCCTCCTCCTTGCGACGTGGATCGTAGCGGTAGAGCGGCCAGAAGCCGGTGGCGGTCAGCTGCTTCATCTGCTCGTGGCTCTGGGCCAGATCGTAGCCGTGCTCCTCGCAGGGGCTGTAGGCGATGATGAGCGACGGACCCGGGTAGGCTTCGGCCTCCTGAATGGCCTTCACCGTCTGGTTCATCTGGGCGCCGAGGGAGATCTGCGCCACGTAGACGTGACCGTACATCATCACGTTGGCGCCAAGATCCTTGCGCCCCTTGCGCTTGCCCTGCTCGCCAAACTTGGTGATGGCGCCGAGCGGGGTAGCCTTGGACTGCTGGCCGCCGGTGTTGGAGTAGCACTGGGTGTCGAGCACCAGCACGTTGATGTTCTCCCCCAGGCTCAGCACGTGATCCAGCCCGCCGTAGCCGATGTCGTAGGCCCAGCCGTCGCCGCCGATGAGCCAGACCGATTTCTCCACCAGGTAGTCCGCATCTCGGGCCAGCTCCTGGGCCGGGGCGTCGGTGCGCCCCTGCAGCAGTGCGCGCAGCTGCGCGATGTGGGCCCGTTGCTCGGAGATCGGCTGGCTGGTGTCTTGCAGCCCCTGTTGCAGTTCGGCCGGGACGGCGTCCCCCAGGCTTGCCAGCAGGCGGCGTACCCGCTCGCGATGCTGATCCACGGTGAGCCGGAAGCCCAAGCCAAATTCGGCGTTGTCCTCGAACAAGGAGTTGGCCCAGGCCGGCCCGCGCCCGTCGGCGTTGGTGGTGTAGGGGGTGCTGGGCAGGTTGCCGCCATAGATGGAGGAGCAACCGGTGGCGTTGGCGATGAGCAATCTGTCCCCGTAGAGCTGGGTCAGCAGCTTGATGTAGGGGGTCTCGCCGCAGCCAGAGCAGGCACCCGAGTATTCAAACAGCGGCGAGATGAGCTGGGAGGTGCGGATGTCGATGCGCTCCAGCTGCTCGGCGGTGCGCTCGGGCAAGTCCAGGAAGAAGTCGTAGTTGGCCTTCTGGGCCTCGAGATGATCCAGCCTGGACTCCATGTTGATCGCCTTGCGGCTAGGTTCGGTGCGATCCTTGGCCGGGCACACCTCGACGCAGAGGTTGCAGCCGGTGCAATCCTCCGGTGCCACCTGCAGCACGTATTGCTGGCCGCGCATGTCGCGGGCCTTCACATCCAGTGCATCCAGGGTAGCGGGTGCACCAGCCAGCGACGCTTTGTCCACCACCTTGGCGCGGATGGCGGAGTGGGGGCAGGCCGCCACGCAGTAGTTGCACTGGGTGCAGAGGTCTGCCTGCCAGATGGGCACCTCTTTGGCGATGTTGCGCTTCTCCCAGCGGGTGGTGCCCACCGGCCAGGTGCCGTCCGGCGGGAAGGCGGAGACCGGCAGGCTGTCACCCAGCCCCGCCAGCATGGCGGCGGTGACGGTCTGAACGAAGTCTGGCGCCTTGGCCGATACCACGGGCGGGCGCTGGTGGCTGGTGGGGTCAAGCGCCTGCAGCGGCACCTGAGTCAGCGCCTCGCAGGTGGCGGCCAGGGCCTGCCAGTTGCGCTCCACCAGCGCCTGCCCCTTGCTGCCATAGCTCGATGCGATGGTCTGGCGCAGCAGCTCGGTCGCTTCTGCCGGCGGTATGATGGCGGTGAGCTGGAAGAAGGCCATCTGCATCACGGTATTGATGCGGTTGCCGAGCTGGCACTCGCGGGCAATCTTGGCGGCGTTGATGGTATGGAGGCGCGCACGCTTCTGGAGCAGGGCCTGTTGCACCTCCTGGGGCAGCCGCTGCCAGATTTGCTCGGCGTCGTAGGGACTGTTGAGCAGGAAGATGCCGTCGGGCCTCAGCCGCTCCGCCATCTGGTACATGTCGATGAACTGCCACTGGTGGCAGCCGATGAAGTCCGCCTCGTCCACCAGGTAGGCCGACTGCAGCGGCCGCTCGCCGACCCGCAGGTGGGAGACGGTGAGGCCGCCCGCCTTCTTGGAGTCGTAGACGAAGTAGCCCTGGGGGTAGAGGTCGGTGTGGTTGCCGAGGATCTTGATGCTGTTCTTGGCCGCCGATACTGTACCGTCGCTGCCAAGGCCGTAGAACAGTGCCTCCAGCTTGTGCTGGTTGCCAAGGCTGGGGCTCGAATAATCGAGGGCCGGCAGCGGCAGGGAGAGGCCGGTGACGTCGTCGAAGATGCCGACGGTGAAGCGCGGCCGTGGGTTATCCAGCGCCAGCTCATCGAAGATGGCCTGCACGCAGGCCGGGTTGAACTCCTTGGAGGAGAGGCCGTAGCGCCCGCCGATGACCCGCGGCAGGCTGGTTCTTTCTCCCCGGCTGACCGCCTCGGCCAGCGCACTCATCACGTCCAGATAGAGGGGCTCGGCCAGGGCGCCCGGCTCCTTGGTGCGATCCAGCACCGCTATCTTGCGGGCGCTCTCTGGAATGACCGCCAGCAGGTGTGCGGCCGAGAAGGGGCGGTAGAGCCGTACCTTCACCAGCCCCACCTTCTCGCCCTGTTCAATCAGCCGCGCGATCACCTCCTCGCAGGTGCCGATGGCGGACCCCATCAGCACCAGCACCCGCTCGGCCTGTGGGTGACCCAGATATTCGAACGGCCGGTAGTGGCGCCCGGTACGCTCACCGAAGGCGTTCATCGCTTCGCTCACATGGCGGTAGCCATCGTCATACCAGGGGTTGGTGGCCTCCCGGCACTGGAAATAGGTGTCCGGGTTGGCGGCGGTGCCGCGAATGACCGGCTTGTCGGGGGTCAGCGCCCGCTCCCGATGGGCACGGATCGCCTCGGCGGGCAGCAGGGCGCGCAGGGTGTCGTCATCGAGCGGCACTATCTTGGTGATCTCATGGGAGGTGCGAAAGCCGTCGAAGAAGTGGATGAAGGGCAGTCGGCTGTTGAGGCTGGCTACCTGAGCGATCAGGGCGAAGTCCTGGGCCTCCTGCACATTGCTGGCGCAGAGCAGGGCGCAACCGGTCTGGCGTACCGCCATCACGTCCGAGTGATCGCCGAAAATCGACAGGGCATGGGTCGCCACGGTGCGCGCCGCCACGTGCAGCACGAAGGGGATGAGCTGGCCCGCCAACTTGTAGAGGTTGGGGATCATCAGCAGCAGGCCTTGGGACGAGGTAAACGAAGTCGCCAGTGCGCCGGTCTGCAGGGCGCCGTGGACGGCGGCGATGGCGCCCCCCTCCGACTGCATCTCCATCACGCGCGGCACGTCGCCCCACAGGTTCAGGCCTCGATCGCTCGACCAGGCTGACGCCTGTTCCGCCATGCTGGAGCTGGGGGTGATGGGATAGATGGCGATGACTTCGCTGGTGCGGTAGGCCACCGAGGCGACCGCGTTGTTTCCGTCTGTGGTGATCATGAATTGCCCACTTGCTATGCCAGTTTGAATGGCGGCTGCGATCAGCCGGCCATGGATAGGTCGTCGCCATAGTAAGAGTGGAAATTAACGCGGAACAAACGGGATAAATAATCAGGCCGAAGGCAGCGGCGGCGCGCGATGGCGGCCTATCGCCGGTGATGGGGGCAAGTCGGCAGAGGGTCGGGCGGGATGGTTGTTGAGGGTAATTCGATTAACTGAATCGGGCGCAAAATGGGTCGATCCGGCCCCGTCAATAAATAATCAAGCAGCAAATAAATTTGCGCTGTCGGGCGACGCGAGAGTGTTTCATGGCCGAGATGACAGGGTCATGGTGCGGGAGGGCCTTTCACATCAGTCATAAAAAGGGCTCCTTAAGGAGCCCTTTTTAATTATCTTGGCGGCTCTCTGCCACCATCATTTCCCTTGCACCTGGCGTCGGGGAATGGACCCGTCTGATGCGATGCCAGCCCGTGAGAGGGGTGCTACTCATGGTGCAGGGTGATGCAATCCAGCCCACCGCTGCCGCGCAGCAGGGCTTCCGCCTGGTTGAACTCCTCCCGATTGTTGCTGGCAGCCTGACCCACGAAATAGGGGGTGAGCCCGGCCACCTCGCGTTGCAGCCAGGCGGCGAATGCCTGATTGAGGGGGGCGATGCTGGCGGCATTGGTGATGTAGAAGGGCTGCTGGCGGGTGCCCATGATGCCGTTCATCCAGTTCACCGGCCGCTTGCCCACGGTGAACGCGCCCGGGGTGGCGATGGGGATCAGGCCGGCATCGCTCAACTGCTGGCGGATGAGAGTGTGGATCTTGTGCCAGCGCTCGCTCTGCTGGCGCAGGTTGGTCACGCTCTGGCCAAGTTCCTGCCGCTCGCTGTCGCTCAGGGTGGCATTGCTAGCCAGCACCTGCTCGATCAGCGCTGCGCTGGCTGCATGATCGTTCAGCAAAATGCGATCGTCGGTCAGCGGGCGCATGGCCATGTCGAGGTGGAAACCGGGCTGGGCCAGGATCACCAGATCCCGCTCGGCCACCTTGAGCTCCTGCGCCATCAGGCGCTGGCTGATGGCCATCATGGCGAGGAAGCGGCGGGTCTGATGATCTTGCTCGGCGCCAGTCAGCCCGGTTCGCTGGTAGCCACCGGCCTGCAACATGCGGCCCAGCCGGGCCAGGGTGGCGGCATCGGCCGCCAGAGTCGGCAGTGCCTGGGCTATCTGCTCATCATTGAACTCGGAGTTAAGCTCGGCGGTTACCACCAGGCTGGCGTACTCCTGCTTGAGGCGGGTCAGCAGATCGAAGGAGGCCGGCAGCGGTTGGCCATGGATGGCGCGATAGCGCTCGGCAATCCGCTCCCCTTGCTGCGGGCTCAGAAACATCCGCTGCTCCGCCGCTTCCCGGGTTGACCCGTCCACTTCGAATTTGGCGAGCTCGGCCTTGGCGCGCGCGGTCTTGGCAAAGGCGTGGCGCTGCGGCTCATCCAGCCCTTGCGGCAGCAGGTTGGCCGCCTCCAGCAGGATGAGGTCCACCTCGGTGTCATGGCCCTTTTGGAAGGTATTGGGTCTGCCCAGCCACTCCTCTTCGCTGAGTTGCAGCCGAAACTCGCCGTCGCGCTCCATCTTCTCCTGCAGAGCGGCAATACGCTCACTGTCCAGCCGGCTGTGGTGCAGGGTGGTCTGCAGCAGGGCATCGCGGCCGATCAGGGCATAGGGCGTACCGTCGGCTCGCTGGCCGGTCAGCATGTTGCCGCCATCGATGATGGAGAAGGTGGGGATGAGCTCGCGCCCCTGCGCCTCGGCGAAGGTGTTGGCCTGGGAGAGCATGTAATCATCCAGCCCCTGGGAATCCTGGCTGCCGAGGCTGTGGTGCCCCTCCTGCTCGGCCTCCGGGCTCTGTTCGGTCAGGGCGGTGACGAAGGCGTGGTAGCTATCCTTGTCGGCCAGCGGCGCCTGGGGGCGGAAGATGAGGGCGCCATCGCGCGACAGCCACATGTTGTCCTCGGTCCAGGTGTACATGTCAGCGTGGGTGCTGACCGAAAAGCCCTGCTCCCTGCCGATCTGCTCCAGCTCCGCCACCAGTTCCGATTCGGTCTGGAGGGGCAGGTGAAGCTGGTGGATCCGGTTGCCCAGATCGTCCTGGGCCAGCTGGAAACTGCGATCGAGGGCAGGGGAGTGCTGGCCGTCGGTGAGGGTGGGGTCATCCGGGAAGATCAGAGGGGCCGCCATGGCCGAGTGGAACCAGAAGAGGGTGGAGAGGGCGAGTGCCACGCCGGTTTTGCGCATGATGATTTCCTGTTGTTATGGCGGGAGAGTGCCCGCGAGCCTGAACCTCGGCGTGCGGCGCCGTGCCGCACGCTTCGGATGGAAACCATAAGGAGCCGGCGAAGAACCACAAGGGCACAAATCTGAATTGACTTTTAACCCTGACTAAACAGCGTTCAATATCGCCGCTTGATGATAAAAACATCGTTTTTGATGGCGATTATTGCCAATAAAAACAGGGTGTTGAACTATTTCAATTGTCGATAGCGAGCTGTGGTTGGATATTGCCTGGCAAGGCGGTGCGGGCCTGAAAATGCGAAGTTTTTAAGTGGGTAAATCGCCGGGGCGTATCGACCGCCGAGGGGAGGGAAATCATCAGTGGGCAGGGGCCACCCTCCATGGCGGAGGATGGCACGGGGATAGAGCTGCCCGTTACTCCCTTGCTGGCAGCAGCCAGGCGGCCGCCTGATAGGGGGCAAAGGTGGCGGTGGGCTGCCCCGGGTAGTTGCTCATCAGCAGGGTGGCACCGGCCTTCGCCTGGTCAAAGTGCGGCATGACCAAAGGGCGCGCTGTAAGGTTGGCGAGCAGCAGCAGGGTGTGCCGCTCTGCGCTTGCCGGATCTTGCCAGCGGCGGCGATAGCCGATGCGATCCGGGTCGTCCCCATCCAGCAGTTCGAAATCGCCGTGGCGAATGACGGGATGGGCCTTGCGCAGGGCGATGAGCTGGCGATAGCAGTGAAACGGCGAGTCGGGGCGGGCCAGCTGCTCGGCGGCATTTATCTCGACGTGATTGGCGTTGAGGGCAATCCAGGGCGTGGTGGTGCTGAAACCGGCGTGGGGGCCGGCATCCCACTGCATCGGGGTGCGGGCGTTGTCGCGGCCGATGGCATCGAGCCGCCGACTCAGCTCGGCAGGCTCCAGTCCCGCCTGGCTGGTACTGTAGTTGATCGCCTCCACGTCGCGCAGCTCGTCCGGCTGCCAGTGGCGGTTGGTCATGGCGAGCTCCTCCCCCTGATAGATGAAGGGGGTGCCCTGCATCAGGTGCAGCACCATGGCCCACAGTTTGGCGCTGGTTTCACGCCACTCGGGTCTGTCGTCGCCAAAGCGGGAGACGGCGCGGGGCAGGTCGTGGTTGCCGAGAAACAGGCTGTTCCAGCCTCGCCCGTGCAGCCCCTGCTGGTGGCGGGCCATGGCCCGTTTGAAGGAGAGGGGGTCGAAGCGGGAGGTCCACTTGTCACTGCCGAGCCCCAGATGCTCGAAGTTGAACACCATGCTGAACTCGCTGCCATCGGGGCTCGAATAGTTCTGCATATGGGCGAGATCCGCTCCCCAGGTTTCCCCCACCGTGATGATCCCCTGGCCGCCGAAGCTCTCGACATTGAGCTCGCGGATATAGTCGTGCAGGCGCGGGCCGTTGCTCATGGCAAGTCTTCCCCAATCCTTGCTCACCATGTCGATCACATCGAAGCGAAACCCCTTGATTCCCTTGCCCAGCCAGAAGTTGATCACCTCTACCATTTCGGCGCGCACCGCCGGGTTGTCCCAGTCCAGATCGACCTGACTCGCATCGAAGTTGTGCAGGTAGTAGCGATCAAGCGCCGGCACGTACTGCCAGCCACTGCCGCCAAAGATGGAGGTGACCGGGTGGGCATCGACGAAGGCTTGATCCCGGAATACGTAATAGCCCTGATAGCGGGGATCGCCGGCCAGCGCCTGCACAAACCACTCATGCTCGGTGGAGGTGTGGTTGGCGACGATATCCATCATGATGCCGATGCTGTGAGCCGCCGCCTCGGCTATCAGCTGCTCCATCTCGGCCAGGGTGCCGAAGGCGGGGTCGATGGCGCGGTAGTCCGCCACGTCATAACCGTTGTCCCGCTTGGGGGAGCGATAGAGAGGGGTGAACCACAGCATGTCGACCCCCAGGGTGGCCAGATAACCGAGGCGTTGACGAATGCCGTTGATGTCGCCCATGCCGTCGCCATCGCTGTCCTGAAAGCTCATGGGATAGATCTGGTAGATAACGCAACTATCGAGGTCGATGTCGGGTGTGTGGAGAGGTCGCGGGTTCATCAGCTGGGCCGGTTGGGGGAAGCGATGGTTTATCTTACGCAGATGCTCGGGCCCTCGACAGGGCGGGGGAAGGTTTGAAAAGGGTTCCATAGTTGGCTGATTGCCAAAAGTGAGGGGAGGGTCACAACTGGGCCATCCCGAGCCACGGCTGTGGTCGGGATGGCACGGCACTCAGCGATGATGCTGCTGCAAGGAAACGGGCTATTGAGCCGCCTTGGCCTGCTCGCTGCGCTGTTCCTGCTGGCGCTCTGCCTTGTCTTGCTGGCGTTCCGCTTGGGCTTCCAGCTCCTTGCCGAGGAAGTAGTTCAGGAAGGTGCGGATCACCGCGATGATGGCGAGGCGGATCAGCTCCTCCTTGCTCGGTGCCACCGTGGTGGCCAGGATGTCGGCGGCGAGCTGGAACTCCAGCGCCAGAATGAGCCAGCTGCCGAAACAGAGCCGGATATGGGGAAAGCCGGGCTCGTGATCCCGCACCCGCGCCGCCAGCCAGAGGGTCTTGCCCAGCCCTATCACCACGCAGGCAATGGAGATGATCTCCAGCAGCAGCTGGAACAGCTCGACCCCGTGCATCATGCCCTCTCGCAGGCTCGCTATCTCAAACACTCGGGTCACCTCCCTGATTCAAAAGAGGACACTATTAACACATCGCTCGGCAAAGACCAAATCCGGCTCAATCAAGCAGTTTGAATTCAATGACATAGAGCGGCGGCAGGGCGGGGTAGATGTCGCGGATCACCTGTTTGAGCTCGGGGAGGGTCATGTTCTCCTGGTGGGCGTGCTCGTCATTGAGCTCATCGAAGGCGACCGCCTTGACCGAGAGCACCTCTATGGTGCCAAAGGGCTGGTGCTCCGGGTTGGTGAACAGGGCCAGCCGCTGGCCGGGTTGCCAGTTGGCCTCGCTCTCGTCGCGGATGGTGATGGTCTTGCGGCCGGCCTGGATGTCGGCGACGAAGCGGCTGAAGAAGGTGAACTCGGGATAGGTAGACATGGCACTCTCCTGACAGGGTGAATCGAAATGGGGTGAATGGAAATCAAAGGTCGAGGTAGGCGCGCAGCCTGGCCAGATCGGCGATGACGGGGCCGTCGCTGCCATCGGCGACGATGCCCTGTTCGATCAGCTCCTTGAGGGCGCGCCGATAGACCCGCTCGGTGGTACCGAAGCGCGCCGCCTCGTGGGCCCGCTTGCGCGAGCCGAGCATGGGGGTGCGCTGGCGCTCGCGCCACAGCTCGAAGGCGATGTTGTAGGCGATGGGGTGCAGCAACCGGCTGGTGGTGATGTCCAGGGTATCCAGATAGTCGCTGGCGAGCGCCGCGGCGAAGAAGAGGGTCAGCTCGGGCTCGGCCAGCAGCCGTTTGGCCAGCTTGTCGGCGCAGATGACGGCGGCGTCCAGCTCGGTCTCGGCCACCACACTCCACTGCACCGGGGTGGCGCTGAAGAACTCCATCTCGCCGAAGATCTGGCTATGGCACTCAATCTCACCGAGTTGAAACAACCGCCCTGAGTGCACCGCGCTGTTGAGGGAAATCCGGCCCTGGGCCACCAGATAGAGCTGCTCGCACCGCTCCCCTTGGCGCATGATGGGTTCACCGGGCAGGTAACGGCGCGAAAACAGGGTGCAGTCAGCCAGCGCCACGGCAAAGCGCGGTTCGAGTGCGGCAAGCTCGGCGTGAAAGCGACCGAGCGGATAGGGTTGTTGCTGCATGGTGAAGGCCCGGCTTGACGAGGGCCATGAGGCTAGCAAGAGCGCAGGCGGGATGCCAGCCCCGGCGCCTCTGAATGTGCCGGGCTTAACGTTTTGCCGGGGCCGCTGCGGCTCCGGCAGACCCGGTCTATTGCGTCAGGGCGTGGAGGGCGGCGGCGATGGCCAGCCGCTCGCCGGTCATCATGGCGGCTTCGCTGGCTGCGTAGTCGCTCACCCCCGCTTGCACGTCCTGCTCGAAGGCCACCACGTTGCAGAGCACGGCGGCCACCCGCACCTTGCGCAGGCGCCCCACGGCGAGCAGGGAGGCGGTCTCCATGTCCGCCCCGAGCACCCCGCGCTGGTGCCAGTAGCGACAGACGTCCTGCTCGTCATCCCGGTAGAAGCTGTCGTGGGAGCGCACCAGCCCGTGCCAGTGAGGCTGGCCGCTGGCGCCGAGATGGGCGAGCAGGGCGGCCTGCAGGCGGATATCGGCGCAGGCGGGGTACTCGGGGGGCAGGTAGGCCTGCGAGGCGCCTTCGCTGCGCACCGCTCCCTCCACCACGATGAGATCCCCCAGCGCTATCTCATGCTGCAGGGCGCCGGCGGAGCCGACCCGGATGAGCGAGCTGGCACCCGCCTGCACCAGCTCTTCCAGCGCGATGACGGCGGAGGCGCCGCCGATGCCGGTG
Organism: Aeromonas sp. V90_14; assembly: GCF_029967615.1. Taxonomy (NCBI): domain Bacteria; kingdom Pseudomonadati; phylum Pseudomonadota; class Gammaproteobacteria; order Aeromonadales; family Aeromonadaceae; genus Aeromonas; species Aeromonas sp. V90_14. The sequence goes on along the minus strand of NZ_JASCAS010000002.1, from coordinate 3,388 downwards.
CTGCACACAGTGACGGGCAGCCCCCGGTAGCGGCCGTTGATCAGGCGAAACTCCCGGTGCTGGCCCAGCACGTCACACTCGTCGAGCTGGCCGGCGATGCGGTCGACCCGGGCCGGGTCGCCGCACAGCACCACCCGTTCGGCGATCTGGTCCGGGCGGCATTGCAGATGGGGCAGCAGGCTCATGCGATCGCTTCCTGTTGCGGGCGCTTGGCGCTGACCATCCACAGGCGAGTGCCGTTGGCGGCGATAAACAGCAGGATCAGGTACTCAAGGGACATGGCATAGACCCCCTGGGCGGCATAGACGCCGATGCTGATGATGTTGATGACCACCCAGAGGATCCAGTTCTCCACGTACTTGCGGGTCATCAGGATCTGGGCCACCACGGAGAGCACCGTCATGCTGGCATCCCAGAAGGGGAAGGCATCGGGGGAGGGCTCAGGGGTGGCGAGATTGGCGCCAAACAGGTTGAGCAGGGCGACCGAGGTGCGCGCCAGGGTGGCGAACACCGGGTCGATGTAGAGGGTCAGCAGGGCGATGGCCAGCGCGCTCACGGCGGCGGTGGCGATGAGTTTGGACTTGCTGAGCCAGCGGATCTGCAGGGTATCCCCCTGGGCGTTGGCCGGCCGGGTCCAGGCGTACCAGCCATAGAGGTTGGCGCAGAAGAAGAACAGCTGCAGCAGCAACAGGCCGTAGAGCTGGATCTGGAAGAAGATGATGGCGAACAGGCTGACGTTGATGAGCCCGAACAGGTAGTTGATGGTCTTCTCCTGGCTGGCGCACCAGATGCAGGCCAGCCCGAACAGGGTGCCGACGGCTTCAATCCACGACATGGCGTAACCACCGCCCAGCGGTATGGTCACCAGGGTGTGATTGATGCTGAACCACTCGAATATGCTCATTTTCGTTTCCTTTGAAAATTGGGGGCGTGAACCGGGCCTATTCTAGGGGCGACGGGGGGAGGCTGGCAGGACTTTTGTCCGACCCGGGCCGAGCCACCTCAAAGAATGGAGAAACAGCAGGGGCAACTTTAGGCCCCGATGGCGCCCTGATATGCGATGATGCCCTGCCCCTTTATTGATATGTAACAAATCGGGGAGAAATGAGCTGTGGTCTGATGGAATCCGCTCCGGCCGGGGTGGAGCTGAACAAAAGGAGCAAGTGTGAATTCCGAGTTGGTCTGGGTCCTCTGCATGCTGGTGGGCGCCATTTATCTGTTTGTGAGCAACAAGGTCCGTATGGACGTGGTTGCCTTGCTGATCATCATATTGTTCGTGCTGAGCGGCACCCTGACCCTGCAGGAGGCGCTGGCGGGGTTCAGCGATCCCAACGTCATCCTGATTGCCGCCCTGTTCGTGGTGGGAGAGGGGCTGGTGCGCACCGGCATCGCCTATCAGGTGGGGGATGCGCTGGTGAAGGTGGCCGGCAGCAGCGAGACTCGCCTGCTGGTGCTGCTGATGGTGGCGGTCGCCCTGCTCGGGGCCGTGATGAGCAGCACCGGGGTGGTGGCCATCTTCATCCCGGTGGTGCTGAGCGTGGCGAACCGGATGGGGATCCCGGCTGGCCGGCTGATGATGCCGCTCGGCTTTGCCGGCCTCATCAGCGGCATGATGACGCTGGTGGCGACGCCGCCCAACATGGTGGTCAACAGCGAGCTGATGCGCCACAACATCCATGGCTTCGGCTTCTTCGGCTTCACCCCCATGGGGGTCATCATCCTGGGGATGGGGATCCTCTACATGCTGCTGATGCGCACCTCCCTGGTGCGTGAAGGGGAGGAGGGCAAGAGCAAGCAGATCGGGCGCAGCACCATGCGCGATCTCATTCGCGACTACCGGCTGGCCGGCCGGGCGCGCCGGCTGGCGATCCGGCCCGATTCACCGCTGATCGGCCAGACCCTGGACGAGCTGCAACTGCGTGCCCGCTACGGTGCCAACGTCATCGGGGTGGAGCGCTGGCGCAAGTTCCGGCGGGTGATGGTCACCGTTTCCGGGGTGACCGAGTTCCAGGCCAAGGATGTGCTGCTCATCGACATGTCCGACCCCGAGGTGGACGTGCGCGAGTTCTGCAGCGAGGCGCGGCTCGAGCCCATGATCCTGCGCGGCGAATACTTCTCCGATCAGGCGCGGGAGGTGGGCATGGCGGAGGTCTCGCTCATCCCCGAATCCCGCCTGCTCGGCAAGAGCCTCCGCGAGGTGGCGTTTCGCTCCCACTATGGCCTCAACGTGGTGGGGATCCGCCGCGCCGGTGAGGCGCTTGGCGGCAAGCTGGTGGACGAGGCGCTGCAGTTGGGGGACACCCTGCTGGTGGTGGGCAACTGGAGCCTGATCCGCCTGCTGCAGACCCACAGCCGCGACTTCCTGCTGCTGGGGTTGCCGGCCGAGGTGGACGAGATGGCGCCGGCCCGCAGCCAGGCCATTCACGCCCTCATCTGCCTCGGGGTGATGATCGCCCTGATGGTGACCGATCCGGTGCCCAACGTGATCGCGGCGCTGATCGCCTGCCTGCTGATGGGCAAATTCCGCTGCATCGACATGGAGAGCGCCTACAAGTCCATCCACTGGCCGACCCTGATCCTCATCGTCGGCATGCTGCCCTTCGCACTGGCGCTGCAAAAGACCGGCGGGGTGGACCTCATCGTCGGCGCGCTGATCTCGGCGGTAGGGGAGATGGGGCCACGGGTGATGCTGGCCAGTCTGTTCGCCCTGTGCGCCATCATAGGGCTGTTCATCTCCAACACCGCGACGGCGGTGCTGATGGCACCGATTGCGCTGGGTACGGCGCAGCAGATGGGGATCTCCCCTTATCCGTTCGCCATGACCATCGCCATCGCCGCCTCGGCGGCCTTCATGACGCCGGTCTCCTCGCCGGTCAACACCCTGGTGCTGGGGCCCGGCAACTACCGGTTCGTGGATTTCGTGCGCATCGGCGTGCCCTTCACCCTGCTGGTGATGGTGGTGAGCGTTATCGCCATTCCCTGGTTCTTCCCGTTCTGACGACAGCAAACGACATGGCGGCCGGCGGGTCGCCTTTTTATTGCCCGCTGTGCTCTGTGACATGCAAAGGGTGGTGTGAAGCGAAAGGCCGGGTATCAGCGCCGTCGTAGAGGCGAGCACAAGGCCCAGCCGTTGATACATGGGAGGGATTGCCGGCGTACGATGGCATGGATAGGGGAGGGAGAGCGGTAAACGCCGGATACAAAAAAACCAGCCTGAGCTGGTCTGTTTGGTACTGCTTTTGATGGTGCGGAAGGAGAGACTCGAACTCTCACGCCTAGGGCGCCAGAACCTAAATCTGGTGCGTCTACCAATTTCGCCACTTCCGCAGGAGTAATGGTGGCTATGACGGGATTCGAACCTGTGACCCCCGCATTATGAGTGCGATGC
>NZ_JASCAS010000041.1:0-39894 GCF_029967615.1 Aeromonas sp. V90_14 | reverse complement strand
GCACGGGGGCCACGCCGCGCGGCCCCACGGCGAGTCCAAATACGGGCTGATGCACCTCATCAACCTGATGTATGACCTGGTCACCTGCATGACCACCACCCCGCTGCGGCTGCTCAGCATCGTCGGCAGCGTGGTGGCGGGCATCGGCTTTACCTTCTCCATCCTGCTGATCCTGATGCGCCTCATTCTGGGCGCCGACTGGGCCGCCGATGGCGTCTTCACCCTCTTTGCCATTCTCTTCACCTTTGTCGGCGTGCAGCTGCTGGGCATGGGGCTGCTGGGAGAATACATAGGCCGCATGTACACCGACGTGCGCGCCCGTCCCCGCTACTTCATCCACCAGATCGTGCGCAGCGCCACCACCCCTTCGCAACAGGAAGCTGAACAATGAAAGTCGTCGTCTTTGCTTATCACGATATCGGTTGCACCGGCATCGAGGCCCTGCTCGAGGCAGGCTACGAGATCCAGGCCGTCTTCACCCACGCCGACGATCCGGGCGAAAACCGCTTCTTCGGCTCGGTCGCCCAGCTCTGCGCCGAGCACAACCTGCCGGTCTACTCCCCCGAGGACGTAAACCACCCGCTCTGGATTGAGCGCATTCGCGAGCTGGCGCCCCAGGCCCTCTTCTCCTTCTACTACCGCAACATGCTCAAGCAGGCGATCCTCGACATCCCGACCGTCGGCGCCTTCAACCTGCACGGCTCCCTGCTGCCCGCCTACCGCGGCCGCGCGCCCATCAACTGGTGCCTGGTCAACGGCGAGACCGAGACCGGCATCACCCTGCACCAGATGACCGCCAAGCCCGACGCCGGCGCCATCGTCGCCCAGCAGGCGGTGACCATTGCCGACGACGACACCGCGCTGACCCTGCACGGCAAGGTGCGCCTCGCCGCCCGGGCGCTGCTGGAGCAGGAGCTGCCCAAGCTGCGCGCCGGCGACATCCGCCTCACCCCGCAGGATGAGAGCAAGGCCAGCTACTATGGCCGCCGCACCCCGGCCGATGGCGAGCTGCACTGGCACCGCCCGGCCCGCGAACTGCACAACCTGGTGCGCGCCGTCACCCAGCCCTACCCGGGCGCCTTCAGCTTCGCCGGTGACCGCAAGCTGACGGTGTGGAAGAGCCACTGGCTGGCCCAGCAGAGCGACAAGCAGCCGGGCACCATCCTCAGCCAGGAGCCGCTGCGCATCGCCTGCGGTGAAGGGGTGCTGGAGATCCTGGCCGGTCAGGCCGAAGGCGGGCTCTATGTGCGCGGCGCCCAGCTGGCCCGCGAACTGGGGCTGGTCGAAGGGATGAAGATAGGCGCCAAGGCGAGCAATGCCCTGCGCAAGGCGCGGCTGACCCGGGTGCTGATCCTCGGCGTCAACGGCTTCATCGGCAACCACCTGACCGAGCGCCTGCTCCAGGATGGTGGCTACGAGGTGTATGGCCTCGACATCGGCTCCAGCGCGGTGGACCGCTTCATCGGTCACCCCAACTTCCACTTCGTGGAAGGGGACATCAGCATCCACACCGAGTGGATCGAGTATCACATCAAGAAGTGCGACGTGATCCTGCCACTGGTGGCCATCGCCACCCCCATCGAGTACACCCGCAACCCGCTGCGCGTGTTCGAACTCGACTTCGAGGAGAACCTCAAGATCGTCCGCTACTGCGTGAAGTACCACAAGCGCATCATCTTCCCCTCCACCTCCGAGGTGTACGGGATGTGCGACGATCACAGCTTCGATGAAGACAGCTCCCGCCTCATCGTCGGCCCCATCAACAAGCAGCGCTGGATCTACTCGGTCTCCAAGCAGCTGCTGGATCGGGTGATCTGGGCCTACGGCAAGAAAGAGGGGCTCAACTTCACACTGTTCCGTCCCTTCAACTGGATGGGGCCGCGTCTGGACAGCCTGGACTCCGCCCGCATCGGCAGCTCCCGCGCCATCACCCAGCTGATCCTCAACCTGGTGGACGGCACCCCGATCCAGCTGGTGGACGGCGGCGCTCAGAAGCGCTGCTTCACCGACATCGAGGACGGCATCGAGGCCCTGTTCCGCATCATCGAGAACAAGGAGAACCGCTGCGACGGCCAGATCATCAACATCGGCAACCCGGACAACGAGGCCAGCATCCAGCAGATGGCCGAGATCCTGCTCGCCAAGTTCGAGGCTCACCCGCTGCGCGACCAGTTCCCGCCGTTTGCCGGTTTCAAGCTGGTGGAGAGCAAATCCTTCTACGGTGACGGCTATCAGGACGTCTCCCACCGCCGGCCGAGCATCGCCAATGCCCGCCGCCTGCTGGACTGGGAACCGACCATCGAGATGGAAGAGACCATCGGCAACACCCTGGACTTCTTCCTGCAAGGGGCGGTCACGACGGGAGTCGAGCATGACTGAGGTAGGTCTGCGGATCGACGTCGATACCTTCAGGGGAACCCGTGACGGGGTGCCCCGCCTGCTGCAACTGCTCGACAAGCATCAGGTCAAGGGGAGCTTCTTCTTCTCGGTCGGACCGGACAACATGGGGCGCCACTTGTGGCGCCTGCTAAAACCCCGCTTTCTGCTCAAGATGCTGCGCTCCAACGCAGCATCCCTCTATGGGCTGGACATCCTGCTGGCCGGCACCGCCTGGCCCGGCAAGTCCATCGGCAAGCAGCTCGGCTCCCTGATGCGCGACACCGACAGCGCCCGCCATGAGGTGGGGCTGCACGCCTGGGATCACCACGGCTGGCAGGCCAACACCGGCCGCTGGGACGAAGCCGAGCTCACTCGTCAGACCCGGCTCGGGGTGGATGCGCTCAACCAGATCCTGGGGCGCGAAGTCGATTGCTCCGCCGCCGCCGGCTGGCGGGCCGACCCCCTCACTACCCAGGCCAAGGAGCAGTTTGGCTTTCGCTACAACAGCGACTGTCGCGGCAGCGGCCTGTTTCGGCCCCTGCTCCAGGATGGCCGCCCCGGCACCCCGCAGATCCCGGTCAACCTGCCCACCTTCGACGAGATGGTGGGGCATCAGGTGACGGTCGACGGTTTCAACCGTTTCCTGCTGGATCAGCTGGCCACCCCTCCGGCGCAGGGCCCCCACGTCTACACCATCCACGCCGAAGTGGAAGGGATCGTGATGGCCGAGCAGTTCGATGCCCTGCTCGGCGAAGCCAGGGCGCGCGGCATCCGCTTCGTGCCGCTCGGGGATCTGTTACCATCCGACCCGACCACGCTGCCGACCGGCCGGCTGGTACGCGGCACCCTGCCCGGACGGGAGGGCTGGCTCGGCTGCAAGGCCGAGGCCTGAGATGAATGACGCCACCTCGGGTGGCAGGACTAACCATCGCGCTAATCACACCATGCAACAGAGGATGTCATGACGTTGACCAAGTGGGCCCTGCCCCTGTTCTTTCTCTTCTTTTACCTGCTGCCGCTCGATCAGCGGCCGCTCTGGAGCCCGGACGAAAACCGCTACGCCGAGATCAGCCGGGAGATGGTGAGCACCGGCGACTGGGTCGTGCCCCACTTCCTGGGCTTGCGCTACTTCGAGAAACCCATCGCCGGCTACTGGTTCAACAGCATCAGCCAGCAGCTGTTCGGTGACACCAACTTCGCCGTGCGCTTCGCCTCGGCCGCCGCCACCGGCCTCAGCGCCCTGCTGATCTTCTGGTTTGCCCTGCAGCTGTGGCAGTGCCGGCGCAAGGCCTTCCTCGCCAGCCTCATCTATCTGTCGCTGTTGATCGTCTACGGCATAGGCACCTACAGCGTGCTCGATGCCATGGTCACCCTCTGGCTCAACGCGGCCATGGTGAGCTTCTACATCATCCGCAAGGAGGGATCGCTGCGCAGCCGGATCGGCGGCTATCTGCTGTTCGGCCTTGCCTGCGGCATGGGCTTTCTCACCAAGGGCTTCATCGCCCTGGCGGTGCCCGTGGTGGTCATCGTGCCCTACGTCATCTATCAGCGCCGCCTGCTCGAGCTGGTGCGCTTCGGGCCGCTGGCCATCCTGAGCGCGGTCCTGCTGGCCGCCCCCTGGGCCATCGCCGTGCACCTGCGCGAACCGGACTACTGGCACTACTTCTTCTGGGTTGAACACATCCAGCGCTTCGCCGCCGACAACGCCCAGCACAAGGCGCCATTCTGGTACTACCTGCCCATGGGGCTGCTCGGCACCCTGCCCTGGCTCGGCCTGTTGCCAGGCGCCCTGCGCAAGGGCTGGCAGGAGCGCAAGATAAGCCCGGAAACCCTCTACCTGCTGGCCTGGGTGATCCTGCCCCTGCTGTTCTTCAGCATTGCCAAGGGCAAGCTGCTCACCTACATCCTGCCCTGCTTCGCCCCGCTCGCCATGCTGATGGCCGCCAGCGCCGTCGACCTGCTCAAGGAGGGGAAAGAGCGGGCCTTCAAGGTCAATGCCTGGCTAAACGGCCTGTTCGGCCTCATCTGCCTGGTGGTGCTGGCCGTGCTGGCGTTCTCCCCCAGCCACGCCGTCTATGGCGAGGAGGATCACGGTGCGCTGGCGGTGGCCATGGTCATCTTCGCCGGCTGGAGTCTGCTCGGCTTCATCCAGTTGAAAGAGGTCAGCCGCCGCTGGACCCTGAGCGCGCTCTGCCCCATGGTACTGGCCATCGGCCTGCCCTGGGCGCTGCCGCAATCGCTGATCGACTCCAAGCTGCCGGAGCGCTTCATCGAGGCCAATCAGGCCGTGCTGATGAAGTCAGGCACCTTGCTGGCCAACGACGTCGGACTGGCCTCCTCCCTCGCCTGGGGCACCCAGCGCAGCGAGATCAACCTGTTCGACAGCAAGGGCGAGGTGCATTACGGCCTCGGCTACCCGGATGCGGCGGGGCGCTACGTGGCCCGCGCCGACTTCCCGGCCTGGCTGGAACAGGCGCGCAAGAATGGTCAGGTAGCCCTGCTGATGAAGACCGATCGCGACGGCAACACCGGGCCCGTGCCCACCGCTGACGAGACCATCGTCAGCCACCGGCTGACCCTGCTCATCTACCACGGAGCCCAGTGATGGACATCCTGCTGCTGTTGCTGGTGTGCCTGCTGACCTGCAGCGGCCAGATGCTGCAAAAGCAGGCGGTCGTCAGCTGGCAGCGCCGGCCCTGCAACCACTGGCAGAAGCTGCGCTCACCCTGGCTCATCGCCAGCGTGGCAGCGCTCGGCTGCGGCATGCTGCTCTGGATCTACCTGCTGCAGCGGCTGCCGCTCAGCATGGCCTACCCCATGCTCAGCATCAATCTGGTGCTGGTGCTGGTGGGTTCCAGGCTGTTCTTTCACGAGCAGATCAGCTACCACAACTGGCTGGGGGTAGGGGCCATCATAGTGGGCGCCCTGCTGCTGGGAGGCTTGCTATGAGCGATGACCATCTGCAGGCTGGCCAACTACCGGCCAGCCCTGCAAGAGCGGCGCTGAAGGGGTATCTCTACGTGCTCGGCAGCATCTTGCTGGTGACGGCGGCCCAGCTCGGCATGAAGTGGGGGGTGATCCAGCTGCCGACCTGGCAGATGGATCTTGCCGTGATGCTGGCCCATCCGCTGCCGCTGCTGGTGATCCTGGCCGGGGTGGGCTGTTACGCTCTGTCGCTGCTCTGCTGGCTGGCAGCGCTGCACTCCACCCCGCTCAACATCGCCTACCCCCTGCTCAGCACCAGCTATGCGCTGGTCTACCTGCTGGCGGTCAACATTCCGCTCTTCGCCGAGCCGCTGGAGCCCGGCAAGGCGCTCGGGGTGCTGTTCATCCTGCTGGGAGCCGTACTGGTGGGGATCAAGCCTGCGGCCGGCACCAAGCAGGCCGGCTAGTTTTTCTCTTATTGATCGCAAGGGCTGCCACTGCAGCCCTTTTTTGCGTCTGCCGCCGGCGCAGGCACGCTGGCACGCCCGCGAAGCAGTTGCGCGGTGGTACTGTCAGGTCGCACACTTGACCGCACTCGGAACATGCCTTTATAACGGAACTCCCAAGGAAGAGAGAATTCTATGTCGGCAAAGCATCCCATCATTGCGGTTACCGGTTCGTCCGGAGCCGGCACCTCCACCTCCACCAACGCCTTTCGCTCCATGTTTCATCAGCTCGGTTATCAGGCGGCCGTGGTGGAAGGGGACAGTTTTCATCGCTACACCCGCCCGGAAATGGACGTGGCGATCCGCAAGGCACGCGAACAGGGGCGCCACATCAGCTATTTCGGCCCCGAGGCCAACGACTTCGGCCTGCTGGAGAGCTTCTTTCAGGAGTACGGCCAGAACGGCAGCGGCCAGTATCGCCGCTACCTGCACAGCTTCGACGAGGCGGTGCCCTTCAACCAGATGCCGGGCACCTTCACCCCCTGGCAGAATCTGCCGAGCGATACCGACCTGCTGTTCTACGAAGGGCTGCACGGCGGCGTGGTCACCGATGAGCACAACGTGGCCCGCCACGTGGACTTCCTCATCGGGGTGGTGCCCATCGTCAACCTGGAGTGGATCCAGAAGCTCATTCGCGACACCTCGGAACGCGGCCATTCCCGCGAGGCGGTCACCGACTCCATCGTTCGCTCCATGGACGACTACATCAACTTCATCACCCCCCAGTTCTCCCGCACCCACATCAACTTCCAGCGGGTGCCGACGGTGGATACCTCCAACCCCTTCAGCGCCAAGGTGATCCCGAGTCTGGACGAGAGTATGCTGGTGATACGGTTTCGCGGCATCAAGCAGGTGGATTTCCCCTACCTGCTGTCGATGATCGACGGATCCTTCATGTCACGGATGAACACCATCGTAGTGCCGGGCGGCAAGATGGGCTTCGCGATGGAGCTGATCCTGCGCCCGTTGATCCAGCAACTGATTGAAACCGGCAAGATCACCTGAGCCAAGGAGCTGATGATGCGGTTAGCGTTTATCTCTGTGGGATTGGCCGCCCTGCTGGGTGGCTGCAGCAGCGGCCCGGCCGCGCCGACCCTGGAAGCGGGCACCATGGTGGTGCGCCCGGCGGCCAGCTGGCCTTTCGGGGCGACGCCGCGCTATGCGCTGGCCGAGCAGTTCCAGTATGCCGGCGACAGCGCCGAGGGCTGGCTGGAGCCGGTGCAACAGGCGGTCAATCAGGAGCTGGGGCGCAAGGGGTGGCAGAGCGTGCCCCTCGACGAGGCCGATGTCTGGGTCGCCATCGGGGTGGCCGGCAGCAAGGATCTGAGCGATGGCGAGATCTTCGCCCGCCTCGGCATGACTCCTGGGCTGCAGGCCAAGGCCGATGCCCGCAAGGGCACCCTGGCCATCGTGCTGCTCGACCGGCGCACCCAGCAGGCGGTGTGGAGCAGCGCCATCTCCCTGGCCAGCGACGTGGCCATCGCCGAAGGGGAGCGTCAGCAACTGAGCCAGCAACTGGCCGCCAAGATGCTCAACGCCCTGCCGCACTGACCCCCAATATGCAAAACGGCCTGCATTGAGCAGGCCGTTGTCATCACACCATGACGATCACTTGCGCTGGCAAGTCAGCAGGGTTACCCCTTTCTGGCTGAGGATGGCCTGCTTCTCCTGATTCCAGAAGGTGGTCACACCGTCGGAATACTTGGCACCGGACTCCGCCTCGACCCGGCCCAGCTTGTGATAGACCCCGGCATAGGGGAACTGCACCATGTCGGCCTGGGCATCATAGGTCACGGCCAGCAACTCCTCACCGCACTGATACTGGCTGTACTGGTACTGGGTCGGTTGCGGCATGCTGCAGGCTGCCAGCCCCAGCAGGGGGAGTAACGCTATCATCTTTTTCATTGCACTTTCCTTATGTCATGGTGTTATTCGATCGGAAGAGCCACTGCTATCAGGCTTCAAGAATTTGATAACTATGGGTAATTTCTACCGCTTTTTCCAACATCAGGGAAACTGAACAATATTTTTCCATCGACAGATCCACCGCGCGGGCCACCTGCTTTTCGGCCAGCCCCTTGCCGGTCACCACGAAGTGGAGGTGGATCTTCTCGAATACCCGCGGCACCGAGTCAGCCCGCTCACCGGCCAGCTCCACATGGCAGGCGGTCACGGATTGACGCGCCTTCTCCAGGATGGAGACCACGTCGATCGAGCTGCAACCGCCCACCGCCAGCAGGATCATCTCCATCGGGCTGGCACCTTCGCCGGGGTTGGCACCGTCCAGGATCACCTTGTGACCGGACTCACTCTCGCCCACAAACTGCATGCCTTCCACCCAGCTGACCTTGGCTTTCATTTCACATTTCCTCTTGATGACGACAGATCTGACTGACATAGCATACCGCAGACGACGCGACAGCGGCACATATCCGCCATTTTCACGAACTTCCTGACTAACTAGATCAAAATCAACATCTGATGCCCCCATCTTCCCTACAATGGCGAACGGAACGCAGCAGGGGTTGCAAGGGGAGCTGGCAAAAGCCCTCAAAGCCTTGTCAGCACAGACAAAGGCTCTTATCCTACTGCGACTAATACAAGGAATGGCAAGGTTGGCAGCTTGCCCGGACGCACGAGTCCATAAAAAGACACTACAGAGGAATTCTCATGGTCATTGGCAAACCGCAAAGCGATCCCACCCTGGAATGGTTCTTGTCGCACTGCCACATTCATAAGTATCCCGCCAAGAGCACCCTGATCCACGCGGGTGAGAAAGCGGAAACCCTCTACTACATCGTCAAGGGCACTGTGGCCGTCTTGATCAAGGACGATGAAGGCAAGGAGATGATCCTCTCCTATCTGAACCAGGGCGACTTCCTGGGCGAGATGGGGATGTTCGAGGAGAGCGAAAACCCGGAGCGTTCCGCCTGGGTGCGTGCCAAAGGTTCCTGTGAAGTGGCCGAGATCTCCTACAAGAAGTTCCGCCAGCTGATCCAGGTCAACCCGGAAATCCTGATGCGCCTCTCCGGCCAGATGGCGGCCCGCCTGCAGCACACCAGCCAGAAAGTCGGCAACCTCGCCTTCCTGGACGTGACCGGCCGGATCGCCCAGACCCTGCTGAACCTGGCCAAACAGCCGGATGCCATGACCCACCCGGATGGCATGCAGATCAAAATCACCCGTCAGGAGATAGGCCAGATCGTCGGCTGCTCCCGTGAAACCGTCGGCCGGATCCTCAAGATGCTCGAAGAGCAGGAGCTGATCTCCGCCCACGGCAAGACCATAGTGGTGTTCGGCACTCGCTGATCCCCGCGACTGGCGGCCCCGCACTGGGTCGCCGGATAAAAAAGGCTGCCACGGCAGCCTTTTCTGATCGTCTCCCCTATAATCCCGAACGCCCCTGCCGTCATGGCCTTCGCCAAGAGAAATCCTATGCACCTGCAATGCCCTATCTGTCGCAGCCCGCTGCAACTTCATGAAGCCTCCCGCGGGGTCTACTGCGCCAACAAGCACCATTTCGATCCCGCGCCGGAAGGCTATCTGGATCTCATCCCCGGCAAGAAGAATCCCAAAGACAGCGACAGCCGCGCCCTGATGCGCGCCAAACGCCACTTCCTCGAGCAGGGCCACCAGCTGCCGCTGGTCGAGGCGATGGCCAGCCTGCTTGCTCCCCTCGAGCCGCGCGAGCTGATCCACCTGGGCTGCGGTGAGGGTTACTACTGCCGGACCCTGGCCGAGCGCCTGCCGGGCTGGCAATTTGCCGGCGTCGACATCGCCAAGAACACCATCTTTGCCGCCAACAAGGCGCAGCCGGACGCTCAGTTCGTCATCGCCGATCCGGCCCGCGCCCCGATCCTGCCGGGAACGGCCCAGCTGCTGCTGGTCAACGATCTCAAGGTCAAGACCGAGCAGCTGGTCAGCTGGCTGGCACCGGGCGGCTACCTGCTCTACCTGCAGCCCGGCCCCCGCCACCAGTGGCAGCTGAGGGTCAGCCTCAACCCGGTCAGCATGGAGCACCCGCTGAGCTGGCCGAGCCTGACCGGCCTCAACCCCATGGGTCAGCTGCGCTGCCAGTTCAGCATGCAGATGGACCAGGGCCTGCGCAGCTTCATCCTGGAGACCAGCCGCCTCGGCTGGCGCGCCAGCGGCGAGCAGCGCCACGCCTTCAGCCATCAGGGACCGGACCAGCTGGAGCAGGATCTGCTGCTGAGCCTGTGGCAAAAGCCGCTGTGAGCGAATTTACACCATGAAAAAAGGCCCTGACGGGCCTTTTTTATTGCGCGGAGATGTCGCTACAGCTTGATCCAGGCATCGCTCCAGGCCGTGCCCTTGCCGGGCTCATAGGCCCAGGCCGCGCCGGCACACCAGCCGGTGTAGGGATGGGGCTTGCACTGGTAGTTGCCGCCCAGGTTGCTCACCTTGTCACCGGCTTTGTAGGCGGTGCCCTCCTTGTAGGGCGGGTTGCCATCCGGCGGCGTGGTGCCGCCACTGCCCTTGATCAGGATCTCGTGGGTGGCGCTGCGGCTCAGCCCCTTGTCGTCGGTCACCTTGAGCACGAAGCCGTAGCGGGTGTCGCTGGTCGGGGTCGGCGGCAGGATGGCGCTCAGGGTGGACTGCGTCAGATCCGAGGCGCTGGCCCCGGCAGGCAGGGTCCAGGCGTAGCTGAGGGGCTTGCCCTCCGGATCGCTCGAGCCCTGGCCGGAGAGCAGCACGGTGGCGCCGCCCAGCGCCTCGCTCGGGCCGCTGATGCTGGCCACCGGCGGCAGGTTGGTGCCACCGCCGTTGTCCTCGATCACCACCTCGGGGAAGAAGTGCTGCACGCAGCGGCTGTAGTCACGCTCCTTGAACGCGCTGAAGCGGGTCTGGTAGCCCACCAGCTTGCAGGCGTAGCTCTTGCCACCGTTGGGGTTGCCCGGCACATAGCTCCAGTCGTTCTCCCAGTAGATGGGCAGGGCGCCGGCGCCGGCCTCGTCAAAGACCTTCATGTTCTTGCAACCGAGCACCTCGTCGGCGGGCACCGGCACCCCCAGATACTGGGCCTGGGCCTGGTAGTAGGTGATCCGGTTCTGGGACTGGGCATGCTCGGCCGCACCACCGCACTCCACCCCGCCGTTGATGATCTGGGTGGTCACCCCGAAGCCCGGCACCAGGCCGTTCTGCCGGTCGTGGGCGTTGGGCTGCCAGGTGCCGTCGATCACGTGCAGCATGGAGGGCTTGGGCGGCTGCGGATAGACGAAGAAGAACACGGCGCTGGCCAGGTTGAGCCAGGTGTCCGCCACTTTCTCCGGGTTGTCCAGCAGGGTGCGCACAGTGCCGAACATGGCCTCGGAGAAGGGGCCGTAGTTGTAGTTGTACGACAGCTGCTTGGCGCCACGACCGAAGTAGCTCTTGAACTCGCCGTTGTCGAACTTGCCGCACGGCCACTGCTGACCCTGCCACACATCCGGCCGGCACTCGGCGTTGTAGCCGCCGCGCATCTGCTCGGTCCAGCCCATCTCCCGCACCCACACCAGGCCCTGACGCCACTCGGGCTCGGGGCGCCAGCTCTCGTGGCCGCCGGTCTCCTGGGCGAAGTGGGCAAACATGGTGGCCAGCGACTTGCGGCAGATGGCCTCGGCGTTGCGCCCATCGCTGTAGTCGCCGCAGAAGGCCGGGAACTTGGCCACCGCCTGCAGGAAGCCGCGATAGGTGTACTCCGGCGCCCGCAGCGGGAACAGGAAGTTGAACTGCGACTCGCTGAGCAGCCCCTCCACCCGTTTGACGTTGGCGGGGTTGAGCGGCAAACCGGGGGCCACCGCCTCGACCACGGCGTTGTCGCGGGTGGCGATGGAGGCCTTGACCGCCGTCATGGCCGGGAAGTCGGTGAGCGCATGCTCCTTGGCATCCAGCTCGCTCTGGCTCAAGTAGACGGTGCTGCCGTCAGCGGCGCCGCTGCCTCCCTGCGCGGGCGGGGCTATGCCCTCCCCGTCACCGGGTGGCGTCGCTTCACCCGCCCCCAGCAGGGCCCACGGAGAATCCCACTCGTTGGCGACCTGCACGCCCGGGCTCTGGCCCGGATTGGCATACCATTTGGCCTCGTAGATCTGGCCGTTGAAACTGACCTGGCTGCCGCCGCCATAGCCCTGATTGATGTCATAGGCGCTGGCGGCCCACAGCTGACCGCTCAGACAGAGCCCGGCCAGCAGAGTGGCCACAGAGGACTTTCTTGTCATCATATTTACCTCTTGCTTGATGAAAGGCGGGGCTTGGCCCCCGCCAGTGGCACCTCGCATTGCGCGAGGAGAAAGGAGAAAAACACTCAGCGTGCCGCCAGCGGCATGCCGTTGACCGTGTAGCCGAGCCCGGCCGGGGCCGGGGCAAGCTGGGCATCTACCTGTGACTGGTTGCGGCACAGCACGCTGGCACTGCGCGGCTCGCTCGCGCTCGGCACGTTGACGTGGAACTTGTTCATCACGCTGGCGCTCAGCCGGTGGTTGGCCAGCTTGAAGCGCAGCAGGCCGTCGCGGGTCTCCACCTGCAGCTGGCAGTCACTGTTGCCGAGCCGCTCGCCGTCATCGCCATAGGCAAAGCCGTAGGCGCCGTGCAGGGCCGGATAGAGGTAGCTCGGCAGCTGCCCCTGCGGGTCGTAGTAGCCGACCAGGGTGGTCACCGGCACGCCGAAGTCAGCTGGCTTGCGATCTGCCGCCAGATCCGTCGGCGCTCCCTCGTTCCAGCGGCTGCCGTCGGAGCGATAGCTCTTCTTGAAGCCGCGCGAGACGGTGATCTGCTGGCCGTTGATGAAGAGGGTGCTGTTGTAGCCGGCGTTGTGGTCGATGCTGACGATGCGGCCGCGATTGACCGCCGAGGCGGTCGGCAGCTGGATGTTGCGGGTCCAGTTGCCATCCCACATGGCCACCTTGACCAGATCGTACTCGGCCAGCAGGGCGGCCAGCTTGACCTCTCCCAGATCGCTCACCGGCGCGGTGATCTGCTCGGCGAGATCGACCCGGTGGCGGTAGGGCTCCATCCTGGCCTGGCTTTCGTTCCACTTGCTAAAGCCGGTGGGGGATGCTGCGTCGAACACCGCCTTGCTCTCGAGGAAGCGCTGGATGATGGCGGCCGAGTTGGGGGTGTAGAGGGTGAAGCGGTTGAAGCCGGAGAGTGGCTCGCCGCCGGCCATGGCATCGAAGCCGAACTTGCGCCCGTCAAACGGCGCCTGGCACTGACCGTCGAGGCAGGCGCTCTGGCCGCTGCGGCTCGCAAAGAAGTTGGGGATGAAGCGGTTCTTGTCGCCATCCCAGCCCCAGGTGGCATTGATCTGATCGGCGCTGCGGTGCACCGAGCCGGCAAAGCCGCCCACGTAGTGGCCGAGACCGTAGTTGTGGCCCACCTCGTGGCTGAACTCGTTGCCAAGGGAGGCGTCCAGGGTGACGATGCCGCCCCCGCCGGAGCCGCCATGCACCTGCACCCCGTTGGCGTACTTGCCGCGGCTGTTGTGGGCCGCCAGCTGGGCCACCACGTAGGGGTGGCTGTTCTCCCCCTCCCCGGCGGTGCTGTTGATGCCGTAGTTGGCATTGTCGATGCCAAGGGAGATGAGCTCCTTGCCGATGCGCTGACGCATGGTGCCGCTGTGCCAGCCCCCCTCGCTCGGATCAAAGTCGGTGAGCAAAGTGCCATCCGGCAGCATCACTTCCGGCAACGACAGCGGCGCATACTGGCTGACGATGAGCCGACTGGCGGGAATGGTCTGGAAGTACTCCCGCTGGGCTTCTTTATCTTTGGCAAAGGCGAACTGGTCGCGCGGGCTGGTCAGCATGCCGATGTCGATGGTGTGAATCAGCAGCTCCCCCGGCGCCCCCACCTTGAGGTCGCTCAGCTCGCCGCTCAGATCCCCCTGGCTCAGGCGCAGGGTGAGGCCGGGCATGATCCACTCGGCCGGCAGCACGGCGCTCCAGGCATCGCTGGCATAGGTGATGCCGTTGTTTTCCAGTTCGCCATCACGGATCCACTGGCCGCGCACGAATTTGAACTGCTGGCTCTGGCCGCGGGAGATTGTTACCTGGCGGCCACTGAAATAGACGGTGGAGTTGTAGCCGGCATTGGAGGCGAGGCGCACCATCTTGCCCTCCAGGCTCGCGTCGCGCGGCAGGTGGATGTCGCGCACCCAGCGGCCATCGGCGGTCTGGATGGTGACCAGGGCATGGGGCTGCAACTTGCCGAGCAGGAAGGTGCCGCTCGGATCGCTCAGCCTGGCCAGCTCGCTGCTGCTGTTGATGACGGCACTGGTGCCGAGGCCCGGGGTGAAGTCGACCCCCTCCTCCGGCGTTCCTTCCAGGTAGTAGGCGGTCTTGGGCAGGCGGGAGGGGGGATCCAGCGTGAGGCTGCCGAGCAGCTTGCCGGCGCCGTCGCGGGCCTCGAGCGCCAGCGGCGCCTGGTTGCCGGCCTGCAGCGGGCGCACCAGCAGCAGGCTCTTGCGCAGAGCGGTGAGGCGGGGCTGGTTGTCCCCCTCCCGCGGGTGGGCGGGCAGGATCTGGCTCTGGGCAAACTGGACGCCGGCCAGCAGCGACCCCTGCAGATCGTTCTGCGGCCGGGTGGCGTCAAAGACCAGCGGAGTGGGTGGCTGAACGGCAGCCAGCAGCGGGCCGCTTGCCAGGGCTGCGCCGATCAGGCAGGCAAGACGTGTGGTGCATGTGGTCATGGTGGTGCTCTTTGTTGTTATGGGGAAAAAAGGGGCATGCCTGGCATGCCCCTATGGGTTTAACGGTGAGGTTATTTGCAGCTGGCGGCGCCGATGTCCTGCCAGACGTCGTGCTTGCCGGGCTCGTTGCCGCGGGTCCAGTACTGGGCCTTCCACTGGCGACCGTTGTGGGTGGTCACGTCACCGGCGTTGTAGGCGACACCGGCATCCCAGCCCAGCTGCACCTGGCTTATCAGCTTCCACTGATCGGCGGTGCGGCTCGGTTCGTTGCCCTGGGTCCAGTACTTGGCCTGCCACACCAGCTGGTTGTGGCTCACCTTCTCGCCACCGTTGTAGGTGGTCGAGGCCTTCCAGGCCGGCCAGTTGGCGGCATCCGGATCGGTGGCGTTGCAGTCGCCGCCACCGCTGACCGGGGTCACGGTGAGGCGGGTCTTGCCCTGGGCATCCAGGGCGCCGTCGGTCACGGTGACGGTGAGGTCATAACCGGTCTCCACGGTGACGCTGGGGCCCGTCACCACCAGGGTCTTGCTGTTCTGACCGCTGGCGGTAACCCCGGCCGGCACGCTCCACTGATAGCTCAGGGTGTCGCCGTTGGGGTCGGTGGCGCTGGCGGTGATGCTCACCTGCTTGCCGGCCTGCACCGAGACCTTGTCCTGCACCGTGACGACCGGCGGCAGGTTGGGTTGCGGCGCCTTGTTGGTCACCACCACCTGATCCTTGGCGCTGAGGTTGTGGTCATCGGTCACGGTCAGTTCGAACACCAGATTGACATCCTGGCTCACCGCATCGACGCTCACCTTGGCCTTGGCCTGGGTGGCATCGCTCAGGGTCGCCTTGGGACCGGAGATCTGGGCCCAGCTGTAGCTCAGCACCGCCCCTTCGGGATCGCGGGAGGAGGAACCGTCCAGCACCAGCTGGGCCGGCCCGGTCACCGCGAGATCGGTGCCGGCGTTGGCCACCGGCGGCTTGTTGACCGGCGGTGTGCTATCGCCGTGGCCCAGTCCCTCGTGCATGGCGTTGAGAATGTCGCCGTTGTCGGCGTCGATTTCCCAGGCGAACAGGCCGCCGAGCTGGTTGGCCAGCACGTACTGCCCCTTGGCCTTGACCGAGCGCTCGTCATCGAAGGTGATGAGCTCGCCGGTGGCAGCCTTGAACACGGACGGTGCCTCGGCCACTTCGTCATAACTGTACTGCCAGTCGCCGGCCATCTTGCCCTTGGCGATGCCACGGTAGTCGATGACCCCCTTCTCCCAGATCCCTTCCGCTTCGGTCCCCGCAATCGGGCCGGTGGCGGTGCCGGTGAAGGGGTTGTTGCCCTGATACCCGCTGACGCCGGTCCAGCCGCGACCATACATGGCGGCCCCCACCACCACCTTGCCCGGCTCGACGCCCTGACCCAGCAGCGCCTTGACCCCCTTGTCGGTGGTGTACTTGGTGTTGGGATCCCAGCTCGACTCGTAGAGCGCGGTCTGGTGACCCAGCCCGGTGTTGGTCCAGGCGCCGTTGAAGTCATAGCTCATCAGGAAGATGTGATTCATGTATTGCTGGGCGGCGCGATAGTCCACCTTGGCAATCTTGTCACCGCCAGCGCTGATGGCGGAGGTGAGCTCGTAGGTGCGGCCGGTCTCTGCACTCAGCTCGTCGAGCATGGCGCGCAGCTCCTTCATCAGCAGCACATAGGTTTCGCCGTCGGAGGGGCTGCCGAGGTTGGGGTTGGCCCCGAGGCCACCCGGGAATTCCCAGTCGATGTCCACCCCGTCGAAGAATTTCCAGGTCTGCAGATACTCCTTCACCGAGGCGACGAAGGTGTCGCGCTTGGTCTTGTCACCAAAGAAGAAGAAGGGGTCGGAGAGGGTCCAGCCACCGATGGAAGGGAGGATCTTCAGGTCCGGATAGGCCTTCTTGAGTGCCATCAGGTTGCCGAAGTTGCCCTTGTAGGGTTCGTCATAGGCGGTGAGATTGCCCTGCCCCATCTGGATGGCGGCCCAGGGATCGTGGATGGAGACCTTGAAGTCCTCGCGCCCGGCACAGGAGCGCTGCAGCGCCTCGAAGCTGCCGGAGATCTCTTTCAGGCTGTCGTTGATGCCGTTGCCACCGCAGATCGGGGTGAAGCCGTAGAGGATGTGGGTCAGGTTCTGGGCCGGGATCTTGTCCACGGTGAACTTGCGACCATAGACTCCCCACTCCACGTAATAGGCCCCCATCACCTTGCCGGTCTTGTTGACGTAGGGCTTGTTGTTCTCCTTGAGCGGCGCCTTGAGCGGCAGCAGGTGGCTGCCGTCGGTGTCGGCCACCAGGATCTCTTTCTTGTCGGAGAGAGTGCAGCCGTCGGCGTTGCACAGCGCCACCTGCATCTGGTAGCGGCCCCCCTTGGTGACCTTGAAGTTGGCGGTGCCGGAGGCGGACGCGGCACCGGACCACACCTCCTTGCCGTCGAGCAGTACCTTGGCAGTCTGGCCGACATCACCGGACCAGAGGTTCCAGCTCACGCTGACCGGCGCGCCATCGGCGTGCACCTTGACCAGCTTGTTGTAGGAGGTGGCGGCTTGATCCACTTCGACGATGGCGAACTTGGTTTCGCCCCAGCCGATGGTGGGTTTGCCGGGGGCGGCAGCGAAGGCGGAGGAGGCACACAGACCCCCGACCAACAACGCCAGTACGGAGGGTTTTGGACTTAACATAGTTGAATATCCTTATTTCGTTCTTGGAATAGATAACGAAAAAGGCAACGCAACCTGACAGGTAACGCAGACAACATCGCACCATGGCTTGGCCCATGGACGAAACAACCTGTGGTGGCCCCGCTATCTTAGGTACTGCTGACCCTTAGACCGGAAGCTTTGCGTCCCGGACTTTCATCCGGTTTGCCTTTTGCACAACTTGATTTGCGACAAAAATAATCGCGACCTGACTATAAGGGAGTCAAAGGAGGGAGGGCAAACCCCCGAACGGTTATTAATAAACCACTTTTTATCGAAAATGAGCCTCAAACGAGAAGAAAAGGCACTTTTTTGTGTCAGAAAGTGCCGATCTTGCCGGCTGGGGGCCGTCGATTAAAATTCGGACGAATTCCCGGTTTCGTGATCATCATCAAGTTTGGCCGGCCGCAAGATGCTGTTCATCAGCGCTCGCAGCTTGAGCGGCTTGACCGGTTTGCTGATGTAGCCGTAGCCGTGTTCGCGGATCTGCGCCTGCAACTCGCTCTTGCGATCCGCGCTGATGATGATGCCGCCGATGTCGTTGCCGTGGGCGAGACGCAGCATGTGCAGCGCCTGCAGCCCGGTCTTGCCGTCGTCCAGATGGTAATCGGAGAGCACCAGCTGCGGCAGGAAGCCGCCGGCGATGAGATCCTCCGCCTGGGCCAGGCTCTGGGCGCACACCACCTCGCAGCCCCAGCGCCCCAGCAGGGAGTGCATGGCGATCAGGATGTCGCTCTCGTTGTCGATGCAGAGCACCCGGATCCCCTCCAGCTGGCTGTCGCGCTGGGTGGGGGCCGCCACCTGCGTCGTTGCGACAGGACGGGTCGCCAGGTTGAGGGTGATGGCAAACACCGAGCCCGCCCCCGGCCAGCTGCGCAGGGTCAGGTTGTGGCCGAGCACCAGGGCGATGCCGCGGGCGATGGCAAGGCCGAGCCCCAGCCCCTGCTCCCGCGCGGTGCGGGAGTGATCGAGGCGGGAGAACTCGTCGAAGATCGCCTCCTGCTTGTCAGCCGGAATGCCGGGGCCGTTGTCCCACACCTCGATGCGCACCTTGTCGCCGAGCCGGCGGCAGCCGAGCAGCACCCGCCCGCCCGGGTTGTAGCGAAAGGCGTTGGTGAGGAAGTTTTGCAGCACCCGCCGCAGCAGGCGCACGTCGCTGTAGACCGCCACACCGCTCTCCACCACCGAGAACTGGATCCCCCCTGCCTGCGCCAGCACACCGAACTCCGCCTTGAGGTTGTCGAACACGTCGCGCAGGGCGAAATCCAGTTTCTTGGCCTTGAACTTGCCCGCTTCGAGGCGCGAGATGTCGAGCAGATCGGTGATGAGATCTTCGGTCGCCCCCAGCGCGTCGTCGATGTGGCGGGCGATGCGGGCTGGCTCGTCCGCCGGCGGCAGCATCTCCAGCAGGGAGGAGGTAAACAGCTTGGCCGCGTTGAGCGGCTGGGTCAGGTCGTGGCTCACCGCCGCCAGGAAGCGGCTCTTGGAGTGGTTGGCCCGCTCCACCTGCTGGTTCACCAGCAGCAGCTGGCGGTTGAGCTCGGAGAGCTCGTGGGTGCGCTCGGCCACCCGCGCCTCCAGGTGTTCGTTGGCCTCACGCAGCACCCGCTCGGCGTCGCGAAACGGGGTGATGTCGGTAAAGGTCATCACGAAGCCGCCCGCCGGCATGGGGTTGCCCTGCATCTCGATTACCCGGCCATCGGGGCGCTCACGCGCCGAGATATGCTGGCTGCCGCGCTGCATGAAGGCGACCCGCCGCGCCACGTGGGCCTCGACATCGCCCGGGCCGCACAGCCCCTGTTCGGCGTTGTAGCGGATGATCTCCTCGATGGGGCGGCCCACCTGAATGAGGCCGGGCGGATAGTGGAACAGCTCGATGTAGCGCCGGTTCCAGGCCACCAGTTTCAGCTCCCGATCCACCACCGAGATCCCCTGCCCCATGTGTTCAATGGCCCCCTGCAGCAGCCCGCGGTTGAAGCGAAACACGTCGGAGGCCTCGTCCACTATGGTGGCGATCTCCTCGAGCTGCATGTTGCGCCCCTGCAGGGCCGAGGCCAGCACCAGGCGGGCGGACGAGGTGCCGAACACCCCGGCCAGCAGCCGCTCGGTGTGGGCAATCAGCTCGGCGGAGGCCTGCATCTGGGGCGCCAGGGTGCCGCCCCGCTCGCCGGCGAAGCGGCCGAAGGCGCGCTTGACCCGGCTCGAGCCGACGAAACGGGCCGCCAGCATCTCCAGCTCCTTGACCGAGACCCGCGCCTGATAGAGCGCCGTGGTGTCGCGGCTCGGCTTGCCGACGAAGTTGGCCGCCTGCAGCCGCTCGCTCACCGCCGCCTGCGACAGCAGGGAGCCCGCCACATAGCCGATGAGGTTGAGCAACAGGCTCAGGAAGATGCACCAGGCCCCCAGGCTGAGATCGCGAAACGCCGGCCAGTCCGGCGGCGCCAGCAGGGCCGCCAGCGGCGAGCCGGCCAGCAGGCCGCTCTCCGCCAGCAGGGTGGCGAACCAGAGGCTGACCCCGAGGGCGAGGCCGAGGTAAACCCCCTTGCGGTTGCCGTGCCGCCAGTAGAGGCCGAGCAGCAGCGCCGGCGCAAACTGGGCCACGGCACCGAACGACAGGTAGCCGATGCGCGACAGGCTGGTGAGATCCCCGAGCCAGAGGTAGAGCCCCCAGGCCGCCAGCAGGATCAGCAGGATGGCGCCGCGGCGCACCTGCAGCAGCAGGCGCACCAGCCGCTCGTCCCGCCCCTGTTGCCAGAAGCGGCGCAGCAGCACCGGCAGCACCAGATCGTTGCTGACCATGATGGCCAGCGCGATGGTGCAGACGATCACCATGCCGGTGGCCGCCGAGGTGCCGCCAAGAAACGCCAGCAGCGCCATGCCGTCGAAACCGAGCGACATGGGCAGGCTGATCACATAGGTATCCGAGGCCATGCCGGCCCCCACCCACTGCTTGCCCGCCAGCGCCAGCGGCCAGATGAAGAGCCCCATCACGAACAGGTAGAGCGGAAACAGCCAGCGCGCCCAGTGCAGATCCTGGCCCTGGTTGTTCTCCACCACGGTCACGTGAAACTGGCGCGGCAGGCAGATGACGGCGCACATGGCGACCAGGGTGTAGATGGCGAGCTCCAGCAGGCTGCCCGGCGTCACCGCCACCACCGCATCGAGAAAGTCGCTGGCCACCAGGGTGCGAGCCTGGCTCGGCTTGCTGAGGATAAGCCAGAGCGCAAAGCCCCCCACCGCCATGAAGGCGAGCAGCTTGACCACGGATTCGAAGGCGATGGCCACCACCATGCCGCGGTGGTGCTCGGTGGCGTCCAGATGGCGGGTGCCGAAAAGGATGCTGAACAGGGCCAGCAACAGGGCCACGCCGAGGGCCAGCCCGGCGGTATTGCCGGTGGGACCGGCAGGCACAGCGTTGGCCATCAGCAGATCCAGCCCGGTGACGATGGCTTTCAGTTGCAACACCAGGTACGGCAGTATGCCCATGATGGCGATCAGCGCGATCACCATGGCCAGACGCTGGGACTTGCCGTAACGGGCGGCGATGAAGTCGGCGATGGAGGTGATGTGCTCGCGCTTGGCCACCAGGATGAGGCGGGCCAGCAAGCGCCAGCCGAACAGAAACACCAGCATGGGGCCCAGATAGATGGGCACCGGTGACCAGGGCGACTCGCTGGCCTGGCCCACCGTGCCGAAGAAGGTCCAGGAGGTGCAGTAGACCGCCAGCGACAGGCTGTAGAGCAGGGGCTGTCCCTTTAAACGGCGACGTTTGTTCTTGTCCGCCACGTAGGCGATCAGAAACAGCAGCCCCAGATAGGAGAGCGACAATCCGATCAGCAACCATCCCTGGTGCATCTGTAACCTCTTGTCCGTGTTGAAGATTCAAGCGCAGCAGCAGCCAGTCTAGAGAGCCGCCCGAAAAATGTCATCTTCTTATTGCAGCGAGAATTTATCGTTTTTCAATAAAAAATGGTTGAATAAATATCGAAAAACGATAAACATCTGGCTATGTTTATTGATAAACAATAATTCGGTGCTGCGCGTGGCCCACCCTTTCACACCAAGAGGTAAGCGATGAAACACAACAAGCTCGAACGCATGAGCAACCTGATCGAATGGATCCTGCTGTTCGCCCTGCTGGCCACCCCGCTCATGACGGTCATGGGAGTCTGGTCCCAGCTGCTCGGCGGCAGCGACTATCTGCAGCAGGAGCTGATCGACGCACTGGCGGTGCAAGACAGTTCGGTGCTCAACCATGTCCCCCTGACCATGGCACAGCCGGCGCTGGCCAGCACGGCTCCCTCGATTGCCGACTACCCCCTCAACCTGGGCACCCGTCTGCTGGGCACCCTGGTGATGCTGCTGCCGGATCTGGTGTTCATGCTGATGCTGTGGCAGCTGCTCCAGCTGTTTCGCGGCTATCGGCAGGCCATGCTGTTCACCTTCAGCCAGATCCGCCGCTACCAGTTGATCGGCCTGCTGCTCTGTGTCAGTTTCGTCACCAAAATCATCACGACCCCGCTGCTGGACATTGTGCTCACCCTGCCGGGCCCCGAACTGCACGGCCAGATCAACATAGGTTCATCGGACTTCCAGTTGCTGCTGGCCGGGCTTATCGTGTCGGCGCTGGCGCTGGTGATGCGCGAGGCCAAGCGGCTGGCCGATGAACAACAACTGACGGTGTGAGGAACCCATGCCCATCATCATCCGACTCGATGCCCTGCTGGCCGAACGCAAAATGACTGCCCGCGAGCTGGCCCTGCGGGTCAACATCACCGAGGCCAACCTCTCCATCCTGAAAAACGGTCATGCCAAGGCGGTGCGCTTCTCTACCCTGGAGGCTATTTGCCGCGAACTGGGCTGCCAGCCCGGTGATCTGCTGGCCTTTGAGCAGGAGTCCTGAGCCAGCCGTCACCATGCAACAAGGGGAGCCGAGGCTCCCCTTTTTCGTTGCTGATCAATGTGGCTGCTGACCGGACAGGGCCACTCAGGCGGCCTTCAGCTCGCCCTCCCGCAGGCGCAGCACGAACACCGGCAGCACCACCAGCACCATCAGGAAGAAGATGCCGCCCCCCAGCGGTTCGAACAGCAGGCCGCACAGGGTCATCAGGGCGGCCACCGTCATGCCGAGCCCCAGCGCCGCATAGAGCGCCTGGGTCGGGATCAGCTGTTCGGCCGGCAGCTGACGGGTCATGAAGCGCACGGCGCCGAGGTGGCTGACGCAGAAGGTGACCGCATGCAGCAGTTGCCCCGCCACCAGCACCAGCAGCTCGGTGGAGGCACCGAGCAGGATCCAGCGCACCACGCAGCCCAGCGCCCCCACCAGAAACAGGGTCTGGGCGCCGAAGCGGTTGAGAAAGCGCTTGTCGGCGGCGAACATGCCGATCTCCGCCACCACCCCCAGCGCCCACAGATAACCGATGGTGGTGCCGCTGTAACCCGCAGCCTTCCAGTGCATGGCACTGAAGCCGTAATAGGCGGCGTGGCTGCCCTGCAGCAGGGCCGAGATCAGCAGGAAGCGGCGCACCGAGGGGGACTTGAGGGTATCGAGCAGGGAGGCCTTGGCCCGCTCGCCCTGAATGTCCTGCGGCGCCGGGTGTAGCGGCAGCCAGCTCAGCAGCAGCATCAGCAGCAGCCCGGCCACCATGGTGTGCAGTATCCAGTCGCTGCCAAAATTCCCCACCAGCGCCCCCACCAGGGTCGAGGCGACGATGAAGGCGAACGAGCCGCACAGGCGCACCTTGCCGTAGTCGAGGTGTGCCTGCACCACCATGCGGGTGGCCAGCGCCTCCCCCACCGGCATCAGGGTCGGGTAGATGAAGTTCGCCACCAGGGTCAGCCCCACCAGCCACCAGAGGTTGTGGCTGAGGTAAAAGCCGAGGAAGGCCAGCAGACTGAGCAGGCAGAGCAGGCGGGTGACCGGCAGCAGGTGCCCCGCCCCCTTGATCTGCCCCATCACCATCAGATTGCCGGCAAAGCGGATCGCCATGCCCGCGCCGAGCAGCAGGCCGATCATCTCGGCGCTGACCCCGATCCCCTCCAGCCAGAGCGACCAGAACGGCAGATAGGCACCGTAGACGAAGTAGAAAGCGCCAAAAAACAGGGCTAACCAGGAGAAGGCGGGCATAGATCCTCGACACAGAGAAGCGGGGCACAAATGATAACCGATTTGTCGGTGGGGATCCTGCGATCCCGGGTGGGACGCCGCGCAGATAATAATGAAAAACATCAATAAAATTGAACTATTGGCGCAAGGCCGGTGTCTATTGAGTAACACCTCCTCCTGGTTAGTGTTGCAATCCTTCCACCCGCCTTCGGCGGGTTTCTTTTTGGCCGCCTTTTTGTCCGCCATCGGAGGCCCGGTTCCCGCCATGAAAAAGGGGCCCGCAGGCCCCTTGTCGTGGTGTGCATTCATCAGAACACGTACTTGACCCGTGCACTCAGGTTGCGACCCGGCTCGGTCTGGCGGCTGGTGCTGGCACTGGCGCTCTGGCCGGTGATGCTCTCGTAGTTGACGTACTCCTTGTCGAACAAGTTGAAGACGCCCACGTTGAACTGCAGATCCTGCACCGGCTTGAACTGGGCATAGATATCCACCACGCCCCAGCCCGCGCTCTTGATGTTGTCGTTGCCCTTGGCATCCTTGCCCACCTTGCTCATGTCGTCGGCAAAGCGCAGGGCGGTGTTGATGTTCCAGTTGGGCTGCTCCAGTCGAACACCCAGGGTCCCCTTGAGCGGGCTCAGGCTGTTGATGTAGTTGCCGTCGCCATCCTTACCCTCGATGTAGGAGAGGTTGCCCCAGACGTTGACCAGATCGTTCAGCCAGTAGTCCGCCTTGGCCTCGGCCCCCTTGGTGGTCGCCTTGTCCAGGTTCTGATACTGATACAGCGCGGTGCGGCCCTCGGTGCCGACCCCGGCCAACTCGATGAAGTCTTCAAACTTGTTGTAGAAGGTGGCCACTTCATAGCTGAAGCCACCGGCGCTGCCGCGCACCCCCAGATCGATGCCGTCGCTGCTCTCGGGCTTGAGGTTCGGGTTGGGCTCGATGCGATAACCGTATGCCTGGTGGTTCAGGGTCGAGAACGCGTTGTCATACATGGGGGTCTTGTAGCCGTGGCTGTACTGGGCGAACAGGTTGGCTGCCTCGTGCGCCTTGAACACCAGCCCCAGCTTGGGCGAGAACTCCCCTTCGGAGAAGCGCTTGAGGTTCTCGCCGGTATAGGCAGGATCCTGATCCGGGTTCATCCGGTAGTAGTCGTAGCGGGCACCCGGCGTCAGCACCCAGCGCTCGCCGAATTTCAGCTCGTCGAACGCCCACAGGGCGCCGTGCTCGGTGGTGGTGGAGGGGAAGCTCAGCTCGTTGTAGCCGACGAAATCCCCCGGCACGGTCGGCGCCTTGAAGCGGGTCCGCTCGTTGTCGGTGTGCTCATACTCCAGGCCCCAGGCCAGCCGCTGGCTCGCCAGCGCCTTGCTGAACTTCAGCTGGGCGCCCAGGCTCTTCTGCTCGAAACCATTGTTGTCCAGCGAGTTCTTGGTCACATAGGGGTTGGTCGGCCGCACCGGGTATTTGGAAGAGGCGTACTGATCCATGGTCTGCTTGGTGCGGGCGTAGTAGAGCTTGCTGTCGATGCGATCGACCCAGGGCGCGTTCAGGGCGATGCCGTGATCCAGCACCAGCGACAGGTTGTCGGTCTCCTTGTCGGTGATCGGCTGGTTGAAGACCGAGCCCGCCTTGGTGAGGTCGACGGCATCGGGGTCCTGCCCCTCGTTGAAGTAGTCGACGGTCAGCTTGAGGAACTGGGCATCGCTCAGGTTCCACTGGCTCTTGAACAGCACGGCCTGGCTGACGATGTCGAACTCGTTCTTGTCGCCGTCGTAGTTCTGGGTCACCCCGCCGTCACGCCAGGTGTAGCGCAGCAGGTTTTCGAACGCGCCGGCGCGCAGGGCCCCGGTGACGCCGGCCATCTTCTGGTGGCTGCTGGAGGCATAACCGGTGGTGGCATCCAGGTAGCTGTCGCGACCCTTGAGGAAATCGGCCGCATCCTTGGTGGTGATGGCGATGACGCCGCCCAGTGCATCGGAGCCGTAGGCCGCCGAGGCCGGTCCCTTGACCACCTCGACCTGCTTGATCATGTCGGTGTCGAAATAACTCTGGCCCACGCCGCCGTTCTTGTAGGCGTCGTTCTGGCGCACGCCGTCGCGCACTATCTTGACCCGGTTCTCGCCCATGCCGCGAATGATGAAGGTCTGGGCATCGCCGGCGCCGCCGAGGGCGGTGACGCCCGGCTCGTAACGGAACAGGTCGGCGACGTTGCTCACCACCTGCTCTTCAATCTGTTCGGCGGTGATGACCGAGATGGGGCCGGAGACATCCTCCAGTTTCTGCTCCATCCGAGAGCCACTGACCACCATGACTTCATCTGCTTTCTTGTCCGCCGCAAAAACCGGGGAAGCGAGGCCGGCTGCCACGGCAAGGGCGACCAGCGATAGGGTGTTGTTATGGGCCACTGCAAATCCTTATTGAGAACTGTTATCAAACAGCTGGCATCTTACCCACCTCTCAACAAAGATCAATAATAAACGGAATCATTCTCATTTTCTTTTGTCGTAATTCGGTTCTACACTACGCCCCTCTGTTTTCCCGCCCGCCATGCTGCCATTGTATGGTGCAGGCACCTCATCGCTGCGAGACATCCATGACCCGACTACTGCCCCTGTTCACCCTGCCCCTGCTGCTGGCCGCCTGTGCCACGACGGCCCCCGTCAACGATGCCGGCACCCTCTATCACTATCAGCTCAAGGCCCCCCAGGGGGAGGCGCTGACCCTCGAACAGGCCCTAGCCCGGGTGGCGGATGCCGACATAGTGCTGGTGGGCGAGCTGCACACCCATCCGGCGGTGCACCTGCTGCAGGCCAGAATGCTGGCGGGCCTGGCCGCAGACGGTCGCCCTCTGGTGCTCTCCATGGAGCAGTTCAGCCGCGCCGATCAGCCGGTGCTGGATGCCTACCTGGCCGGTCGAATCGGCGAGGCGGCGCTCATTCGTGACGGCAACGCCTGGCCCAACTACCAGAGCGACTATCGCCCGCTGGTGGAGTTCGCCAAGGCGCACCACCTGCCGGTCATCGCCGCCAATGCGCCCAAACCGCTGGTGAGCTGTGTCGGCCAGGAGGGGCCGGCCTGGCTGGAGCAACTGCCCGCCAGCCGTCGCAGCCAGCTGGCCCGCACCCTCACCCTCGGCGATGATCCCTATCGCCAGAAGTTCATGGCCTCGCTTCATCATGGCGATGCCGACAGCAACGCCCGCCGCTTTGCCGCCCAGACCAGCTGGGACGACACCATGGCCGAGAGCATGGTGGATTACCTGCGCAGCCACCCGGGCCAGCGCATCATGCACATCGCCGGCAACTTCCACGTAGAGGGCGGGCTGGGGCTGGCCAGCCGCATCGCCAGCCGCAATCCGGATCTCAAGGTGGCGCTGGTCGTGCCGGAGCTGACGGCGCCACCAGCGGGTGAGGGGCAAGCAGCGGCCGGCCGGGTTGCCGACGTGCGGGTCGGCATCGCCCCCCTGCCGGAACGCTGGCTAAATGCCGATGAAATGAAGCAAGATATGGGCGCACTGCATCAATCCCGCAGTCGTGACTGCAGCCAGTGGCTGCAACCCTGACCTTGCGTCTGAGGAGCCCAGTGGCTGCCACCCTGACAAACATTTGCCCAAGGATCTCATATGGATGTGTTACTGGTCATCGACATGCAACAGGGGCTGTTCACCCAGCCTCGCCATCAGGACGCCCAGGTCATCGCCAATATCAATCGATTGGCCGAACGCGTGCGGGCAGAACAGGGTCGTGTCATCTATGTGCAGCACGACGAACCCAGCACCGAGCTGGATCCCGCCAGCCCGGGCTGGCAGCTGCACGCCGATCTCGCCCCACAGGGGCATGACAGCCGGGTACGCAAGACCGCCTGCGACAGCTTTCTCGACACCGAGCTCGGTTTCCTGCTTGCGGAGCAGCCGGTAGACAGGCTGCTCATCTGCGGCTGTGCCACCGACTTTTGCGTCGACACCACGCTGCGCAGCGCAGCCGCCCGCGGCTTCGAGGTGGTGGCGGTGACCGACGCCCACACCACGGCGGACAGGCCCCACCTGAGCGCGGAGCAGATCATCGAGCACCATCACTGGATGTGGCGTCACCTCAGCCTGCCAAAAGGCAGAAGCGTGACCCTGCTCACGACGGATGAGCTGCTCGGCGCCACCCAACCGGAGCCGGCATGTTAATCTGCCCGCTCTGAAGCGATCACCCGATTGGAGTCTTGTGTGCGTCTACTCTCTGCCGTTGCTTTCACGCTGCTGTTACCGGCAATCACCGCCTGCTCAGGCCTGCCGGGGCGCCAGCCGGATGGCCCGGCCCCCCTGTTCAGGACCCACATCAACGAGGAGGGGAGCAAGCGCTTCACCTTCGAAGCCGCCCCGCTCGATACCCTGCCCACCCGCCTGCAGGACGATGACGGCAGCCGCCTGAGTCGCAGCAAGAGCCTGCTGGAGCGGCGTGAAGCGCTGCAGGATGCCCAGCTCACCCAGGCGCTGGCCGAGCGCAAGTACTGCCGCGAAGGCTACATAGTGCTCAGCCAGACCTCCTGGAAGATCCGGGGTGAATGCAACGAGACCGCCACCCGGGCCGACCGCGACACCTTCCCCAACAAGGCCTCCTGGCAGGACTGAGCAGCGCCGGCCATAAAAAAACGGGCAGCCCCAGGGCTGCCCGTTTTGTCATGTTCGTGATCGCGTAGATCAGACCGGCGCATCGGCCGGGCTGGTCAGCTCGGCGCCATTGTCGACGCGCTTGTGCCCTTCCACCAGGTGGACGAAATCCACCAGCTCGTCACCAGAGACCCGGAACGCCTGGCCGAAGCCCTTGACGAACAGCCCCTGCTCGGGCTTGAGACGAAACAGCACGAAGTCCTTGAGGTTGGAGAGCCCTTTGACTATCTCGCCGAAGCGCCCTTCCAGCGCCGCAATGGCCTGCTCCCAGCGCACGTCGTCGCGGGCCACCACTTCGGCCACCGCATCGAAGGTGAGACGCTTGCGGGCAAACAGTTCGCGGGCCCCGTTCTCGTCCTCGATCAGCATCAGCGACACCTTGGGCACCTGTTGCAGGTTGCGGGCGTGGCGGGCGATCTCGGAGATGAGCACATAGTAGCCATCTTCCTGCAGCACGAAGGGGGCATAGCTGGCATTGGGGTTGCCTTCACTGTCCACCGTCGCCAGCTGCAGGGTGCGGCAACCGTCGCGAAACTCGCGGATCTCCGGTTGCAGGCGGTTCTGCAGACGCTCCTGACGTTCACTCATGCTTTGACTTCCTCTTGATACTGGTGGCGCAGGGCCATGAAGCGTTCCACCTGGGCCGGCAGCAGCTGACGCTGCTCGTCACGCCCCAGATAGACCTTGAAAATGCAGCGGCCGCTGTGGCCGAAGAACTGGAAGGAGTGCCCCTCCTTGCCCATGAACAGCTTGCTGACCAGGGCGATGCCGACCACGTTGTCGAGCTTGAGGTGGCCGTGCATCTCGCCGTCGCGCCCCATCAGGTTGTAGTAGCCACGGGCGCTCTTGCCACGGGGGAAGGGGGCCTTCACCTCGAAGATGGAGCCGTCGGACTCGACGATGGTGGTCACCTGGCCCCAGTCGGCCAGATCCGCCAGCAGGGCTTCCGCCTGCTCGGCGGGTACCAGGGTGACCAGTTCGGCCGGCAGGTGGCGTACCACCTCCCATTCGCTGACGGCCAGCTCGGCGGCGATGGTGGATGGGTGAGCGCTGGGATCTTGTTCCAGCAGCCCATGAATGCGTTGTGCAATGCTCATCGGTTCTCCCTTGGGGTGCCTGCGGCATCCCTGTTCTGTCATGGCGGATACTGTAATGAAGGCCCCAAACCAATGCAATTGATAATCGCTTTCATTCTCAGTGCATTTTTTTCGACGGCTTGATATTCTCGGCGGTAACCCAACTTCATTCACCCTTCGGAGGTTAGCATGGGCCGTCGTTTTGCCCTCGCACTCAGCCTGCTCGGCTGCTCAGCCCTGTCCCTGCCCGTTCTGGCGCAGGAACGTATCGTCAGCATAGGCCCGGCCACCACGGAACTCATTTTGGCGCTGGGCGGTGAGCAGAGCCTCATCGCCACCGACATCAGCAGCCCAGAGCCGAAAAACCTGCCACGGGTCGGCTATCACCGCGCTCTTGCCGCCGAAGGGATCCTGAGCCTGGCGCCGACCCGGCTGGTCGGCAGCGACGAGATGGGACCGCCGCCCGCCCTGGAGCAGTTGCGCAGGGCCGGGGTCGAGGTGGACGTGCTGCCCACCGCCCCCACCCTCGCCAACCTCAACCAGCGCATCGATACCCTGGCCGCCCTGCTTAAGGACCCGGCCGCCGGCACCCGCCTGAAGGCCGAGATCCAGGCCCAGAGCGAGCAGCTGGCCGCCCAGGCCAAGCAGAACAAGCCGCTCAAGGTGGTCTTCCTGCTGCTGCACAAGGGTCAGCCCACCAGCATCGCCGGCGGCAACACTACCGCCAGTGCCCTGCTCACCCTGGCCGGCGGCATCAACCCGGTGGCCCAGCTGCAAGACTACAAACCCGTCTCCACCGAATCCCTGATCGAGCTGCAGCCCGATCTGGTGCTGGTGAGCGGCCGCGACTGGCAGCAGTATCAGGATCCTGAAACCGTGCTGAGCCAGGTGCCCGCCCTTTCCGCCACCCCGGCCGGCAAGAACAGGGCCATCCACGCCATCGACGGTCACGCCCTGCAAGGGGGGCTCAGCCTTACCTCGCTACAGCAGGCCAGCCAGATCGCCAAGTGGATCAAGCTGGGTTCATGATGCGTCTGCCACTGCCCTGGCTGCTGTGCCTCACCGGCGGCGCACTGGCGCTGCTGCTGGTCGGATCCTTGGCGACCGGCCCCATGGCCCTCTCCTTTGGCGAGAGCCTGCGCGCCCTGTTCGCCGGCCAAGGGAGCGGGATTGAGGCCCACAAGCTGCTGATCGTGCAGGAGATCCGCCTGCCACGTACCCTGCTCTGCATCGCGGTGGGGGGGATTCTCGGCCTCTGCGGCGCCGTAATGCAGGGGCTGTTTCGCAATCCCCTGGCCGACCCCGGCATCATCGGGGTCTCCGGCGGGGCGGCGCTCGGCGCGGCGCTGGCCATCGTGCTGCTGGCGCCCCTCGGCCAGCAGTGGCAGAGCCTGCTCGGCATCGGCCTGCTGCCCCTGCTCGCCTTTCTCGGCGGGGCGCTGACCACCACCCTCGTCTATCTGCTCGGCACCCGGGAGGGGGGCACCTCGGTCACCGTCATGTTGCTGGCCGGGGTGGCCGTCACCGCGCTGTCCGGTGCCGTCATCGGCCTGCTCACCTATCTCGCCGACGATCAGATGCTGCGCAACCTGAGCCTGTGGCAGATGGGGTCGCTGGCGGCGGGCAAGCCGGTGGACGTGGCGCTGGCGCTGCTGACCCTGGTGGCCCTGCTCATTCTGTTCTTGCGCGATGCCAACCCCCTCAACGCCTTGCTGCTGGGTGAAGGGGAGGCCCGCCACCTCGGCATTCAGGTGCAGTCCCTCAAGCGGCGGCTGATCCTGCTCACCGCCGCCGGGGTCGGCGTGGCGGTGGCGGTGGCCGGCATGATCGGTTTCGTCGGTCTGGTGGTGCCCCACCTGGTGCGGCTGCTGGCCGGCCCCAACCACGTCCGGCTGCTGCCACTCTCCGCCCTGCTCGGGGCTGCCCTGCTGCTGGGTGCCGACATGCTGGCCCGCACCCTGCTGGCGCCGGCCGAGATGCCGGTCGGCATCATCACCGCCCTGCTGGGCGCCCCCTTCTTCATCTGGCTGCTGGTCAAGGGCCGCCGGACGCTTTAACCGGAGGACTCCTCTTGTCTGCTTCATCGACCCTGCTGCACTGTCGCCAGCTCTGCCTCAGCCGGGGCGGCCGCCCCATCCTGGACAGGCTCGACCTCAGCCTGCAGGCGGGCAGCCTCACCGCCCTGCTCGGCCCCAACGGCGCCGGCAAGAGCTCGCTGCTCAAATGCCTCACCGGCGAGCTGGAACATCAGGGGGAGATCCGCCTGTTTGGTCGGGAGCGGCAGGAGTGGGCCGGCACCGAGCTGGCCCATCGGGTCGGGGTGCTGCCGCAGAGCTCATCCCTGAACTTCCCCTTCCTGTGCGAGGAGGTGGTGGCCATGGGCCGGCTGCCCCACAGCGAACCGGCCAGCCGGCGCGACCAGATAGTCGGGGCCGCCATGACCCATGCCGGGGTCGATCACCTGGCCGGCCGCCTCTATCCCGGCCTCTCCGGCGGGGAGCGTCAGCGGGTGCAGTTCGCCCGGGTGCTGGCCCAGATCTGGCAAGCACCGGACGAACCGCAGCAAGCCCGGCTGCTGCTGCTCGACGAACCCACCTCGGCGCTCGACCTCAAGTACCAGCACCAGCTGCTCACCATGGCGCGCGCCCTCGCCGCCCGCCATACCGCCGTACTGGTGGTGCTGCACGACCTCAATCTGGCGGCCCGTTACGCCGACCGGCTGGTGATGCTGGAACAGGGCAGAGTGATGGCAGACGGTACCCCGCGCGAGGTGCTGACGCCTGATCTCATCGACCGGCTCTACGACTACCCGGCCCAGGTGATCCTCCACCCCGAAAGCGGACTGCCCATGGTGGTGTGATTCGGTGATGGCCGTGCGGCAGATAGCAACAGAGCGCCATCAGGCGCTCTGTTTGTTTGCAAGGCGGGCAGGCTTATCACCCACCAAGAAGCCTCATATGATTCCTTTCTCGTCAAGCGATCTGATAACGGCCCGGCTTGTGGTTGAGTGTCAACACCAGGTTACAGATGATGGCCGCCACCACCGAGAGCGCCAGGATCCAGGGCTGCACCACGAAGCAGGAGGCGATGACGATAGTGCAATCCAGCCCCATTTGCAGCTTGCCGGCGCGGATGCCGAACCGATCCTGAATAAACAGCGCCAGGATGTTGAAGCCGCCCAGGCTCGATTTGTGGCGGAACATGATGAGCAGCCCCATGCCGATCAGGGTACCGCCGATCAGCGCCGCGTAGACCGGCTCAATCTTGCC
This sequence comes from Aeromonas sp. V90_14, assembly GCF_029967615.1. NCBI lineage: Bacteria > Pseudomonadati > Pseudomonadota > Gammaproteobacteria > Aeromonadales > Aeromonadaceae > Aeromonas > Aeromonas sp. V90_14. The sequence goes on along the minus strand of NZ_JASCAS010000041.1, from coordinate 7,600 downwards.
GATTTGCAGCACGGCGTTGAGGTGATCCGTCATGAAGGAGACCGCCGCCACCGAGACGAAGGTGTTGAGGGTGAAGCGCGGCCCCATCCTGAACCAGGCCAGGGCATAGAAGGGCAGGTTCATGCCGAAGAACAGCAGGCCGAAGCTCAGCCCCGTCACCTGCTGCAGCAGCAGCGCCAGCCCGGCGGTGCCGCCGGTGAGCAGACCGACCTGATGAAACAGAAAGATGCCGAGGGAGACGAAGCCGGCCGCGGTCAGCAGGGCGATGACGTCTTCATAGAGGGGGTGCGCAGTCCGAACGGAGTGCGCCGAGCCAGGGGTGTTGTCCATAACCGGTATCCAATAGCGAAGTGAAAGAGTGTCTGTTGCCCGTCTGGCGGGCGCGAGCCCTGTCCGCAGGGCTTCGTTATGGGGTTCAGTCTATTTTTTGCGACCATGATCACAATAGTCGCCGCCCACGCCCCGTTTTGGTGCCTGTCATTCTCCATTGACAGCCGCTGCACCAAGATGCAGCATGCCGCGCCTGAACCGCGCCGACGCAGGCGGTTTGCCATGGCACAGACGCGCCGGCTCTGCTACAAAGCGCGCAACCCCCTTTTCCCATCACCGTCAGGAGCCCCATGATCTGCACAGGACCCCAATCATGAAGTATCTGGTCACCGGCGCCGCCGGCTTTATCGGTTTTCACGTGGCCAGACGGCTGTGCGAGGCGGGCCATCAGGTGGTGGGGCTGGACAACCTCAACGACTACTACGAGGTGAGCCTCAAGGAGGCCCGCCTGGCGATGCTGACCCCCTTCCCCCATTTTCGCTTCGTGCAAGGCGAGCTGGCGGACCAGGCCGGCATGGCCACCCTGTTTGCCGAGGGGCGGTTCGAGCGGGTGATCCACCTAGGCGCCCAGGCGGGAGTGCGCCACTCGCTGGAAAACCCGTTTGCCTACAGCGAGAGCAACCTCACCGGCATGCTGACGGTGCTGGAGGGGTGCCGCCAGCACGGCATCCGGCATCTGATCTACGCCTCCTCCAGCTCGGTCTACGGCATGGGCGAGCAGCTGCCGTTCAGTGCCGATCAGCAGGTGGACCACCCGGTCTCCCTCTATGCCGCCACCAAGAAGAGCGGCGAGCTGATGGCCCACGCCTACTCGGCGCTCTACGGCCTGCCCACCACGGGGCTGCGCTTTTTCACCGTCTACGGCCCCTGGGGCCGGCCCGACATGGCCATCGCCAAGTTCACCCGCGCCATCCTGGCGGGCGAGCCCATCGACGTCTACAACCAGGGCGATCTCAGCCGCGACTTCACCTTCATCGACGACATCGTCGAGGGGATCCTGGCCGTCGCCGAGCTGCCGCCCCGCCCCAACCCTCACTGGCACGCCGGCGAGCAGAGTCCGGCCGAGAGCGCCGCGCCTTACCGCATCCTCAACATCGGCCATGGCCAGCCGGTGCGGCTGCTCGACTTCATCGAGGCGCTGGAACAGGCGCTGGACAAGCCCGCCATCAAGCGGATGCTGCCGATGCAGGCGGGCGACATGCACGCCACCTGGGCTGACAGCGAGCCCCTCCACACCCTCACCGGCCTGCGCCCCGCCACCTCCATCAAGGAAGGGGTCGCCGCGTTCGTGCGCTGGTATCTCGACTACTACCAGCCCGCCCGCTGACCCATTCAGGCACGGCGTGCCTGCCGAGCGGGCACCAGCACCATGACCGCCATGGTCAGCAGCACGCCGAGCACGCCCCAGCCCACCTGCCGCCAGATCACCTCCTCCCCGCTCAGCATGCCGGTCAACAGCACCAGTACCGGGATCAGGTAGGTGTAGGCCGAGACCTGCTCCGGCTGCAGCACCACGCTCCCCTGCTGGAACAAAAAGAAGCTGAGCGCCGTGGCAAACAGCGCCAGATAGGCAAGGCCGAGCCAGAGCGGCAGCGACACCTGCTGCCAGTCGGTTGTCAGCAGCCGCGGCGCCGCCACCAGGGTGAGCAGCAGGGTAGCGCAGATCAGGGTCCAGCAGGTGAGGTGGGCAAACGACTCGCCCCGGTAGTAGCGCTTCACCAGTATGGGGTTGAGCGCCATCCCCACGCAGCCGAACAGATAGATGCGGTTGCTGGGGGTGAGGCTCAGGCTCGCCAGCTGGCTCAGCTCACCGCGAAAGATGATGAGAGCGGCCGCCACCATGCCCCCCAGCAGGGCGAACGCCATCGACCAGCCGATGCGGCGCTGCAGCACAAGCATGCTGGCCAGCGCGCTGATGAGGGGCACCGTGGTGTAGAGTGCGCTGGCATCGAGGGCGCTGGTCTCCTGCAGCGCCACGAACATGGCGACGAAGTAGCAGAGGGCAGGCAGCGAGATGAGGGTATAACGCCCCAGATCCCGCAGCGAAGGCAGCACCAGACGGCGCTGGCAAGCCAGCAGAATCACGAAGGTGAGCGCCGCCAGCAGGTAGCGCGCCCAGGTGACCACCAGCGGGTCCAGCACCGCGGTGAGGGCACTGCCGATGGGGAAGGAGAGGCTGATGAGCAGGGTGAACAGCAGCACCTTGCCGTGGGCCTGCACAAAATGAAAACGGGGATGGGACATGGCATGCACCTGTGCAAAGGGGCGCCCCGCCGGGCGCCGCACTGGATGGGAATGATTCAATAACTGCCGTCGGCAGCAACCGGCTTCTTGCCCTCGATAGTGGCCAGCAACTGGCCAAGCAGGCTGGAGGCGCCAAAGCGAAAGCGCTCGGCAACCAGCCACTCATCGCCAAAGAGTGCGGCCGCCATGGCCAGATACTCCCCCGCCTCCTGCGCGCTTTTCACCCCGCCTGCCGCCTTGAAGCCCACCCGGTGCTGCGCACCGCACTCGGCGATGGCCGCCAGCATGGTGCGGCACGCCGCTGGGGTGGCATTGACCGGCACCTTGCCGGTGGAGGTCTTGATGAAGTCGGCCCCCTCCTCGATGGCAAGCAGGGAGGCGGCGCGGATAAGCGCGGGCTCCTGCAGCTCGCCGGATTCGATGATCACCTTGAGCAGCCGCGTCCCACACAACGCCTTGCAGCCGCGCACCAGCGCCCGGGCGGGTGCCTCGTCCCCCGCCTTGAGCGCACGCCAGGGGATCACCAGATCGATCTCGTCGGCACCATCGAGAAGGGCTGCGCGGGTCTCGGCCAGCACGCTGGTCAGCTCATCGTCTCCATGGGGGAAGTTGACCACGGTGGCGACCTTGATTTCGGGGGTGCCCTGCGCCGCCAGGGTGAGCCTGGCCAGCCCCACGAAGCGCGGATAGATGCAGACCGCGGCCGTGTTGCCGACCGGGGTCTGCGCCTGGTGACAGAGGGCGATGATGCGCGCGTCGTGGTCATCGTCGTTGAGGCTGGTGAGATCCATCAGGCGGATGGCCCGGCTGGCGGCCTCGGTGGCAGCGCAGGCTGGTGAAAAAGCAGTATCTGGAATCATGGAAGGCTCCTGTCAGGATAAGAAAGGGGCGCCGCAGCGCCCCGGAACAAGGGATGGGACGCTCAGGCCAGGGAGAAGAAGATCCCGGCGATGGCGGCGCTCATCAGGTTGGAACAGGTGGCAGCCAGCACGGTACGCAGGCCGTAGCGGGCGATGAAGTCGGTGCGGGAAGGGCAGAGGGTGCCCAGGCCACCGATCAGGATCCCCATGGAGGCCAGGTTGGCAAAGCCGCACAGGGCGAAGCTGATGATCACCTTGGACTTCTCCTCCAGCACCTGCAGACCGGCGGCGGTCACAGTGCTGGCGTCTCTCAGGTAGGGGGAGAGGTCGCTGTAGGCCACGAACTCGTTCACCACCAGCTTCTTGCCGATCATGGCGCCGGCGATGCCGATGTCCGCCAGCGGCACCCCGAGCAGGAAGGCGAGTGGCGAGAAGATCCAGCCCAGGATGAGCTCGAGGGAGAGCGGCATGCCCACCATCTCCCCCACCCCGCCCAGCAGGGTGTTGACCAGGGTCACCAGCCCGATCATGGCGATCAGCATGGCGCCGATGGCCGCCGCCAGCTTGAGGCCGCTGCTGGCCCCCTCGCCTGCCGCCGCCAGCACGTTCTCCGGCTTCTTGCCATCAAACTGGATGCTGTTGTCGAACACATAGTCCGGCTGGCTGGTTTCGGGAATGATCAGCTTGGCGAACAGGATCCCGCCCGGCGCCGCCATGAAGGAGGCGGCCAGCAGGTACTGCATGTCCACACCCATCATGGCGTAGCCCGCCAGCACGGTGCCGGAGACCGAGGCCATGCCACCGCACATGACGGCGAAGAACTCCGAATCGCTCATCTTGGGCATGTAGGGCTTGACCACCAGCGGCGCCTCGCTCTGACCGACGAAGACGTTGGCCACCGCCGACATGGACTCGGTCTGGGAGGTGCCGAGCAGCCGCGCCATGGCGCCGCCGATGAAGCGGATCACCAGCTGCATGATGCCGAGGTAGTAGAGCACGGCGATCAGCGCCGAGAAGAACACCACCAGCGGCAGCACGTTGAGGGCAAACACGAAGCCGATGCCGTCCACCGAGAAGTTGACCAGGTTGCCAAACAGGAAGTGGATGCCCGCCTTGCCGCTCGCCAGCACGGCGTCGACCCCGTGGGCCATCCCCTCCAGCGCCCGGCGCCCCAGCGGTACATAGAGCACCAGGGCACCGATGGCCACCTGCAAGGCCAGCGCCAGCCCCACGGTGCGCAGGCGAATGGCCCTGCGGTTGGTCGATGCGAGCACGGCGATGAGGATCAGCGCCGCCATACCGAGAAATCCTGCTGCAAACATAACTGACCTCCTGGTCGTTCCCTGCTTACTGGAAGTGGTGCTTGATAAAGGCGTTGATGAGGCGGATGAAGTCCGTTTCCGCCAGCTTGGCGCACTTGAGGGTCTGCTCGTGGGAGAGCTGCACGTCGCCAAGCCCCTCCGCCATGTTGGTGATGGCGCAGATGGCCAGCACCGGCAGCGCACAGTGGGCGGCGCTGACTACCTCGGGCACCACCGACATCCCCACCACGTCACCACCGATGATCTGCATCATGCGGATCTCGGCCGCGGTCTCGAAACAGGGGCCGCTGTAGGAGACGAACACCCCCTGATTGACGGCGATCCCCTCCCGCTCGGCCAGCGCCAGCGCCTCGCCGCGCAACCCCTTGTCATAGGCATTGGCCAGGCTGAAGAAGCGCGGGCCGTAGGCCTCGTCATTGGCGCCCGTCATGGGGGTGCCCGGCATGGTGTTGATGTGATCGTTGAAGATGACCAGGGAGCCGACCCCGATCCGCTCCGGGCGCAGCGAGCCGGCCGCGTTGGTCACCAGCAGCAGCTCGCAGCCCAGCCGCTTGAAGGTGCGCACCGGGGTGGTCATCACCTTCATGGTTTCGTGTTCGTAGTAGTGGCCGCGCCCCTTCATGCAGACCACATCCACTCCGTGCAGCTTGCCGAGCACCAGCTCGCCGCTGTGGCCAGCCACCGTACTGACCGGGAAGCCATCCAGCTCCTCGTAGGGGATGGTGACCTTCTCCTCCAACGCATCGGCCAGCACGCCGAGGCCGGAGCCCAGGATCATGGCGGCGCGGGGGGCGAAACCCGGCTTGCGGGCGAGAATGGTGGCGACGGCGTTGAGTACCGGATCTTGTTGCATGAGCTGCACCTCTTGAGGCTGTAAATGGGACATGGCGCTCACTCTAGGGGAGGTATTGGGCGATAAAAATCGCTAAAATCGGCCTGACTATCCTGATTTTCAGCACAATTTCCTGCCGGGAAATGGCTGAAAACCAAAGGAAGCGGCATGAATGGCGCTGATTGGCCCCGTTTTGCCGCCAACCAGCCCCGCCACGGTCAAAACGGACCGGCAAAGGTGTGAGACGGATCGACCATCCGCCGCGCAGCGGCCCTGCTGCTGCCCGCACCGGTCGCGCAAACTTTGACGGGGATCGCACCCGGCCCTCAATCAGCCACCGAAGGAGGTCGCTTGGCCCTCGACAGTCACTGGCGCGATCGCGTCACCCTCAAGATGCTGCGCTACTTCCATGCGGTGGCCAGCCAGGGACACTTCAGCCGGGCCGCCCTGCAGCTCAATGTCTCCAAGTCGCCGCTCAGCGCCCAGATCAAGGAACTCGAATCCCTGCTGGGGCTGGCGCTGTTCGAGCGCCACACCCGCCAGGTGAGCCTCACCGCCACCGGGAGGCTGCTGCAGGCCGAGTGCGCCCTGCTGTTCGACGTGCTGGAAAGCGGCCTCAACCGGGTGGTGCAGGCGGGGCGCATGGAGCGCAACCAGATCCGCATCGGGCTGGTCAGCTCCATCTTCTGGGCCGGCTTTGGCGAGGTGATCCGCCAGTGTCACCAGCGCCACCCCGAGTTCGAGATCACCTTCACCGAGCTCTCCCCCGAACGGCAGAAACAGGCGCTTTCGCGCAAGGAGATAGACCTCGGCCTCGCCCGCTTCGCCGACACCGTCAACATCCATCCGCTGCTGGCCGAGACCATCTATCGCGAGTCCATGGTGCTGGTGGTGTCGGACGAGCATCCGCTGCGGGATCGCAAGCTGGTCTCCCTGCCCGAGCTGGCGGGGGAGCCGTTCGTGCTGATGAGCCGCGCCAACTCCTCCTCTACCGACCTCATCATCAACGCCTGTCTGGTGGAGGGCTTCTACCCCCACCTCAACCAGGAGGTGGTCGAACCCAACACCCTGATGGCGGTGGTGGCCACCAGCCTGCAGGTAGCGCTGGTGCCGGCCAGCTACGCCCACCAGAAGTGGCCCCACGTGCGCTTCATCCGGCTCGAGCAGGCGATCCCCGCCGATCTCTGCGTGCTTTACGCCCCGCCCGGCGACGGCCAGCCGGCCGCGGTGGCTATCCGCCACTTCATCGACACCATGAGCGCGCAGATGAACCGGCCGACCGCGGATTGATGAGTTAATCGGATGGCGCTTAACTATCTCCGCCCTTAGGATGGGGATGTGAAGCGGATGGCGGTTTGCCGGGCACCGGCTGGGGTATACTGGCCACACTTGGTGCCACACGGGCACGCATCCGCGCCCTCACCATGATGAGAAGGAGTCACCTCATGATCCGTATTCTGCTGTTGCTGGGCGCCGCCCTGTCTGCCTACGGACTGCAACAGAGCCATACCCTGGCGCCGCTGCTGAGCCTGCTCGGCCTGCTCTCGCTCTGGGTGGCGAGCGAAATTCGCCTGATGTATCGCCAGCTGCCCGCCGCCGAGCCGGACGAGCAGCCCTATCACCTCGACGTCTGAGGGGCCAGCAAGGCCCCTCTCTTCCTCTCTCCTTGTTTATGCCTGGTCAATTCCATGAAACCGACTCGTACCCTCTGCTCTCTGCTGTTGCTGCTTGGCTGCCTGCACGGCGCCCCGCTGCAGGCCCGCACTCCCTGCCCGGCCGGCGATGACTGCCCGCCGGCGGACAATGGCCAGTGGCTCCCGGAACCGGGCAGTGATGGCGGCGCCGGTGCCGACGGCATGGACGGTGCTGATGGTATTGATGGCGCTGACGGTATCGATGGTGCCGATGGTGCCGATGGTGCCGATGGTGCCGATGGTGCCGATGGTGGCGATGGTGGCGATGGGGCCGATGGGGCCGATGGGGCCGATGGGGCCGATGGGGCCGATGGGGCC